>DATLGB010000111.1:0-49900 GCA_035540675.1 Solirubrobacteraceae bacterium | reverse complement strand
CGCGAAGGCGCTGGGCTCCACGCCGGCGACGTCCCAGCCGCGGTCGCGCGCCTCCGCGAGCAGGAACCCGACCCAGCAGCCGAGGTCGAGCAGCCGCCCGCGGCCGCCGGCGTGGCGCTCGATCAGCTCGAGCGCGAGCCGGGCGGTGTGCCGCTGGCCCGCCTCCTCCTCGATGTAGTGGTCGGCCTCCGCCTCCTCGTAGAGCGGCAGCAGCTCGCTGTCGTCCGGGCGGTGGGCGAGCTGCATGTGCCCGCAGTCGGCGCAGCGGACGATGTCGTCGAGCGCGGTGCCGTAGGCGTCCGTGGTCGGGATCAGCCCGTGCGTGGCGACGCGGCCGGCGACCCGGAGGTGCGGCAGCAGGCGCCCGCCGCCGCAGGCGGCGCAGGTCACCGCCGCGCCACCGCCCACAGGTCGTTGCCGCACAGCAGGCGGACCGGCCGCAGCGCGGCCAGCCGCTGGCCCGCGCGGATCATCCACGAGTGCTCGAGTCCCTCCGTGGTGTGGTGGCTGCCGTCGCGGACGATGTTGGGGTCGATCCACACCGTCGGCCGCTCGAAGCCGGCGGCGCGCACGGCCCGCCGCAGCGAGTACAGCGACTGCTCGTTGACGTGGTAGCGCTTCGACGCCGCCACCCACGCCTCGAGCCGGCGCACGCTCTCGCCGTGGCCGGCGGCGATCAGCGGCCAGCGCGCGACGGGCCAGGCGAGGTCGAGGAAGAGCCGGTTCGGGGCGGTGTGGACGACGAGCCGCCCGCCCGGGCGCAGCACGCGGTGCGCCTCGCGCAGCATCCCGGCGGCGTCGGCCGGGTCGAGGTGCTCGATGACGTCGCCGCTGAGCACCCGGTCGAAGGACGCGTCCGGCCACGGCAGCGCCGCCACGTCGCCCTGCACGAGCTCGGCGGCCGCGACCCCGGCCAGCGTCTCGCGGCTGATCTCGACCGCGTCGCCGGAGTAGTCGATCCCCGCGACCTCGGCGCCCGCGCGGGCGCAGGCCAGCAGCACCTCGCCGCGCCCGCAGCCCATGTCGAGCACGCGCAGCCCGGGCCCGGGCGCGAGCAGGCGCACCTGGCGCGCCTTCAGCGCCGACAGGCCGCGGTTGGCGTGGAACTCGTCGGCGCCCTCGCAGGTGTTGGAGAGGAAGTACTCGCGGTCGTAGATCTGCGGCGGGAGGCGCATCGGCGTCGGACCCTAGTACGGCACCGCGGGCACGCCCGCCCCAGGCGATACCGTGACGCCGTGGCGACGGAAGCGACGATCGCGCGCGGCGGGCTGCGGGAGCTGGGGCTCCTCAGCGTCGTCACGCCGATGCACGACGAGGAGGACAACGCGCGCCCGCTGTACGAGCGCCTCGTGGCGGCGCTCGGCGCGATCGACTGGGAGCTCGTGGTCGTCGACGACGGCAGCCGCGACGCCACGGCCGCCGTGCTGGCGGACCTGGCGGCGGCCGACGAGCGCGTGAAGGTGATCTCGCTGTCGCGTAACTTCGGCCACCAGGCGGCGCTGACCGCGGGGCTCGAGCACGCCCGCGGGGACGCCGTCGTGATGATCGACGCCGACCTGCAGGATCCGCCCGAGCTGATCCCGGACATGGTCGGGCGCTGGCGCGCCGGCGCCGACGTCGTGTACGCGGTGCGCGAGAGCCGCGAGGGCGAGACGCGGATGAAGCTGTGGACCGCGCACGCGTTCTACCGGCTGATGGCGCGCATGGCCCAGATCGACCTGCCGCTCGACGCCGGCGACTTCCGCCTGATGGACCGGCGCGCGCTCGACGCCCTGCTGGCGATGCCCGAGCGCAACCGGTTCCTGCGCGGGATGACCGTCTGGATCGGCTTCACGCAGACGGCGCTGCCCTACCGCCGCGACGCTCGCACGGCCGGCCGGACGAAGTTCGACCTGCGCCGGATGCTGCGGTTCGGCTTCGACGCGATCTCGAGCTTCTCGTACTTCCCGCTGCAGGCGGCGACCTTCCTCGGCTTCGCGATCTCGATCCTGGCGTTCCTGGCGATCCCGCTCACGATCGTCGCGCGCCTGAACAACGTCTTCGTCCCGGGCATCTCGTCGACACTCGTCGTCGTGCTGCTGCTCGGCGGCATCCAGCTCATCACGCTGGGCGTGATCGGCGAGTACGTCGGGCGCATCTACGACGAGGTCAAGCGGCGCCCGCTGTACGTCGTGCGGGAGCGCACCAACGTCGACGAGGAGGCGGGGGTCGGGCTGCGCCGCCCCGCGGACCTCGCGTGAGGGTGGCGGTGATCGGGGCCGGCGTCGCCGGCCTCGTGGCGGCGCACCGCCTCGGGCAGGCCGGCCACGCCTGCGACGTCTACGAGCGCTGGCCGGGCCTCGGCGGCCAGGCCGCGACGCTCGACGTCGGGCAGGGGCACCTGCTGGAGCGCTACTACCACCACCTGTTCACGTCGGACCGCCACATCGCGGCGCTCTACGAGGAGCTGGGGATGCCGGACGAGCTCGAGTGGCGCCCGTCGAGCGTCGCGTTCTTCGCCGACGGGCGGCAGTGGCCGTTCGTCACGCCGCAGGACCTGCTGCGCTTCCGCCCGCTGTCGCCGCTGGCGCGGGTGCGGATGGGCGCGGCGGTCGTCGGGCTGCAGCGCTTCGGCCGCGACCGCGCGCCGTACGAGCGCATCACCGCCCGCGAGTGGATCCAGAGCCGGATGGGGCGCCAGCCGTGGGAGAAGGTCTGGGGCCCGCTGCTGCGCGGCAAGTTCGGCGAGCGCGCCGACGACATCGCGATGGTGTGGCTGTGGAGCAAGTTCACGCTGCGGCGCTCGATCAAGGGCGACGAGGCGCGCCAGGAGAAGCTCGGCTATCCGCGCCGGTCCTGGGAGGAGCTGTTCGCCGCCCTGCAGCGCTCGATCGAGGGCACCGGCGGGCGCGTGCTGATCGACCGCCCGGCGGCGCGGCTGGCGCGCGACGGCGCGGGCCTGCTGGTGACGCCGGGGGCGCCCGGCTCCTTCCGCCGCGGCCACGCGCCCGCCGCGTTCGAGCCCGCCGGCGAGCCCGAGCGCTACGACGCGGTGCTCGCCACCGTCCCCAACGACGTCTTCGAGGGCCTGCTCGACGACGACCTGCGCCGGGAGGTGGGGGAGGAGTACCTCGGGCGCGCGCGCTCGATCGAGTACTTCGCCGCGCTGTGCCTGCTGCTCGAGCTCGACCGGCCGTTCAGCCCGTACTACTGGACGAACATCGCCGACCCCGAGCTGCCGTTCGTCGGGCTGATCGAGCACACCAACTTCATCGAGCCCGAGCGCTACGGCGGCCGGCGCTTCCTGTACGTGGCCAACTACCTGCCGCACGGCCACGAGCTGCTGTCGCTCGACGCCGACTCGCTGCTCGCCCGCTACGAGGACGGCCTGCGCAAGGTCAACCCGGGCTACTCGCGCGGCTGGGTGCGCGAGCTCTGGCTGCACCGCGAGCCCGCCGCGCAGCCCATCGTGACCGTGGGCTACCACGAGCGCATCCCGGCGTTGCGCACGCCGGCGGCAGGCCTGGTGCTTGCGAACACCACGCAGGTCTATCCCGAGGACCGCGGCACCAACTACGCCGTGCGCCTGGGCGACGACGCCGCGCGCGAGCTGGTCGCGCACGCGGCCGGCGCCGCCGCGACGGCTCAGGCCGCGGCCGGCCGCAGGTAGCCCGCGGCCTCGCGCAGGAGCCCGCGCTCGAGTCGCCAGGTGACCAGCGCCGCGACCAGGGCGTACGCGCCGAGCTCGATCATCACGTCGCCGACCGTCCGCTCGCCGCCGCCGAGGTGCCGCAGCAGCAGGACGGCGGCCGCCGCGGGCAGGGTCGGCGCCATCGCGCGGCCGGCGTGCGCGAGGTAGCGCAGCCCGTGGAACAGCCGCCGCAGGTACAGCGCGCGGAACGCGACGTGCACGGCGGTCTGGATCGCGATCGCCGCCGCGAGGCCGCGCAGGTCGAACAGCAGCAGCAACGGCAGGCCGCACGCCACGAACGCGACGGTCGAGGCGACGGCGGCGACCGCCAGCGGCCGGGTGTCGCCGCGGGCGCGCAGGTACGCGTCCCAGTTGAAGGCGAGGTGCCCGACCGCCGCGACGACCCCGTAGACCTGCAGCAGCTCCACGGCCGGGCGCCACTCCTCGCCCAGCACGTAGGTCACGAGGTCGCCGCAGAACAGGGCCAGGCCCGCGCCGAACGGCATGGCCCACATCAGCCCGAGCCGGTTGCTCTTCACGAAGGACTCCGCGAGCAGGTCGAGGCGGTCGCGGACGGCGCAGATCGCCGGATACAGCGTGCCGGTCACGAGCGCGTCGACGCGGTGCGTGAACTGGGTGACCTGCGACGCGAGCGCCATCGCTCCGACCGCCGCCAGCCCGAGGTGCGCCTCGGTCGCGAGGACCGCGAGCTGGGCGGCCACGACGGTCGCGCCGCTCGTGACGAACAGCGGCCACGAGAACGACCAGTACGAGCGCAGGGCGCCGGGGTCGTAGCGCCAGCGCAGCGGGTACGGCGAGCTGGCGGCGGCCGCCGCGGCCATCGCCCAGCCGCCCGCGACCATGCCGAGCACGATCGCCCAGTAGCCGAGCCCGAGCGCCGCCAGCGCGACCGACACGACGAGCGCCACCACCGGCTCGATCGCCTGCAGCGTGCGCTGCCGGACGAAGTCCATGCGGCGGTAGAAGACCCACAGCGGGGCCTGCATGACCCCCGTCGGGACGAGCGCCAGCACGATCACGAGCCCCGGCGCCAGCAGCTCCCACTCGCCGTAGAGCAGGCAGAACAGCGGCAGCAGGGCGAGCAGGAGGACGACGAACGCGCCGGTCGCGAGCAGCTCGAGCGTGAACGCGCGCTGGAACTCGCGCTCCTGGTCGTGCTCGTCCTGCTGGATGAACCGGTCGCCGACGCCCGCCTGCTTGAGCCACAGCACCGTGCCCAGCGAGACGGCGAGCACGCCCCAGACGCCGTAGTCGGTGCGGGTCAGGAACACGGCCAGCGCGAAGGCGCGGATGAGCCCGATCAGGCTCAGCCCCGCGCTGAACGCGGCGTTGACGAGCGATCCGCGCGCGGCGTGCTCGCGCAGGGAGCGCGAACCCAGGTCGAACCGTGCCGGTGCGTCGTCCATGGCGTCCGCCGCGCTGACGCTACTACGCGTGGCGCTCGAGGTCGGCGGCCGGCCGCAGCCCCTCGCGGTGCAGGCGGGCCCATGCGCGGAACGAGGCCCGGCGGTGAGGGTCGCGCGCGAGCGCGCCGCGCGCGGCCGCCCCGGCGACGTTGACCAGCGCCACCGCGCGCGTCCGCGCCGCGCCGCGGCGGCGGAGCATCCACGCGTAGGTCGCCCGCTGCCACTGCGCCGCGCGGCGGTCGCCGAAGGCCTGGCTCGTCGCGGCTCCGCCGCTGTGACGCACGCGCGCGCCGGGGACGTAGCGGGTCGCCCAGCCCGCCCGCCGGAGCCGCCAGCCGAGGTCGAGGTCCTCGGCGTACATCCACTGGCGCTCGTCGAACCCTCCGACGGCGTCCCACGCGGCGCGGCGGACGAGCAGGAACGCCCCGATCGCCCACGGTGCCCGCCGCGGGCGTCCGGGATCCCACGCACCCTCCAGGCACCAGCGGTCGGCGAGCCTCCGGCTCAGCCGCGGCACGCCGAGGTTGAACGCGAGCGTGAACGGCAGCGTGGGGAAGGGGTACAGGGAGTGCTGCGTGCTGCCGTCGTCGAGCACGAGCCGCGGGGCGAGCACCCCGGCGCCCGGGTCCGCCCGCGCGGCGGCCAGGAGCGCTTCGAGCGCGCCCGGCTCGAGCGCCACGTCGGCGTTGGCCGGTGCCACGAAGGCGGCCGCGGGTGCGCGCGCCGCGGCGAGGTTCACCGCGCGGCCGAAGCCGACGTTCTCCTCGAGCGCCACGAGCTCCGCCCACGGATGCCGCTCCGCGGCGAGCGCCGCGGAGCCGTCGCTCGACGCGTTGTCGACCACGATCACGCGCGCGCGGCCGGCGTCCGCCTCGGGCCGCAGCGACGCCAGGCAGGCGTCGAGCAGGTCGCGCGTGTTCCACGACACGACGGCGACCAGTACGGGCGGGCTAGCGGAAGGCGTGGTGGACGACATGCCTGACGCTGAACCCCTCCGTCGAGCGCATCGTGAAGCGGGCACGCTCCTCGACGCGGTCGAAGCCGGCGTACCAGAGCATCTGGCGCCACGCCCGGCGGTTGGGCATCCAGAAGATCACGCCGACGTTGCGGTTGCCGCGGAAGCGCGCGCTGGGCCACGGCACGAGGTCGGTAAGCGGCTCGTACTCCTCGGCGCTGATGAACGTCCCGCCCGGGCGCGTCAGCGCCGCGATCCGCTCGAGCGCGAGCAGCTGGTCGCGCAGGTGCATGATCACCGAGCCGCAGAACACGAGGTCGAAGGTCCCGAGGTCCCCCGGTACCGCGTCGTAGACCGAGCGCGCGACCCGCTCGACGCGCGAGTCCAGCAGCTCGCCCGCGAGCGCGAAGCCGTCGCCGCGAACCACGTCCGGGTGGCTGGACGGGCGCAGGCGCGGAGGGAAGTCCAGGTCCTCCTCGCGGTCGAGGTCGATCGCGACCACCTCGGCGCCGCGACGCTCGAGCTCGAACGCCCAGAACCCGTCCCACGTGCCGACTTCGAGGGCGCGCTTGCCCGTCAGGTCGTCCGGGATGCCGTAGCGCCCGACGTAGGGGCGCAGGTCGAAGACCCCCTGCGTCGTGTGCCCGGGAAGCTCCAGCGTGTGGTACCAGCGCTTCCGCCTGGCGCGCTCGAGCGTTCCCGGCACGCGGCCGATCCTACCGGCGGCGCAGGAGCACGCAGCAGAACTGCGTGCCGGCGTCGGCGATCCGCTCGACCGCGAGCCCGGCGCCCTCCGCCGCCGCCCGCAGCTCGCCGAGGTCGACTGCCGAGCCGAGCCACGCCGGGTGGTCCTGGCCGCGCGGCGAGCGGCCGGCGAGCGCGGTCAGCCGCCGGCGCAGGCGCGCGCCGCCGGCCGGCGCGCGGTGCACCGCGGGGTCGTCGGAGACCTGGAACGCCGCCCAGCCGCCGGCCCGCAGCACCCGTCCCATCTCGCGCACGTAGCCGAGCGTGATGGCGGGGTCCGGGATGTGCTGGAAGACGACGTGCGAGAAGACGACGTCGGCGGACGCGGCGTCGATTCCGGCGAGGCTCACGCCGTCGCCGAGCAGCCACTCCACGTTGGTGAGCTGCGGGTTGGCCTCCCGGGCCCGCGCGAGCATCTCCGCCGACACGTCGACCGCCCGCACGCGCGCCGCGCGCGTGGCGAGCGGCCGCGTCAGGCGCCCGAGGCCGCAGCCGATCTCCACGACCACGTCCTCCGGGCCGATCGCCGGCGCGGCCACGCGCTCGAGGATCAGGTCGACCGTCTCCGCGCCGCCGGCCCAGAACGCCGCCATGTCGGGGTCGTCGTACGCGAGCTGGTTGTCGACGAAGTACGCGGCGTTCTCGCGCGCGCGGTCGTCCCAGAAGGCACGCATCTTCCCGGGCCCCATCGCGCGCAGACTAGGGCGCGCCGCCCCGGCACGCCCGTAGGCTCCGGCGCGTGGACGCCAGCGTGATCATCCCGGCCCGCGACGCGGCCGCCACGCTGCCGGCGACGCTCGCGGCGCTGGCGGCCCAGCGCACGGCGGCGAGCTTCGAGGTCGTCGTGGTCGACGACGGCTCGCGCGACGCCACGGCGGCGATCGCGCGCGCGGCGGGCGCTCCGGTGCGGGTGGTCGCGGGCGCCGGGGAGGGGCCGGCCGCGGCCCGCAACCGGGGCGCAGCGGTCGCGGCCGGGGCCGCGCTGGCCTTCACCGACGCCGACTGCGCGCCTGAGCCCGGCTGGCTGGGGGCGCTGCTGGCGGCGCTGGAGGCGGCCGACCTCGTGCAGGGCCGCGTGCTGCCGGCCCCCGGCGCCGCGCGCGGGCCGTTCGACCGCACGATCTCGGTCACGGCCGAACACGGGCTCTACGAAACGGCCAACCTCGGCATCCGGCGTGACTGGTTCGAGCGCCTCGGCGGCTTCGAGTCGATCCTGCGCCCGCGCGGCGGCAAGGAGCTCGGCGAGGACGTGTGGCTGGGCTGGCGGGCGCGGCGGGCCGGCGCGCGTACCGCGTTCTGCGCGGAGGCCGTCGTGCACCACGCGGTGTTCCCCCGCGGCCCGGCCGGCTACGTCGGCGAGCGCGCGCGGCTGCGCTTCTTCGGCCCCCTCGTGCGGCAGGTGCCCGAGCTGCGCGAGGCGTTCCTGTACCGGAGGGTCTTCCTCAGCCGCCGCAGCGCCGAGTTCGACCTCGCGCTGACCGCCGTGGCCGCGGCGGCGCTGACACGCCGCCCGTGGCTGCTGGCGGGCGCGCTGCCGTACGCGCGCACGCTGCGCGCGGAGGCGCGCCACTGGCCCGAGCACGGGCCGCTGCGGGTCGGCGCGGTGCAGCTCGCCGCCGACGCCGTCGGTGCCGGCGCCCTCGCCGCCGGATCGCTGCGCGCCGCCGCACCCGTCCTCTGATCCCCGCTGCAACCCGCCCGCGCGTGCGTCATCATCACACCGACGGCGAGGCGTGCCGCCACTGGTTCCCCTACCCCGGTGGGCCGGTGCGTTCTCGCCGTCGCCTGCCACCTGCGCGGCGGGATCGGGGCGGAGCGCGCGCCTGGCGGGGGAGAGCGCAGCCCAGGCCCCTGTCGGCGCGGACGTGGGCGGCAGAATCCTCGCCTGGCGGGGGAGAACGCAGCCCACGCCCCTATCGGCGCGGACGTGGGCGGCAGAATCGTCGCCTGGGGGGAGAACGCAGCCCACGCATCCGTCGGCGCTGACGTGGCGGCGTAACCCCTCAGCCCGCGGGGACGACGCCGCGCTCGCGCAGGGCGGCCACCACGCGGTCGACGTCGGCTGCAAGCCCGTCCCGGCCGGGCCGGACCTCGATGTCGGGCGCCGCGGGCGGCTCGTAGGGGTCGTCGACCCCGGTCATCCCGGTCAGCTCGCCGCGGCGGGCGCGCGCGTAGAGGCCCTTCGGGTCGCGCCGCTCGCACTCCTCGACCGGCGTCGACACCCAGACCTCCACGAAGGGCAGGCCGTCGTTCTCGTGGATGGCGCGCGCGGCGGCGCGGGCGTCCGCGTACGGGCTGATCAGCGACACGACCACGATCAGCCCGGCGTCGGCCATCAGTCGCGCCACCTCACCGGCCCGGCGAACGTTCTCGTCGCGGCCGGCGGGATCGAAGCCGAGGTCGCCGTTGAGCCCGTGGCGGAGGTTGTCGCCGTCGAGCCGGTAGGCGGGGCGCCCCATCTCGACCAGGCGCTCGACGACGGCGGCGGCCAGCGTCGACTTGCCCGACGCGGGGAGGCCGGTCATCCAGATCGTCGCGCCGCGCAGACCGGTGCCGGCCCAGCGGCGCTCGCGGGTCAGCCCGGTGGCCTCCCAGACGACGCCCTCGCTGACCGGCCTCACGCGCCGCCCGCCTGCAGGATCATCCCGCCCGCGACGGTGTCGTTGCGCGCCTCGTCGATGAGGATGAACGAGCCGGTGGACCGGTTGCGGCGGTACGGGTCGACGATCACCGGCGCGCTCGTGCGCAGCGTGATGCGGCCGATGTCGTTGAGCGCCAGCTCGGTCGCCTCGAGGTCGCGGTGGAGCGTGTTGACGTCCAGGCGGTAGCGGATGTCGTCGACGATCACCCGCGCGTGGCGCGTCGTGTGCTTGAGCGCCAGGCGCGCGCCCGGCCGCAGCGGCTGGTCGGCCATCCAGCAGATCGTCGCGTCGAGCTCGCGCGTGGCGACCGGCTGGTTGTGCGGGCGGCAGATCATGTCGCCGCGAGACACGTCGAGGTCGTCCTCGAGGTGCACGACGACCGACATCGGCGGGAACGCCTCGGAGACCTCGCCGTCGAAGGTCTCGATGCGCGCGATCCGCGTCTCGCGGCCCGACGGCTGCACGATCACCTCGTCGCCGGGCTTGAGGATCCCGCTCGCGACCTGCCCGGCGTAGCCGCGGTAGTCGTGGTGCTCGTCGGTCTGCGGGCGGATCACCCACTGCACGGGGAAGCGCACGTCGATCAGGTTGCGGTCGGAGGCGACGTGCAGGTGCTCGAGGTGCCACAGCAGCGGCGGGCCGCCGTACCAGCTCATCTCCTCGCTGCGCTCGACGACGTTGTCGCCGTGCAGCGCCGAGATCGGGATGAAGGTCACGTCGGGGATCTCGAGCTTGGCCGTGAAGTCGGTCATCTCGTCGACGATCCGCTCGTAGGCGTCCTCGTCCCAGTCGACGAGGTCCATCTTGTTGACGGCCAGCACGAGGTGCGAGATCCCGAGCAGCGAGGCCAGGAACGTGTGGCGGCGCGACTGCTCCGTCGGGCCCTCGCGGGCGTCGACGAGCACGATCGCGACGTCGGCGGTCGACGCGCCGGTGACCATGTTGCGCGTGTACTGGATGTGCCCGGGGCAGTCGGCGAGGATGAACTTGCGCCGCGCCGTCGCGAAGTAGCGATACGCGACGTCGATCGTGATGCCCTGCTCGCGCTCGGCGCGCAGGCCGTCGGTCAGCAGCGCGAGGTCGACCGTGTCGAGCCCGCGCCGGCGACTCACCTCGGCGATGTGCGCGAGCTGGTCGGCGAGGATCTCCTTCGAGTCGTACAGCAGCCGCCCGATCAGGGTGGACTTGCCGTCGTCGACGGAGCCGGCGGTGACGATGCGGACGAGGCCGCCGTGGGCGCCTGCGGCAGGGGACACCTAGAAATACCCTTCCCGTTTGCGGTCTTCCATCGCGGCCTCCGTGGCGCGGTCGTCGGCGCGGGTCTCGCCGCGCTCGGTGACGTTGGTGGCGGCGATCTCGGCCACGACCTCCTCGAGCGTCGTCGCGGTCGAGCGCACGGCGCCGGTGACGGTGAGGTCGCCGACGGTCCGGTAGCGCACGGACTCCAGGAACGGCTCCTCGCCGTCGAGCAGCTCGACGTACGGCGAGACGGCGTAGAGCATGCCGTCGCGCTCGAAGACCTCGCGCTCGTGGGCGAAGTAGATCGGCGGCAGCTCGAGGCCCTCGCGAGCGATGTACTGCCAGACGTCGAGCTCGGTCCAGTTCGACAGCGGGAAGGCCCGGACGTGCTCGCCGCGGCGGATGCGGCCGTTGTAGAGGTTCCACAGCTCGGGGCGCTGGGCCCGCGGGTCCCACTGGCCGAAGTCGTCGCGGAACGAGAGCATCCGCTCCTTCGCGCGCGCCCGCTCCTCGTCGCGGCGCGCGCCGCCGAAGAGGGCGTCGAACTGGTGCTCCTCGATCGCGTCGAGCAGCGTGACCGTCTGCAGGCGGTTGCGGGATGCGCGCGGGCCGCTCTCCTCGACGGCGCGGCCCTGGTCGATGGACTCCTGCACGCTGGCGACGATCAGCCGCTCCCCGAGCTCGTCGACGCGGCGGTCGCGGAACTCGAGGACCTCCGGGAAGTTGTGCCCGGTGTCGATGTGCATGATCGGGAAGGGGAACCGCCCGGGGCGAAACGCCTTCTCGGCCAGGCGCAGCAGCGTGATCGAGTCCTTGCCGCCGCTGAACAGCAGGCAGGGACGCTCGAACTCCGCGGCGACCTCGCGCATGAGATGGATCGCCTCGGACTCGAGGGCGTCGAGATGGCTCAGCTCGTAGTTCATGAGGGGTCCGGAAGGGTACGACCCGGGCCGCGCCGGGTTACCCGCCAGGTCACGACGAAGGCGATGCCCACGACCGCGATCAGCGCGCCCAAGCCCGCCGACGTGATGCCGAGCACCACGCCGACCGACACGCCGAGCAGCCCGGCCGCGACCTTGTGGCGCAGCTCCATCGGCACGGTGTCGCGCTCGCGCTCGGCCGTTCCCGTCTTGGTGACGGCGGCGTGGGCGACGTCGGTGCCGACGGCCAGCACGGGCTTGATGCCGAAGACGAGGATCAGCAGCGGGGTCATCAGCGACCCGCCCCCGACCCCCGTCATGCCCACGAGGACGCCGACCCCGAGGCCGAAGACGACGAGCAGGGGGTCCATGTCAGGCAGCGACCGTAGTCGATCGGCGGGCGTGGTGGACCACGTGGCGGATCGACCAGCCCTGCGTGCTGCGCATCGTGAAGCGGGAATGCTCCTCGATCCCGTCGAAGCCCGCGTACCAGAGCATCTGCCGCCAGGCGCGCCGCGACGGCAGCCAGAACACGACGCCCTCGTCGCGGTTGCCGAGGAAGCGGGCGGCCGGCCACGGCAGCAGGTCGCCCGTGCGGTCGTACTCCTCCGCCGAGATGAAGAGGCCGCCGGGCCGGGTCAGCTCGGCGATCCGCTCGAGCGCGAGCAGCTGGTCGCGCAGGTGCAGCAGCACGGAGCCGCAGAAGACCAGATCGAAGGT
This sequence comes from Solirubrobacteraceae bacterium, assembly GCA_035540675.1. Lineage (GTDB taxonomy): Bacteria > Actinomycetota > Thermoleophilia > Solirubrobacterales > Solirubrobacteraceae > DATLGB01. The sequence goes on along the minus strand of DATLGB010000111.1, from coordinate 37,583 downwards.
CCCGACGTCCTCGGGGCGGGTGTCGTAGATCGACCGCACCACGCGCTCGACCTTCGACCCGAGCAGCTCGCGCGCCAGCTCGAACCCGGCGCCGCGGCGGACCTGCGGCTTGGCCTCGCGACGGCGCGGCGGCCAGTCGAGCTCGCGCTCGTCGTCGAGGTCGATCGCCACGACCTCGGCGCCGCGGCGCTCCATCTCGAATGCCCAGAAGCCGTCCCAGGTGCCGATCTCGAGCACGCGCCGGCCCGCCAGCGACTCGGGCAGCCCGTAGCGCTCGACGTACGGGCGCAGGTCGAAGATCCCGCTCGTCGTGTGCCCCGGCAGCTCGAGCGTGTGGTACCAGGGCTGGGTGCGCGCGCGCTCGGCGAGGTCGGCCATCGGAGCGGGCAGTGTGTCACCCTGACCGGCATGCGCATCTCCATCGCGGCCGACGAGCGCACCGGCGTCGCCGAGCAGGTGGCCGAGGCGCTGAGGGCGCGCGGCCACGAGGTCGCCGCGGCGCACGGCGCGCTCAGCGAGGCCGAGCGCGACGACTGGGCCTGGGCCAGCGAGGCCGCCGCGCGCGACGTCGCCGAGGGGCGGGCCGAGCACGCGGTGGTCTGCTGCTGGACGGGCACCGGCGCGTCCATCGCCGCCAACAAGGTCCGCGGCGTGCGGGCGGCGCTGTGCGGCGACGCCGCGACCGCGGAGGGCGCGCGGCGCTGGAACGACGCCAACGTCCTCGCCCTGTCGCTGCGGACGACCTCGCCGGCGCTGCTCGGCGAGATCCTCGACGCATGGTTCGCCGCCGCGCCCTCCGACGAGGCGGGCGACCGCGCGAACATCGAGCACGTCGGCGCGATCGAGGGCTGAGGCCTCAGGTGGCGCGGGCGAAGCGCGCGATGCCGCCCGCCTCGCCCTCGGTGACCTCGCCGCGCTCGCCCAGCAGGTCGAGGTGGCCCAGCACCTCGCTGAGGGTGAGGTAGGCCTGCGTCACCGCGACGTTGCCCCAGAGCGCGTGCGCGAGCTCGTAGGCGGAGTGGGGGCCGTCGCCGAGCAGCGACGCGATCTTCGCCGCCCGCCGCTCGTGCAGCGCGAACCGGCCTTCGATCAGACCGCGCGCGTCGGTCACCGGGGGGCCGTGCCCGGGCAGCACGACCTCGACGCCCTCCATCGCCTGCGTTGCCCGCAGGGACTCGAGGTAGGTCAGCAGCGCGCGCGGCCGGCCGCTGCCCGGCTCGCCCGAGCGGCCGCCGAGCGGGCGCGAGATCAGCGGGTTCGACGAGATGTGCTCGAGCAGGTGGTCGCCGCCGATCAGCAGGCCGCGCCCGGGGTCGTGCAGGACCGTGTCGGACGGCGAGTGGCCCGGCCGGTGGTGGACGTGCAGCGTCCGCCCGGCGAAGCCCAGCGTGCCGCCGTCGCGCAGGTGGTGCGTGACGCGCGCGGCGGAGCCCCAGGCCCGGAACGCCCGCGACATCGAGCGCAGCGCGATCACCACGTCGCGCGGGATGCCGTGGCGCAGCATCAGCGCTTCCGCGAGCTCGTCCTCGCGCTCCATCGCGGCGCCGAAGTCCTCGAGCACGGGCGCGAGCAGGTCGAGCGCGCAGACCTCGGCGCCGGAGCGGCGGGCGAGGATCGCGACGAGGCCCTCGTGGTCGATGTGCTGGTGGGTGACCACGATCCGCTCGAGGTCCTCGATCCGGCGGCCCCGGGCCGCGAGCGCCTGCTCGAGCTCGTCGAGCGCCTTGCCCGAGTTCGGCCCGGTGTCGACGAGGGTGAGCGGGTCGTCCTCGATCAGCCAGCAGTTGACGCGGCCGACGGCGAACGGTGTCGGGATCGGCAGGCAGTGGATGCCCGCGGCCTGCGCCCGGGCCAGCGGGTCGGTCACGCCCGGATCAGGGCGAGCACCTCGTCGCGCCGGGTCTCCATGTCCTGCTGGGAGACCAGGCTCTCGAGGTTGAGGCGCAGCAGCGGCTCGGTGTTGGACGGCCGGACGTTGAAGTGCCAGTCCTCGTAGTCGACCGAGACGCCGTCGAGCCAGGAGACCTCGCCGTCGGCGTAGCGCTCGGCGATCTCGTCCATCTTCGCCTGCGGGTCGGCCACCTCGGAGTTGATCTCGCCCGAGATGAAGTACTTCGAGCGGAAGCCCTCGAGCAGCTCGGACAGCTTGCGGTTCTTCTGGGAGAGCAGCTCGAGGATCAGCAGCGCAGGGATCGTCCCGGAATCCGCGTTGTAGAAGTCGGCGAAGTAGTAGTGGCCGGAGACCTCGCCGCCGAAGACGCCGCCCTCGTCGCGCATCCGGGTCTTGAAGAAGGCGTGGCCGACGCGGTTGACGTGGGCGCGGCCGCCGTTGGCGGCGACCGTGTCGGCCACCGCGCGCGAGGCGCGGACGTCGTAGAGGATGTCGGCGCCCGGCCGCTTGTGGAGGATCGACTCGGCCAGCAGCGCGGTCAGGAAGTCGCCGTCGACGAAGCCGCCCGTGTCGTCGATGAAGAAGCAGCGGTCGGCGTCGCCGTCCCAGGCGATGCCGAGGTCCGCGCCCTCCTCGACGACCTTGCGCATGATGAACTCGCGGTTCTCCGGCAGCAGCGGGTTGGGCTCGTGGTCGGGGAACTCGCCGTCCGGCTTCCAGTAGTACGGCGACAGCTCGAGGCCGCCGATGCCCTCGAGGATCGGGCCGACCATGGGCCCGGCCATGCCGTTGCCGCCGTCCAGGACGACCTTCATCGGCGCGATCGCATCGGCGTCGACCAGGCTCGTGGCGCGCTCGCGGAACTCGGGCGCGACGTCGACCTCCTCGACCGAGCCGCCGCCCGGCGCGTCGCCGAGGCCGCCCTCGATCGCGCGCCGGATGTCCTGGATGCCGCGGTCGCCGCTCAGCGCGACGGCGCCGCGCTCGACGAGCTTCGCCCCCGTGTACGCCTTCGGGTTGTGCGAGGCGGTGCACATCAGGCCGCCGTCGAGCTCGCGCGACCCCACGAGGAAGTAGAGCATCTCGGTGCCGACCATCCCGGCGTCGAGCACGTGCGCGCCCTCGGCGATCATGCCGTCCCGGTAGCGCCCGGCGAGCTCGGGGGCCGTCAGGCGCATGTCGCGCCCGAGCCCCACGCGCAGCTCGGCCGCCGGCTTGCCGTGCAGGTTGGAGAGCACGCGCACGAAGGCCCGGCCGACGGATTCGGCCACGTCGCCGTCGATCTGCTCGCCGTACAGGCCGCGGACGTCGTAGGCCTTGAAGATCTCTGCGGGGACGGTCTGAGGCATGGACGCGGGAGGATATGGCGGTGCACGTGCTGGCCGTCGGCAACCTCTACCCGCCCGCGGCCCAGGGCGGCTACGAGCGGATCTGGGTCGCGACGATGCGCGCGCTGGTGGATGCGGGGCACCAGGTGACCGTCCTGACGACCGCGCCGGTGCCCGGCGCGGAGGTGCCGGCCGCGGTGCTCGAGGCCGAGCGCGACGCTACCGCGCCGCGGGTCGTGCGCGAGCTGGACTGGTGGTGGCGGAACTTCGCGTGGCCGCGCTTCGGGCTGCGCGCGCGGCGGCGGGCGGAGCGGCACAACGCGCGGGTGCTCGAGCGCGAACTGCGCGGCGTGGACGTGGTCGCGTGGTGGGCGATGGGCGGGATGTCGCTGTCGCTGCTCGACCGGGTGCGCGCCGCGGGCGTGCCCGCGGTGGGCGTGGTGGGGGACGCGTGGATGGTCTACGGCCCGCGGGTCGACCCCTGGCAGCGGCTGCAGCGACGCCTCGGGCCGCTCGGGCGGCCGGCGGACCTCGCGGCCGGCGCGCGCTGGCTGTTCATCTCCGACTGGGTGCGCGAGCGGTCGCGCGAGGCGGCCGGCGACCTGCCGCGGGCCGAGGTCGTGCGGCCGGGCGTGGATGGTCGCTTCGCCGAGCGCGCGCCGGCCGCGTGGGCGTGGCGGCTCGCGTGCGTCGGCCGCGTGGAGCCGCGCAAGGGCGTCGACGTGGCGATCGAGGCGCTGGCGCAGCTGCCGGCGGAGGCGACGCTGACGGTCGACGGGGATGCCGAACCCGCCTATCGCGCGGAGCTCGAGGCGCTGGCGCAGCGCCTGGGGGTGGCGGCGCGGGTGCGCTTCGCGCGCTCCCCGAGTGACCGCGTGGCCGGCGCCTACGCGGCCGCCGACGCCGTGCTGTTCCCGGTGACGTGGCCGGAGCCTTGGGGGCTCGTGCCGCTCGAGGCGATGGCGGTCGGGCGCCCGGTCGTGGCGACGGGCACGGGCGGCTCCGGCGAGTACCTCGCCGACGGCGACAACGCGCTCGTGGTCGCCCCCGGCGACGCTGCCGCGCTCGCCGCGGCGGTGCGGCGGCTGGCCGAGAACGGTGCGTTGCGCGAGCGGCTGCGGGCCGGCGGGCGCGCGACGGCGTCGCGGTACACCGCGGCGGCGTTCGAAGCGGCGGTCGTGCGCGCGCTCGAGGAGGAGGCCGCGGCGTGATAATCGGCGGGTGCCGCCCGCCGGGTCCCTGCTCGCCTACCTCGTCGTCCCCGTGCTCGGCGCGGGCGCGATGGCCGGCGGGGCGTTCGCCCTCGATGTGCGCGACGGGCCGGGGGACGCCTGGTACCTGCTGGCGGCCGCGATCACGTGCGCGGCCGCGATCGCGGTGGCCCGCCGTACGTTCGGGAGGCCGTTCCTGCGCCGGCAGACGCTGGTGTCGGCGGCGCTGGCGCCGGTCGCCCTGGCGCTGGTGACCGTCGCAGTCACCTGGGGCCTCGACCTCGCCGGCGCCGACTGCCCGCGGTCGGGCATGGACTACGTCGGCGAGTGCAACGATCTCGCCGGTGCCGCGATGCTCGTGGTGTTCGTCGGCCTCCACGCGGTCGGCCTCGCGCTGCTGGTGGCCGCCCTCCTCGGGCTGGCGGCGCTGCGGCGCCGCGCCTAGCCGAAGGTCAGGCGACGTCGACGAGCCGGTTGTCGAACGCGTAGCGCAGCGCGCCGGCGCGGTTGGCGACGCCGAGCTTGCGATAGATGTTGCCGAGGTGGAACTTGACCGTCTGCTCGGTCACCCACAGCTCGCTGCTGATGGCCTTCGTGCTCAGCCCGCGCGCCACGCCCTCGAGCACCGTCTTCTCGCGCGCCGTCAGCCCGATCTCGCTGCAGCGGTCCGTGGCGGGCGCGGTCGCCACGTCCATCGGGTGGAAGACCGTTCCCTCGAAGACCTGCCGCAGGGCCGACGCGATGTCCGTCGGCTGCACCCGCTTGACGATGTAGGCGGAGGCGCCGGCGGCGAAGGCCGACTCGATGTCGTCGGGATCCTGGGAGGCCGAGAGCATCACGCACTTGACCTCCGGATGGCGCTCGCGGATGAGCTTGAGGCACTCGATGCCGTCGCGCCCCGGCATGTGGAGATCCAGGAGCGCGATGTCGGGCCGGTTGCGCGAGACGAGCGGCAGCACCCGGCTGCCGGACGTCGTCGTCCCGACCACTTCGATGTCCGGGCTCTCCTCCAGTGCCCGGGCGATGCCCGCGAGCATCATCGGATGATCATCCGCGATCACGATCTTCAGCCGCATTCTCCCCGCCTTCCGTGAGGGCCGCCCGGCGCCCGTGCGCCGCTCCCACCACTTACACGTTTTCCGTGGGTCAGAACTTTTGCGGTTCGTGCGGATTCTTGAAGTTCATCGTCGGCTCCCAGCGTGGAAGCGTCGCCGACAGCTCGGTGGGCCCGCCCTCGCGGCTGCGGATCGTGAACGTCCCGCCCAGCAGGCGGATCCGCTCGTCCATGCCGAGCAGGCCGAGACGGCCGGCCGAGGCGGCGCGTACGAGCGTGCGCTCCATGTTGAAGCCGACGCCGTCGTCGAAGACCGTGGTGACGATGTGCGTCGGCTTGCCGCTGACCGACACGCGGACCTCGCCGGCTCCGCTGTGGGCGGCGGCGTTCGCCAGACCCTCGGTGACGACACGCAGGATCGCGATCTGCTGCGACTGCGTCAGCCCGTCGAGGCTGCCCGACGTCGCCATGTGCACGCGCATCGACGACCGCCGCCGGAAGCGCTCGAGCGCCTCCTCGAGCGCGGCCGGCAGCGGGTGCCGCAGCACCAGCGGCGACCCCAGCGAGCTGGAGTAGCTGCGCAGCTCCTCCTCCAGCGCCTCCAGCCGGCTCTCGAGGTCGGCGAGCCACCCGAGCGCGAGCGCCCGCGGCCGCTCGTCCGGGACGAGGCCGGCGAAGCGCCGCTTGAGCTGGTCGACCTCGTGCGCCACTGCGGCGACCGTCTGCAGCGGGCCGTCGTGCAGGTCGAGCCCGAGGCGCGTGAGCCGCCGCTCGGTGGCCTCGCCCAGGACGTGCTCGGCGCGGGCGCCGCCGACGAGGATGTCCTGGCGCTCGAGCAGGGGGGCCAGCATCAGCGCGGCGCGCTCCACGAGCGCAGCGCACGTCGCCTCGTGCCCGCGCCGCGCCTGGACGAGCACGACGGCGTGCGGCTGCTGCCAGCGCAGCACGGGCGCCGCGACGAGCACGCCGCGGACGGCCGAGACAGCCGGTGGAGCCGCCAGGACGTCCTCGACGAACGCGCGCCCCCCGGCGACCAGTCTCGAGCCGCCGAGCCGCAAGGCGCATTCGACCCGGCCGCGGCCGTCGATCGACCAGAAGGCGACCTGCTGCGCGGGTGCGAACGCGGCCAGGATCCCGAGATGCGTCCGGACCGCCACCTCCGGGGGCAGCTGGAGCAGGCCCGGGTGGCTGAGCGTCTCGAGGCCCAGCGTGACGAGCCCGAGCCCGGAGGCCGACGCCAGCTCCTGCGCCAGCGCCGTCGCGTCGCCGAGCTGCCACGGGACCTCGAGCCAGACGCCGTTGAACACCTCGCTGACGAAGGCGGCGGCGGCGAGCCGGGTCGCCTCGGGCTCCGTCGCGGCCGCCGCGTGCGCCGCGGCCGCGCGGCGTCGCGCACGCGCGACCACGTCGTCGACCACCGGCCGGGCAGCGAGCGCGGCCCGCACGCACTCGTCGAGGACGTCGATGACGCCGCCGGTCGTGGCGGGAGCTGCCGCGCTCGTGTCGAGACGTCCTGTCGCTGCGCGCAATGGGAAGGCCGCCCTTCCGCGGCCCTGGTGGCCGGCGTCGGTGCGGCGCGATCGTCTAGAAGTCGGCGCGTACTGTCAAGCGGCGGGACGCGGCTGGCGCGTCAGCGCATCGGCCGGAAGCCCACGTGGATGTGGTCGGCGTGGTCGCTCATCGCGATCGCGTTGTCGGCGCCCGGCACCTGCAGCAGCGAGATGATCTGGTGCGGCTTCATCAGGCCGCCGAGCGTCAGGAGCGCCCGGACGGCGCGCTCGCCCACCGAGTTCGCGCCCTGCCCGCCGAGCATCGAGACGCCGTTGATGGCGGCGATGTCGACCGCGGATCCGGTGGCGTGCTCGGAGACGTTGCCCGACTTCGTGTGGATGGAATGCCCGCACTCGAGGCTCGAGACCGTCGGGTGCAGCCCCGACTCGGCGAGGAAGCGCAGCGTCAGCAGCACGCGCCGGTCGATCCGGTGTCGCGCGATGTCCTCGCGACCGCAGCCGTAGATGGTGATGCGCTCGTCGGCGAGCACGCGCTGCTCGAGACGCCGGCCGCGCAGTCGCAGCAGCCGGTCGAGCGCCGCGACCGGCGACCCGATCATGCGGGCGCGCAGCAGGACCGCCTCGACGTACCACTCGGCGCGGTTGTAGGCGTAGATCGCGCCGGGCAGGTCCCGGCGCGCGCCGGAGGCCCGCAGGTACCGGGCGGCGGCGAAGATCGCGTCCTGCGGGTTGTCCGGGTCGGCGCGGCCGTCGCCGTCGGCGTCGCGGCCGTACTGCGCCCACGTCGGCGGCATGAACTGCATCCAGCCCAGGGCTCCCGCGGACGACACGGCGAGGTTGCGGCCGAAGTCGGTCTCGATCTCGTTGATCGCGGCGAGGATCTGCCACGGGATGCCGAACTTCGCGCCGGCCCTCCGGTAGATGACCTCCAGGTACGCCGGCACGTTCGGGGCGTTCTCGAACGATTCGCTGAGCGGCGGGAACCCCGAGACCGCCGGGGAGGCCAGGAGGCGCCGGGTGTCGCTCTCGGTCGGCTGCCGGTGGCGCGCCAGAGCGTCCTTCGTGCGCGGTTTCGGCGCCTGCTTCGGCGCCTTCTTCACCCGCCGGCGCTGCGAGGGCGGCCGCTTGCGCGCCGTCTCCCGCCTCGACTCGCGCCGGACGCGCCGCGAGCGCGGGCCGGGGCCGGAGCGCGGGGCGGGGGAGCGCGCGCCGGCCGGCTGCGAGGCCGACGGGGCCTCGGCGGGCGCCTGCGCAATGCCCGCGGCCGGCGCCGCGTCGGCCTGCGGCGCAGCGGCGCGATCGGCCTCGACCGGAGCGGCCGGCAGCGCGGGCGTCGGCTCCGGCGTCGGCTCGGGCGTCGGCTCGGGCGTCGGCTCGGGCGTCGGCTCGGGCGTCGGCTCGGGCGCCGGTGCCGTCACGCAGGGCAGCCCCTCGGCCGTCAGGCCTTCCGGCGTGCACTCCGGGTCGCCCGCGAGCGCCGGCAGCGCCAGCACGCCCGAGACGGCGACCGCGAGCAGCGCGCCGCGGCGCACCAGGTCGGAGGGATCAGGCTGAGGCACGAGCCGCTCCGATCGATTCGCGCGTGCGCGCGTGGGCGCTCGCCGCGCGCTCGAACAAGTCGTCGAAGGGGCCCCACTTGGGCAGCGCCGGCAGCGTCTGGGCCATCCCGTCGAGCTCGTCGCTGACGAGGACGATGCCGACCGGCGCCGCGAGCATCCGCAGCGTCGCGATCGCCCGCGCCGACGCCGTCATCGCGTTGGACGTGTCGAGGATCACGACGTCGGTGCCGTGCCGCCGCGCCTGCTCGACCACGTCGGCGGCGTCGGCGATCGCGTGCACGCTCGCGCCGCGCCGCTCGAACAGCATCCGCGCCATCCGGTGGAACTGGCGGTCGAGCCCGACGATCAGGACGCGCATGCCGGCAGGCGCGGGCGCCGCCGAGGCGGGCGCAACCGGCACGTGTGATTCCTCGGCGGTGGCCATGGGCGGCAGTGTCGCGAGCGCCGCCGCCGGCCACACCCGACCAAGGTCTAGGTCGTACTGGACCTAGGTCCGGTTCACACGGCCCTTCCGCCGATCTAGCTTCCCCGGCAGTCGGTCAGCACCCGGCCAAAGGGGCCGAGCGGAAGCAGCAGCGGCGCTCGGCGGCCGGCCAGGAGACATTCAACGGCAGCAGCGAAGCGGAAGCGGGAGGAGGTGAATCTGCACATGTGGCTCATGGAATACCTCAGGAACACTCTGAAGCGCGAGGAGGGCCAGACGATGGTCGAGTACGGCCTGATCATCGCCCTGGTCTCGGTGGTCGCGATCGTCGCCCTGACGGCGGTCGGCGTCAACCTCAGCGCCATCTTCACGGACATCGCGGGCGAGCTCGGCGTCTGAGCATTCGCAGCTCGGTGCCTGCTCCCGGCCCGGACGGACCGGGAGCAGGCAATCCGCACCAGTCGCAAGCGCGCCCGGCCAGCCGGGCGCTTCCTCTTTCAGAACGTCATGAACGCAGCGACCCACACCTCCGACGTGCTGCCGCCCCGCGGCAGCCGGCCGCGCCGGCGCGGCCGCATCGGCGCGCGCTGCGAGCGCGGCGCGGCGCTCGTGGAGTTCGCGCTCGTCCTGCCGCTGCTGATGATGCTCCTGCTCGGCATCGCCTCCTTCGGCTTCGCCTTCAACTACTGGATCGACGCGACGCATCTCGCCAACCAGGCCGCCCGCTTCGCCGCGGTCGACAGGAACCCGGGGCCGGGCGCGACGCTCCAGGAGACCGTGCTCGGCCACGGCATCACGGCCGAGTTCCGCGAGGGCGGCAGCGACCGCGTGCCGGAGGGCGCGCAGGTGTGCATCAGCTACCCCAACGGCGAGGCGGTGGGCGAGCCGGTCCACGTCGAGGTCGCGGTCACCTACCACTGGATCCCGTTCCTCGGCGACAAGCTCGGCGTCGCCTCGTCGACGATCAGCGCCACCGCCGACATGCGGATCGAGGCCGTTCCCGACGACGTGGGGCCGGGATGCGCATGACCCGCCTGCTGTCTCGTGCGCGCGCGCTTCATGGCGACGAGCGTGGCGGCGTGGCCGTGCTGGTCGGCGGGGCGCTCGTGGCGCTACTGGGGCTCACCTGGTTCGTCATCGACGTCGGCAACGCCTTCGAGCACCGGCGGCACCTGCAGATGCAGGCCGATGCCGGCGCGCTCGCCGGTGCGGGCGACTTCCGGTTCCCGTGCTCGGACGCCCCCATCCTCGAGCAGGTGGCGAAGTACTCCGGCGACGAGCTCAACGCCCAGGTCAACGGCGGGCAGAGCCGCGTCCAGCGGAAGATCAACAGCCCGCTCTGGCACAACCAGTCGAGCCCGCAGGATCCGACGGTGCGCGAGGGCGGGCCTTGCGAGGCCGGCATGATCGACGTCAAGCTGACGGAGACGGACCTCCCGTTCCTGCTGAAGATCGCCGACCTGATCCCGGGCTTTCCCGGGGACAAGTTCGACTTCATCAACTCCCACGCGCGCGTCGAGTTCCGCCAGCTCGACCGGACCGGCGGGACACTCCCGGTCGGCGTCGAGGACGTCCGCCCGAAGGCGATCCGGGCGGAGTTCGTCGACGAGACCACCGGCGCCGTGATCGGGACGCGCGACCTCACGCAGTCGGGGATGAGCGGCGGCCTGACGCTGTGGAGCAACGCGGCGCAGCCGCTGCCCGTGAACATCCCGTCCACCTCGCACATCGGCGTGCGGATCGTGACGAGCGGGTCGGGCCTGACCACATGCGGCGCTCCGCTGGTCGAGTGCTACGACACGGCGACCGCCAACGGCCTCGTCCACATCCGGGGCTGGTCGGGCGAGGGCAGCGGCGCCCAGCCCAACCCGCCCCGCGCGCGCAGCGTGCGGCTCGTGTCCGGCTCGTGCGAGGACCCGTACTTCGTGGTCGTCAGCGCGACGTGCACCGTCGGGGTTCGCGCGACCGTCGACTTCGGGAACCTGCCGCCGGCCGACGCGCGGGTGCAGGCGACGGTCGGCAAGAACGTCTACCCGCTCGCGTACGACGCCACGAGCGCAACCTGGCAGTCGCCCGCCGGGTCGTTCATCCCGGTGCCGGCGGCGGCCGGGCCGGTCGACATCGGGCTGAGCTGGGAGGAGACGTCCGGCACCGTCAACGGCCAGACCTGCACGACGCGCAACAACAACCCGTGCAAGGGGACCTTCGCAGGGGGCGGGATGGTGCAGCGGGTCTTCTCGGGGACGCCGTCGCGGTCCGGGCCGATCAGGCTGCTGCGCGTCTCGGAGAACGGCGTGCCGGGCGCCAACTCGTTCCGGCGCTGCGAGGCCGGGAACCTCAACTGCACGCACGACCTGGTCGTCACGGCAGGCCTCGTCGGCTCGCTCGCGAACGCGCAGAGCGTCGACGACCCGATCGTCGCCCTGCGCGTGGTGGGCGGCAGCCAGAACCAGTCACTGGACTGCGACCCGGCCCAGCCGAAGCTCAGGGACGAGCTGGCGTTCGGCTGCGCTCCCGAGTACGCCCGCAACACCGGCACGCTGTGCCCGGCGACCGCGACGGCGCTGTGGGCGACGGCGCAGCCGTGGAACTGCGTCGCGATCCAGACCGGCAGCGCCACCAACCAGGTGCCGGCGGGCATGAACCTGCGGATCCTCGGCTCCGAGAAGCCCGCCTCGTGCACCTCGCCCAACCAGTGGAGCAAGTTCCCCAACATCCCGTCCGACGACCCGCGCTTCGTCGAGGTCTTCCTGGTGCCGTTCAACTCGTTCTCGGGCAGCGGCAGCGGCACCCGGCCCGTCGTGGAGTTCGCCACGTTCTACGTCACGGGCTGGACCGGCAAGGGCAGCGGCTTCAACAACCCCTGCCAGGGCAACGGGGACGACCCGGTCCCGGGCGACGAGGCCGGCTACATCGTCGGCCACTTCGTGAAGTACGTGCAGACCCTCAACGAGGGCGGCGCAGGCGAGGAGCGGTGCGATGAAGCCGCCTTCGGAACCTGCGTCGCCGTGATGACCCAGTAGGAGAGGCCGAAAGCCATGGAACTGACAAAGAAGCGAAGCCCGCTCGGAGGCGGCAGCCTCTCTCCGCGCGCGAAGACGATCGCAGCGGCGCTGCTCGCGGCGCTCGCCGCCGCCGTCCTGCTGGCGACCTTCCTGCAGAAGTACCGCAGCACGGTCGACGCCGACGCGCTGCCCGCGACGGCGCTCGTCGCCGGCTCGCTGATCGAGAAGGGCACCTCGGGCGAGGTGCTCGCCGCGGGCGAGGCCGCCCGTCCGACCGAGCTGACCCGGAGCGACCTGCGGCCCGAGGCCGTGACGGACCCGGCGCTGCTCAAGGGTCAGGTCGCGACGCGCGACATCTACCCGGGCCAGCAGCTGACGGCCGCGGACTTCGCGCCGGCGGCCGGCATCGCGACCAAGCTCGCGGCCGATGAGCGAGCGATCTCGATTCCGCTCGACGGCGCCCACGGCATGATCGGCAACGTCTCGCCCGGAGACCGCGTCGACGTCCTGGGCGGATTCCTGGTGGACACCGCGACCGGCCGGCCGCGGCCGTTCCTGCGCGTGCTCGTCCCCGGCGCGCTGGTGCTCGAGGCACCGCCGAAGGAGCAGAGCACCGGCGGCGTGTCGTCGGGTTCGACGAAGCTCCGCCAGGTGGTGCTGCGGGTCGGGCAGGACGACGCGCCGAAGCTCGCCTTCGCGGTCGACAACGGCAAGGTCTGGCTCCTCCTGCGCGGCGCCGGCGCCGACCTGCCGAAGAAGCAGCTGATCACCCTGGAGTCGACGCTGTTCGGGTCGCGCGCCGTCGCACCGTCGGCGTCGGGCCGGAGCGGGAAGGGGTCGCGATGAGCGAGCGGGTGTACGTCCTCGTGGCGATGGGCCACGGCACCGATCCCGACGTCGTCGAGGCGCTGGTGTCCGGCACGGACATCGACGTCGCCGGCTACCACGACGCGCTCGACGGCAGCTGGGCCGGCTCGGCGATCCGCACGTCCAACTCCGTCCTCGTGGTGTGCGGCACCGACGGCGGCGAGTCGCTGGAGCTGATCGGCGACGCCGTCGCGCACGCCCAGGGCCGCCCGGTCGTCGCCGTCTACCCCGGGGGCCAGAACGGCTACGTCGGGGACATCTTCGGCGCCGGCGCGACGGACATCGTGCGCATCCCGTCGACCTGCACCCCGGCGACGGCGCGCGCGGTCTCCAGCCAGGTGTCGTTCTCGCTGCAGAAGGCGCTGGCGCGGGGCGCCGCCCCGCGCTCCGGGTCCGACGGCAGCGCATCGCCGATGATCTGCGTGCTCGGGCTCAAGGGGGGCAGCGGCAAGACGCTCACGAGCGTCAACCTCGCGGCGGCCCTGGCCGCGGCGGGCAACCGCGTCACGATCGTCGACCTCGACCTGCAGTTCGGCGACGTGGGGCTGGCGCTGGGCCTGCAGCCCGAGCGCACGCTCTACGACCTGGTGATGTCCGGCGGCGGCCTGGACGCCGAGAAGGTGGCGGCGTTCACGGTCGAGCACCCCTCCGGCGTCCGCGCCCTGCTGGCCCCGGTGCGGCCCGACCAGGCCGCGGCGGTGACGCCCGACTTCGTCAAGGAGACGCTGGGCCTCCTGCGCCAGGTCAACGACGTGGTGATCGTCGACACGCCGCCGAACTTCACGCCGGAGGTGATCGCGGCGATCGACTGCTCGTCGGACGTCTGCATGGTCGCGATGCTCGACGCGCTGTCGCTGAAGAACACCAAGCTCGGGCTCGAGACGCTCGAGCGCATGGGCTACGAGCGCGACCGCGTCCGCTTCGTGCTCAACCGGGCCGACAGCCGCGTCGGGATCGGCGTCGACGACGTCGAGGCCATCGTCGACCGCCGGCCCGACGTCCTGGTCCCGAGCGAGCGCGGCATCGCGCTGTCGGTCAACCAGGGGGAGCCGGTGGCCCTCGCCCGCAGCCGCTCCGAGGCCGGGCGGGCCTTCCACGCGCTGGCGCAGGTCTACGCGCCGCAGTCCGGGGCGGAAGCCCACCACAACGGCAAGCGCCGCGGCGGGCTGTTCCGCCGCCGGGCGACGGCCTAGGGAAGGCGTCGCGCCATGGAGCTCCACGAGCGCATCGGGTCGAGCCAGCCCATCACGCCGCGGCGCACGGACCCGTTCGCGGACATCAAGAACTCGGTCCACCGCGCCGTGATCGACGATCTCGGCCCGCAGCTGTTCAACACGCGGATCGACCCGACCGGCCTGCGGGACAAGGTGCTCGTGGAGATCCGCGAGCGGCTGGCCGCGGAGGCGGGGATCGCTCGCGACGATCGCGGCCGGCTCGAGAACGACATCGCCGACGACATCCTCGGGCACGGGCCGCTCGAGCGCCTGCTCGCCGACGACAGCGTCACCGAGATCATGGTCAACGGCCCGTTCGACGTCTGGGTCGAGCGCGCCGGCCGCCTGCACGAGACGCCCATCCGCTTCAGCGACGAGTCGCAGCTGCGGCGAATCATCAACAAGATGGTCGCCGAGGTCGGGCGGCGCATCGACGAGTCCTCGCCGATGGTGGACGCCCGCCTGCGCGACGGCAGCCGCGTCAACGCGATCATCCCGCCGCTGTCGCTGAGCGGGCCGCTGGTGACGATCCGCAAGTTCAGCCGCGAGCCGCTGATGCTCGAGGACATGGTCGGCCTCAAGACCCTGACCGCCGACACCGTCGCCTTCCTGCAGCGCTGCGTCCAGGCGAAGCTCAACGTGCTGATCTCGGGCGGTACCGGCACCGGCAAGACGACGCTCCTCAACGCGCTGTCGACGGCCATCCCCGACAGCGACCGGATCGTGACGATCGAGGACGCGGCCGAGCTGCAGCTCAACCAGCGCCACGTGCTCCGGCTCGAGTGCCGTCCGAAGAACCTCGAGGGCGAGGGCGAGGTCGGCATCCGCGAGCTCGTCCGCAACTCCCTGCGCATGCGCCCCGACCGCATCGTCGTCGGCGAGGTCCGCGGCGCGGAGGCGCTGGACATGCTGCAGGCCATGAACACGGGCCACGACGGCTCGCTGTGCACGGTCCACGCCAACGCCCCGCGCGACGCGCTCGCCCGCATCGAGACGATGGTGCTGATGGCGGGCTACGACCTGCCGCTGCGGGCGATCCGCCAGCAGGTCGCCTCGGCGCTCGACCTGATCGTCCACCTCGAGCGCCTGCAGGACGGGTCGCGGCGCGTCACCGCGATCACCGAGGTCCAGCGGATGGAGTCCGACGTCGTGACGCTGCAGGAGATCTTCGCGTTCAACGTGGAGGGCGTCACCGGCGACCGCCGCGTCATCGGGTCGCTGCGCCCGACGGGCCTGCGGCCGACCTTCCTGGACAAGTTCGAGAAGGCGGGCGTGACCCTGCCGACGACGCTGTTCACGGGGCAGGGCCACCAGCTCCGCCCCGTCGCCGAGCCGGCGGGAGCGCCGCGGTGAGCCTGCGGCCCCTGCGCGTCGCGGCGCTGCTGTCCGCCGTCGTGGCGGCCGGCTTCGCCGTGCCCGCCGCGGGCGCGGACGCGCCGCGGCTCGCACCGGAGGGGCAGCCCGTCTTCCCGCTGCGGTCGTTCATCCTCTCGGCGCCGCCCGGCTCCCGGATCGACCCCGCGGCCATCGAGCTGCGCGAGAACGGCGACCGCGTGCGGAAGCTGACCATCGCCGAGGCCGGGACCGTGGGCTCGAAGGCGTTCGGCGTGACCCTGCTGATCGACGCCAGCGAGAGCATGCGCGGCCGGCCGATCGCCGCGGCCATGCAGGCGGCGCGCGCCTTCGCCAAGCGCCGCGACCCTGCGCAGCCACTTTCCATCGTCGTCTTCAACCGGCGCCCGCGGGTCGTGCTGCCGCCCACGGTCGACGCCGCCGCGATCAACCGGGCGCTGGCCACGAAGCCGCGCCTGGGCGCCGGCACGCAGACCTACGACGCCATCATCACGGCGGCCGCCGGGATGAAGGCGGCCGGCATCGCGCCGGGCTCGATCGTCGTCCTCTCCGACGGGGTCTGCCGCATCGGCGGCCGCTCGCGCTGCACCCGCGGGCAGGCCACCCCCGGCGGCGCCGAGCTCGCCACGGCCGTGGCCGCCGCGCGCGACGCGCGCCTGCGGCTGTTCACGGTCGGGCTGCGCGGGCGGTACTACGACGACTCGCAGCTGCGCGCGCTGGCCGCCGGCGGCCGCGGCGACTTCCTCGAGGCGCGATCGACCGCCGACCTCGCGGGCATCTACTCGCAGCTCGGGGCCCGCCTGGCCAACGAGTACGTGATCAGCTACGTCTCGCACGCTCGCCCCGGGAACGTCCACGTCGCCGTCCGGGCGGACGGCCTCGACGGCCTCGCCGTCGCCGAGTACGTCGCACCCACGCGGGTTCAGGCCGCGACGCAGCGCCGCGCCGACGGCGGCATCTGGGCCACCACGCGCGGCATGCTGATCGTCTGCGGCCTGAGCGCCCTCCTGCTCGGGCTCGCGCTCGCCCTGCTGCTGGTGCGCCGCTCGCCGGGCGATCAGCTGCGCGGCCGCGTCAGCGCGTTCGTGCAGGGGCCGGGCGGCGACGCCGAGCTGCTCGCCGCACCGCGCGCTCCGCGGCTGACCGACCGGCTGTGGGCGGCGCTCGAGCGCCAGCTCGGCCGCGGGAGCCGCTGGGCGCCCTTCAAGGAGAGGGTTGAGATCGCGCGGCTCAAGCGGCCGGCCGAGCGGGTGGCGGGCCTGACGGGCGCCGGTGCCGTCGTGCTCGCCCTGCTGCTCGGCCGCACGGCCGGCATCGCCGCCGGCGTTCTCGCGCTGATCGTCGTCCCGTTCGCCGTCAACGCCTTCATCAACCGCAAGCTCCGGCGCCAGCGCACGGCCTTCGACGACCAGCTCCCGGACACGATGCAGCGCATCGCGTCGGCGCTGCGCGGCGGCTACAGCCTCACGGGCGCGATCGGCGTCATCGGCGCCGACGCCCCCGAGCCGTCGGCGACCGAGTTCGGGCGCGTCGCCGCCGACGAGCGGCTGGGGGTGCCGATCGAGACCTCGCTGCGCGACGTGTCGCGGCGCATGGCGAGCCCGGACGTCGAGCAGCTCGCCGCCGTCGCCATCCTGCAGCGGGAGACCGGCGGCAACATCGCGGAGGTGCTCGACCGCGTCACCGAGGTGATCCGGGAGCGCAACGACCTCCGCCGCACCGTCCGCGTGCTCACCTCCCAGGGCCGGATGGCGCGAGCGATCCTCACGAGCCTTCCGATCGTGCTCCTGGCCATCCTGACCGTGATCAACCCGGACTACCTGTCGCCGCTGTTCGACCGCGGCGCGGGCCAGGTCCTGCTCGGGGTCGGCGCGCTGATGCTCATCAGCGGCTCGCTGATCATCAAGAAGATCGTCGACGTGGAGGTCTGACGGCATGTTCCTGATCCTCCTGCTCGGGCTCGTGCTCGTCGCCGCGACGGCCGCGTTCGTCGTGCGCGCGGCCACGCTGCCCCAGCTGCGCGTCGGCGCGCAGCTCCAGCAGATCGAGACCTACGGCTTCGCCCGCGAGGGCGAGGACGTCGCTGCGCCCCGGCGGACGGTCACGACGCTGTTGACGAGCCTCGCGGTCCTGCTGGGCCGCCTCGTCACGGCGCGGACCCGGCTGGTCGACCTCGCCAAGGTTCGCGCCGAGCTGCTGGGGGCCGGCATGTACGGCACGCGCCCGGAGGCGGTCGTGGGCTACCAGGTGCTGGGCGCCGGCGGCATGGCGGCGCTGACGGCGCAGTTCGCCACGACGCAGAACCCCGCCCTCGGGATCCTGCTGTTCGTGCTGGGCACCGCCACGGCCGGGATCGCGCCGCGCAGCGTCCTCGGCTACCGCTCGCGGGCCCGGCTCGACGAGATCGACCGCACGATGCCCGACCTGATCGACCTCGTCGTCGTGATGATCGAGGCGGGCCAGGGCTTCAACGGCGCCCTGCAGCTGGCGTCGGAGCGGCTCCACGGGCCGCTCAGCGACGAGCTGCGGCTGGCCACCCAGGAGCAGCGCATGGGCCTCTCGGTCCAGGAGGCGCTGGTCAACATGTCCAACCGCTGCGCGACCCCGTCGGTGCAGTCGTTCGTGCGCTCGGTCGTGCAGGGCGACTCGCTCGGCGTCTCCATCGGCACGATGATGCGCAACCTCGCGGTCGACACCCGCAAGCGCCGCCGGCAGATCGCCGAGGAGCGCATCCAGAAGGCGCCGGTGAAGATGCTCTTCCCGCTGGTGCTCCTCATCTTCCCGGCCATGTTCATCGTCCTGTTGGGCCCGGCGGCATTCAACGTGCTCGACGCCTTCGGAGGCATGTAGATGTTCCAGCGAACCGTCGCGACGTTGCTCGCGTCCACGTCGATCGTCCTCGCGCTGCTCGCCGCCGCGGCCGGCCCGGCGGCTGCCGCGCCGGGCGCGCCGCAGCCGCTCACGCCCGCTGCCGACGCCGTGACCGAGGACGTCCCGGCCTTCTCGTGGCGCGCCGTCCGCCGCGCGACGGCGTACGAGTTCCAGCTGTCGGCCGACAGCCGGTTCGGGTCGATCGTCGGCGGTGACCGCCGGGGCTCCATCCGCACCGCCAACACGTACGCGACGGTCAACGTGCGCACCCCCGACGGCACCTACCACTGGCGCGTCCGCGCGATCGACGCCCGCGGCGACGCCGGCCGCTGGTCGGCCGCCCGCTCGTTCACCAAGACGTGGTCGCCGGCGCCGAAGCTGCTCGGGCCGCCCGACGACCAGCCCATCGTCTACCCGCGCGACCCGCTCGTGCTCGAGTGGTCGCCCGTGGCGAGCGCCCACCACTACCTGGTCACGCTCGCCACCGACCGCAGCCTGGCGTCGCCCGTCGCCGGCGCGCGCGCCGAGACCATGCGCACCGACGGGACGAAGCTCGCCCTCCTGCGCGCGCTGCCCGACGGGCGCTACTACTGGGCCGTCACGCCGGTGGACGTTCGCGGCCACAGCGGCCGCCGCTCGGCCGTCGGCTCCTTCACCTGGTCGTGGCCCACCCAGACCGCGACGCGCGTGGCCGACCTCAACGAGGATCCGCGGGTCGACGACCCCCAGCTCTCGTGGGACCCGGTGCCGGGAGCCGCCGCCTACGCCGTGGAGGTGTCCTCCTCGGATGACTTCGCGACGGGGTCGCGGGTGTGCTGCGACGACCCGACGACCGGCACGTCGCTGTCGCCGCGCAAGGTGCTGCCGAACAACTCCTACTTCTGGCGCGTCCGCGCGATCGACCTCGACGGCAACTCCGCGGCCTGGAACGCCGGGCCGCCGTTCCGCAAGAGCTTCGACGACGTGCCGGGGCAGCCCACGATCCCGAACCTGCGCCTCCGCGACCACCTCGGCGAGCCCGTCACCGACCTGCAGCCGCAGGCCGGGCTGCCGCCGGCCACGAGCAACCCCGCCGTGGTGTGGGAGCCGGTGCCCGGAGCCGCGAGCTACGAGGTCAACGTCGTCCCCTACGAGCTCGGCGGCTGCAACTGGACCGCGCAGTCCACCCGCCAGTGGCACGTCAAGACGGCGGCCACCGCGTGGACGCCCCTCTCGGGGCAGACCAACGGCCAGGTGCCCGGCGGCGTGGCGTTCCCGCGCGCGGCGCACGACGCGCCGCGCCGGCTCGAGGACGGCGGCACCTACTGCGTGCGGGTCCTGGCGCGCAGCGACCGCGACGCCGCGTCGGGCGAGGTCGTCAGCGACTGGACGCAGCTCAACGGCCTGGGGCAGCCGGCCTTCCGGTACCGCGCGCCCTCCGTGAGCGACGTCACCGGGCGGCTGGCCATGCCGGCCGAGAACTACCGCGGCCCGCAGACCGGAACGCTCACGCCGCGCCTGCCGCTGTTCACGTGGCTGCCGGTGGCCGGCGCCCGCAGCTACTTCGTGGTCGTGGCCAAGGACGCGCTGTTCACGGAGATCGTCGACGTCGCGCTGACCACCTCCACGGCGTACGCGCCGCGCGACGGCGTCAACCCGAGGACGTATCCGGACGAGACGACCCAGTACTACTGGGCCGTGGTGCCGGCCTCCGGCGCCAACGGCTCGGGCGCGACGACGCAGCCCACGGAGAACCACCCGCAGACGTTCGAGAAGCGATCCGTGCCGCCGACCTTGCTCGCACCGGCGGCCGGCGCCGACGTCACGGGCCAGCCCACCTTCCGCTGGCAGTCCGTGGAGGGCGCGCGCGACTACCGGCTGCAGGTCGCGCAGGACCCGTCGTTCGGCGACCCGATCGAGGACCTCGCGACGGCCAGCACCGCGTTCACCAGCTCGAGCACGTATCCGGCCGACGCCGTCCTGTACTGGCGCGTGCGGGCCAACGACGAGAACCGGATCGGCCTCACCTGGTCGGCGACCTCGACGTTCCGCCGGCGCCTGCCGCGGCCGGTGGCCGCGCCGGGCAACGCGACCGCGGGCGAACTCCCGCCCGTGATCTCGTGGCTGCCGGTCCAGGGGGCCGTCTCCTACGACCTGCACGTGGAGCAGCCCGACGGCATCGACCGCAACTTCACCATGCGCTCGCCCACCTTCACGTTCGCCAAGTTCTACGGCACCGGCGCGTTCCGCTTCCGGCTGCGCGCGAACTTCCCGAAGCTGCCGCAGGGGACGACCTCCGGGCCGTGGAGCGAGACGGCGGCCTTCACCCGCCACATCGGCGCTCCGACCGGCGCGAAGCTGACCCGCGGCAAGGGCCGGCTCCTGGCGTCCTGGGACCCGCACATCGGGGCCAAGAACTACCGCCTGCAGTTCTCGGACACGAACAGCTTCGCGCGCATCATCGACCAGGCGCTCACGGACAACACGAGCTACGCGCCGGACCTCTCGCGCCCGGGCTTCACCGGCGGCGGGCGGATCTTCTGGCGCGTGGCGGCGGTCGACGAGGGCCGCAACAGCGGCGCCTGGGCGCTCGGCTCGCTGAAGTTCGCCAAGACGCTGGTGGTCACCTCCGGCGGAGGCGTCATGCGCGGCCGCGAGTCCCAGATCATGGTGCGCGTCGCCGACGGCCGCGGCCGCCCGGTCCGCGGCGCGCGCGTGCGCGTGTCCGGCGGCGGGATCCGGGCGCGGACGGTGCGCACGCGCCGCGACGGCAGCGTGCGGTTGAAGGTGACCCCGAGGCGGGGGGGCGCCCTGCTCGTGCGCGCCACCAAGAAGGGCTTCAAGGCGGGCCGGCTGCGCGTGGCGGTGCGGTAGCGCCACCCGCACACACCGAAGCGGCGCGGTCGCGCCCGGCCGCGCAGGGGGAGCCCCCGTATCCTGCGCCGCCATGCCCGCAGCCAAGGGGGACGCGAAGGTCGTCGTGGTGATGCCGGCGTGGAACGCCGCGCGCACGCTCGAGCGCACGGTGTCGGCGATCCCGAAGGACTGGGTCGACGAGATCATCCTCGTCGACGACAAGTCGACCGACGACACGGTGGCGCTGGCGCGGACGCTGCCGCAGCTGCACGTCGTGTGGCACCCGCACAACGTCGGCTACGGCGGCAACCAGAAGACGTGCTACCTGCAGGCGCTCCAGCACGAGGCCGACGTCGTCGTGATGCTGCACCCCGACGGGCAGTACGAGCCCGAGCTGATCCCGAAGATGGTCACGCCGATCCTCGAGGGCCGCGCCGACCTCGTGCTGGGCTCGCGCTTCCTGACGCCGGGCGGGCCGCTGGCGGGCGGCATGCCGCGCTGGAAGTACGTCGCCAACCGGGCGCTCACGACGCTCGAGAACGCGATCCTGCGCACGGACTTCGCCGAGCTGCACACGGGCTACCGGGCCTACTCGCGGCGGCTGCTGCTCGAGGTGCCGTGGCTGCGCAACGCGCTGGACTTCTCCTTCGACTCCGAGCTGCTCTTCCAGGCCGTGCACTTCGGCTTTCCGATCGAGGAGGTCCCGACCCGGACGATCTACGCCGAGGACGACTCCAACGTGTCGTTCCGCCAGGGCGTCGTCTACGGGTCGCGCACGCTGTGGGCGGCGCTGCGGCTCGTGCTGCACCGTTCGGGGATCTGGAAGTCGAGGAAGTTCCAGTCGTGAGGCTCGTCACGGGCGAGCGGGTGGTCACCGCCGAGGGCGGCTTCAACCCGTCCTACCAGCGCCACGTCGCCACCTACCGCCTGTGCGCGCCGCTGCTGCCGGGCGGCCGCGTGCTCGACCTCGGCTGCGGCATCGGGCACTCCTTCGAGGAGCTCGCCCCGCGCGAGACGGTCGGGGTGGACCTGTCGGCGGAGGCGCTGGCGGGCCAGGGCCGCGAGACGCACGTGGCCGACATGCGCGACCTGCCGCTGCCGGACGGGTCGTTCGCCTCCGTGCTGTCGGTGCAGTCGATCGAGCACGTGCCGGACCCGGAGCGCGTGCTCGCCGAGGTCGTCCGCGTGCTCGAGCCGGGGGGGACGGCGATCTTCGTCACGCCGAACCGGCTGGAGTTCGCGCGCCCGGACGAGATCATCGACCCGTACCACTACGTGGAGTACGACCCCCGGCAGCTGCACGCGCTGTGCGCGCCGTACTTCGACTCGGTGGAGATCCTCGGGCTGTTCGGCTCGCCGCGCTGGCGCGAGCTGATCGACGAGGAGCTCGCCCGGCTGGACCGGCTGCTGGGGATGGACCCGCTCAAGCTGCGGCGGCTGGTCCCGCGCCGGGGCCGGCAGCTGCTCTACGACTGGATGCTCACCCGCAACCGCCGCCGGCGCCCCGACCCGCGGGCGGCGGAGGTCACCGCCGGGGACTTCCACCTGTCGCCGGACGAGGTCGAGCGCGCGTTCGACCTCATCGCGGTGTGCCGCGGCCCGCGGCGAGCACCGTGAAGTGCCGGTCGCGGTAGAGGACGCGCGCGCCGGGCGGCGTCGTGCGCAGGCAGGGTGCCGCTGAGAACGGCTCGCGCCGGTCGGCGAACTCGAACGTCCCCAGCACGACCCAGCCGCGCTCGATCCGGCGGCGGATCCGCGCGCACGACTCGTGCTGGCCGATCAGCTCGATCGGGTGCTGCAGCTCGTCGCCGGCGAGCGTGGAGACCATCTCGGGCGCGAAGGCGATCGGGAAGTCCTGCTCGCGGAAGGCCGGCTGCGCGGCCGCCCAGGCGACGACGCCGGAGGAGCGCAGCCAGTACGCGCCGGCCTGCCGGGCCGCGAAGTCCGTCGCGACGACGGTCAGCGCCAGCGCCCCCGCCGCCACGCCGACGCCCGCGGCCACTGCTCGCGGCACGACCGGAGGCCGCGTCCGCAGGCGGGTGAGGACCCACGTCGCCGCGGCTCCGACCAGCGCGCCGGCGACGAGCGTGCCGGAGGACGGCATGCCGAGCAGCGGCAGGGTGTGCGTGGCGCGGATCGACCAGACGCACGCGGCCGCGAGCATGGCGAGGACGGCCCAATGGCGCCGCGGCCCGCCGCCGGCCGCCAGCGCCAGCGCCACCGCCGCAGCGCTGAGCGTCGGCAGCAGGTACCGCGTCGTGGTCGCCGCCAGGTCGAGGACCCGATCGTCCGGCGAGCCGGTGAACGGTGCGTTCATCCACGACAGGAGCGCCAGGAGGGTGACGCCGGTGGCGAGCGCGACGCAGCGGCGCGGCCGGATCGCCGGCGCGAGCAGGCCCAGCGCCAGCACGAGCCATCCGCCCGCGACGACGTACAGGTAGGCGAGCGCGTGGCGCTCGAGCGTGAGCGCCGGCTCGTCGAGGAAGGAGATGTCGAGCTGGGCGAGGAACCGCGGCATCGGGTCGCCCCACGGAGCCGCGACGAACGGCCACAGCGGGGAGCCGTGCGTGACGAGGTTGCGCAGGTACCAGATCCCGCCCACGCCGACCGCGGCGACCGCGGCGACGGCGAGCGGGATCGCGAGGCCGCGCAGCCGCGCCCGGTGCCGCCACGCCGCCCAGCCGAGCAGCAGCACGACGAGCGGCGCCGCCGTGGTCTTCGTCCCGACCGACAGCGCGGCGGCGACCACGGCGGGCGCGAGCAGCGCCGGGCGCCGCTCCGCGGCCGCCACCAGCGCCGCGCACGCCCACAGCCAGGCGATGGCCGGCAGGTCGGTGTGGGCGCCGATGAGCTGCGTCGAGGAGATCGGCGTCAGCAGCACGGCGGCGATCCCGAGCGCGGACACCGTCACGCCGGCGCCGATCCGCCGCAGGCCGAGCCAGCCCGCCAGGATCGCGAGCGCGGCGGTCGCCGGGGTCCACAGGATCCCGGGCGCGCCGCTGCGCGAGAGGCCGGTCAGCCACGCCACCAGCAGCTCGTTGGTGACGGGGTAGTAGCCCTGCGGGAACTCGTACTGCAGCACCTCGACGGATCCCGGCCGGCCGTGCTGGACCCAGCGGATCGACTCCGGCAGGTGGTAGGTCAGCGGGTCGATCCCGAGCGACGGGTGGCGGACCAGCCACGCCACCCACGCCAGCCCGGCGCCGGCCAGCGCGCCGAGCACGAGGCGCTCGCGCGGCCCGCGGCCGGCCCACCACGACCGCAGCGCCGGCCACGCGCCCGCGGCCGGCCAGGCGCGGCGCGCGGCGGCGTAGGTGAGCGCCGCCGCGGCCAGCAGCGCGACCGGCGAGCCGCCGAGGCCGAAGCGCCCGAGGGCGAGCGCCTCGATCCCGGCCGCGGCGGCGCCGATGGCGGCGGCGGCGACCGGCAGCTCGAGCCCGCGGGCGCCGAGCGCCGCGGCCGCGCGCGTCGCGGCGGCCGCGAGCGCCGCGACGGCGAGGACGAGCGCTACCTGGTGGACGAGCAGCACGGCGCGCGGAGCCTAGATCGGCGGCCGGATCAGCCGCCGGCGGCGGCGCCCTCGAGCGACGGCAGCCAGCCGCGCGCCGTCGCCGCCCAGGTCAGGGTCGCCGCGCGCGCCCGCGCCGCCTGCCGGAGCCCGTCCGCGAGCTCGGTGTCGGTCAGCACCCGCCGCAGCGCGAGCGCCAGCGCGTCCGGCGCCGGCTCGACCACCAGCCCGGCGCCGGCCACGACCTCCGGCAGCGCGCCGCGGTCGGAGGCCACGACGGGCGCGCCGCACGCCATCGCCTCCAGGGCGGTGAGGCCGAAGCCCTCGAACAGCGAGGGCAGGCAGAACGCGTCCGCGCCCGACATCAGCTCCGCCAGCTCGACGTCGGTCGGGTCGTCGATACGGATCACCGGTCGCCCGTCGGGCAGCGGGGCGAACGACGCCGCGAGCAGGTCGGCCGAGTCCGCGCGGTCCATCGCGACGCCGCCCACGATCACCAGGCGGTGGGGGAGGTCGCCCAGCCGCGCCATCGCCTCCCGCAGCGCCGGCAGGTTCTTGCGCGGGTGCAGCTGCGAGGCGAACAGGACGTACGGGAACGGCCCGGCCGGCGCGGCGCCGCCGCGCCGCGGCCGGAACACCGCGGGGTCGTGGCCGTGCAGGACGACGTCCAGGCGCGCCGGGTCGGCGCCGAGCACGTCCACCGCCTGCGCGGCGGCGGCCCGCGAGGGGCAGATCATCCGCGTCGAGGCCGCGACGCTGGCGCGCGCCAGCGCCTCCATCGCGGTGGCGAAGCGGGGCTCGATGTCGGGCATCACGTCCGCCATCCGCCACGGCGCCTCGGCGACCAGCGTGAGGACGGGCAGCCCCGTCTCGGGCGGCTCCGTGTGCGCCTCGTGCACCCACACGTCCGCCCGCACCGAGCGCCCGGGCCGCGCGTCGCGGAGCCGCACGAGCCCGTCGAGCTCGCGCAGCAGGGAGTGCCAGACGCGGCCCTGCCCGGTGCGCGGGTGGATCGCGCGCACCGCGGGCGGGACCGCGACCCGCAGGCTCCGCCGCCGCATCAGCCGGCGGGCACGCGGGCCAGGCCCCAGACCACCATCCCGCGCCCCCGCCGCGCGTCGGCGGCGCGCGCGGCGGCGGCGGCGGCGCGCGCGAGCGGCCCGGGCAGCCGGCTCCACGACCAGCGCCCGACGTCGGCCAGGGCCTGCTGCGGCGTGTGCAGCCGCGAGGGCCAGGTCGGCGTCCGCATCTCGGCGGGCTCGAGTCCCGCGCGCTGCATCGCGACCCGCACCGTGTCCGGCGTCAGGTGGATGAGGTGCTCGAGCGGCCGCAGGTGCACGTAGCCGTCGCCGCTCGCCAGCCGCACCTGGGAGTCCCAGTTGGGCGACTCCACCAGCACGTAGCCCCCGGGCCGGACCCAGGAGGCGAGCAGGCGCAGGAAGGCGGCGGCGTCCGGGACGTGCTCGAGCACGTGGAACGCCGACACCACGTCCCATTCCCCGGGCGGGACCCCGGAGTCCTCCAGCATCGACGTGCGGACGTCGAGGCCGCGGCCGCGCGCGATCTCGCCCGACTGCTCGATCGGGTCGACGCCGACGGCGGTCCAGCCGCGCTCGCGCCCGGCGGCCAGGAAGTCCCCCGTCCCGCAGCCCACGTCGAGCACGCGCAGCGGCTCGCCCACCAGCTTGGCGAGCAGTGCCGCCCGGTGGGCGTTGACCTCGGCCAGGAAGGCCTGGAAGCGCGGGTGGCGGACGTCGATGCCGAACTCGGTGTCGCCGCTGTAGTAGCCGTCGACGTAGACCGCGTCGGGATCGGCGTAGAGGCGGGAGTGGACCGCGCCGCAACTCGCGCACTCGCGCAGCGCGGCGTCGCCCAGCGCGAAGTCGCGGCCGCCCTGCCCGCCGCACACCGGGCAGCGCTCGAGGGCCAGTGTCGCGGGAGCCGCCATCGGACGCTGGACTCTAGAGTTCGCGCGGTGGTGGAAGACCTGCGCAGGCGCGCGTGGCAGGCGCACAACCGCTGGCGCGTGGGCGCGAGCCGGCTCGGCTCCTTCGGGGAGGGCTCCGGCTTCCAGCGGCCCGTCACCCTCATCGGCCCCGAGCGCATCCACATCGGCCGCGGGACCTTCTTCCACTCGGGCGCCTGGCTGTCGGTGGTCACCGAGCACGCGGGGCGGACCTACGACCCGCGCCTGACCATCGGCGACCGCTGCGTGTTCGCGCGCGACGTGTGGATCTCGTGCGTGGGCGAGATCAGCCTCGGCGACGAGGTGATGGTCGGCGACCGCGTCCTGATCACCGACACCTACCACGAGTACGAGGACCCGGACACCAGCATCGTCCGCCAGCCGATGGCGCCGCCGCGGCCGGTCCGCATCGGGGACGGCGTGCTGCTCAACACGGGCTGCGTCATCACGGCCGGGGTGTCGATCGGCGCGCGCTCGTTCGTCGCCGCCAACGCCGTGGTCACGAAGGACGTGCCGGCGAACACGGTCGTCGTCGGCAACCCGGCGCGCGCCATCCGCTCCTACGACCGCGAGGCGGGGGAGTGGCGCGACATCCCCAACGAGGCGCTCGGCGGCTCGACGCCGTTCCGCACCGAGGGGCGCTGACGCGTGCAGCCGCTGGTCCGCGCCTTCGTCGAGGACGCGCTCGAGCTGCTCGGGCCGCCCGACCCGGTGGTGGAGTTCGGCTCGATGCAGGTGGAGGCCGCGCAGGAGGGTGACCTGCGCCCGCTGTTCGCCGGCCGCGACTACACCGGCACGGACTTCCGCGAGGGCCCGGGCGTCGACCGGGTGGAGGACCTGCGGGCGCTCACGCTGGCCGACGACAGCGTCGGCACCGCGATCTGCCTGGAGACGCTCGAGCACTGCGAGGACCCGCTGACCGCCTGCCGCGAGCTGGCGCGCGTCGTGCGGCCGGGCGGCGTGTGCCTGGTCTCGACGCCGTTCCTGCTCGGCATCCACGGCTACCCGAGCGACTTCTTCCGCTTCACGCCCGAGGCCATGCGCTCGATGCTCGGCGGCTTCGATTCGGTGTGGGCGGCGGGCATCGGCGACCCCGGCGCGCCGCAGTGGGTGTTCGCGATCGCCGCCCAGGGCCGTGAGCTCGGCGTCTCGCTCGAGCGGCTGCCGCGGCTGCGCGAGGCGCAGGAGCGCTGGGACCGCGCGGAGGGCCGCGTGCGCGTCGGCCCGCTGCGGATCCCGCCCGGGACGCTCGTGAAGACGCTGGCCGCCGAGCTGCCGCGGCTCGCGCGCGAGCGGGTGCGTCGCCGGTGACGCTGCCGACCGTCGCGATCCTGTGCGGCGGCCGCGGGACGCGCCTGCAGGAGCGGACCGCCGACCTGCCCAAGCCGCTCGTCGAGATCGGCGGCCGGCCGATCCTCTGGCACGTCATCCAGCTCTACCTCGTCCAGGGCGCGCGCCGCTTCCTGCTGCTCGGCGGCTACAAGTGCGAGCTGATCGCGGAGTTCGCCGCCGCCGAGCCGTGGCCGGACGGCGCGGAGGTCGAGTGCATCGACACCGGCCTCGACACGCCGACCGGCGGGCGCATCCACCGCGTGCGCGACCGCCTGGACGGCGGCACGTTCATGGCGACCTACGCCGACGGCGTCGCCGACATCGACCTGCACGCCCTGCTCGCCCACCACCACGGCCACGGCGACGCCGCCACCGTCACCGTCGTGCGCCCCGAGCTGCAGTGGGGCGTGGCGCTGCTGGGCGAGGGCGACCGCGTCGGCGGCTTCCAGGAGAAGCCGCGCGCCGAGCACTGGATCAACGGCGGCTTCTTCTGCTTCGAGCCGGCGGCGCTGGGCTACCTGACCGACTCCTCCGTGCTCGAGCGCGAGCCGCTCGAGGGGCTCGCCGAGGACGGGCAGCTGCACGCCTTCCGGCACACGGGCTTCTGGGAGTGCATGGACACCTACAAGGACGCCGTGCAGCTCAACGACCTGTGGGCCTCGGGGCGGGCGCCGTGGAAGCTCTGGACGTAGCGGTCGTCGTCCCGACGCACGGCCGGCCGCTGCGCCTGCGCTGGCTGCTCAACGCCCTGGCCGAGCAGGACCTCCCGCGCGAGCGCTTCGAGGTGATCGTCGCCCACAACGAGGGCGACGCGCCGACCGCCGCCGTGCTCGCCTCGCACCCGCTGCGCCCGCTCGTCGTGGTCGCGCCCGACGGTGCGGGCCCCGCCGCCCTGCGCAACCTCGCCTGGCGGCGCGCGCGGGCGCCGCTCGTGGCCTTCACCGACGACGACTGCCGGCCGCCGGCGCCGTGGCTGCGCGAGCTCGTCGCGGCGGCCGCCGCGCATCCCGGCGCGATCGTGCAGGGCCCGACGCGGCCCGACCCGGACGAGCTCGGCATCTACCACCACGCGCCGCACGCGCGCTCCCAGCAGATCGAGCCGCCGCACGTGATGGCGCAGACCTGCAACATCGCCTACCCGCACGCGCTGCTCGAGCGCGCCGGCGGCTTCGACGAGACGTTCCCGCAGGCCGTGGGGGAGGACACCGACCTCGCCCTGCGCGCGCGGGCGGCCGGCGCGGCCCTCGTCCCGGCGCCGGACGCCGTGACCTACCACGCCGTCGACTGGGGGCTGCGGCGGCGGCTGCGCGGCTCGTGGCGCTGGCAGCACATGGCGCTGGTCGTGCGCAAGCATCCCTCGCTGCGCGCGCAGCTGCCGCTGCGCGGGTGGGCGTGGAAGGCCGAGCACGCGCGCTGGCTGGTGGCGGCGGCCGGGCTGGCCGCGGCGGCGCGGGGCCGGCCGGCGGCGGCGCTGCTGGCCGTCCCGTGGGCCGCGCGCACGCCGCTGACCTACGGCACCGGCCCGCGGGCGCTGGCCCGCACCGCCGGCGAGCTGCCGGGCCGCTTCGTGCTCGACGGCGTCGAGACCGCCGCGCTGCTGCGCGGCTCCGCCCGCTACCGGACGCTGCTGCTGTGACGCGCGTCGCGCTCTGCCACCCGACGTACTGGCCCGAGGTGCGCCGCGGCGCCGAGCGGCTCGTGCACGACCTCGCCCACGCGCTGGCCGCCCGCGGCCACGCGCCCCGCATCGTCACCGGCCATGCGGGGGCTCCGGCCCGCGCGCGCGACGGCGGCGTCGAGGTCGTGCGGCTGTGGCGCCCGCCGGACGGCCGGCTGCGGCGGCGGCTGCTCGAGGACCACCTGCCGCTGGCCCCGCTGACCTACCTCGAGCTGCGGCGCGGCCGCGACGAGGTGGTGCAGGCGCTGCAGGCGCCCGACGCCGCCGCCGCGGCGCGCTGGACCCGGGCCACCGGGCGGCCGTCGGTCTACGCCCACATGGGCATCCCGCACCGGGCGTGGCTGACGTCGCGGCGCGCGCGCCTGGAGCTGGTGCAGCAGGCGGTGGCGGGCTGCAGCGCCGTCAGCGCCCTGTCCGAGCACGCCCGCGACGCGTTCTGGACCTGGCTCGGCGTCGAGGCGCGCGTGATCCCGCCGCCGGTCGACGTCGAGGCCTTCCGGCCCGGCGGCGAGCGCGATCCCGACCCGGTCGTGGTCTGTGCCGCCGACGCCCGGGAGCCGCGCAAGCGCGTGGGCCTGCTGGTGGAGGCCTTCGCGCGGGTGCGCCGTGAGCACCCGCGGGCGCGGCTGCTGCTCGACGCCCGCACCGCCGGACGGCTCGCGGATCCGGCCGCCGGCGTCGAGGCCGTGGCGATGGACGACCTGCCGGCGCTGTACCGGCGGGCGTGGGTGAGCGCGCTGCCGTCGTGGGGCGAGGCGTTCGGGCTCGTGCTCGCCGAGGCGCTGGCCTGCGGCACGCCGGTGGTCGGCAGCGCCCGCGAGGGCATCCCGGAGGTGCTCGGCGGCGACGACCGGGTCGGCCGGCTGTTCTCCGGCGAGGAGCCGGCGGCGCTCGCGCAGGCGCTGCTCGAGGCGATCGAGCTCGCGCGCGACCCGGCGACCGCCGCCGCCTGCCGCGCGCGCGCCGAGACGTTCTCCGCCGCGCGCTGCGCCGAGCGCCACGAGGCGCTCTACGCAGAGCTGCTCGCGGGCTAGGGCTGCCCGGTGGTCGGGCCGACGGTGCCCGGCGGCGCCGGCGTGCCGCCCTCGCCGTCGCGCGACTTGCGGTCCTCGCCGCCGCCGGCCTGCTCGGCGGCCGGCGTGTCGCCGGTGTCCCGCGTCCGCTCGTCCGGGTCGCGCTCGCGCGCCTCCCGCTCGTGCTCCTGCATCTCGCGCTCGCGCTGCACGGCGTCGTCGGACATCTCCACGCTCCTTCGGTTCGGCGGGGCCTGCCGGTGGGTGTACCCGCTCAGGCGCTCCAGGCCGCGCGCGTCGACGCCAGCGCCTCGCGGGACGAGTAGCGCGGCCACCACTTGAGCTCGGCCCGCGCGGCCGAGATGTCGAGCACGTACGGCACCCGCACCAGGTGCAGCCACGACCAGGCCGGGACGGGCACCGGCAGCGAGGCGAGCGCCGTCAGCGCCGCCTGGCGCGCCACGGCGGGCGCCGGCAGCGGGACGATCCCCAGCGCGCGGAGGACCTCGGGCCCGTCGAGGACGTCGTCGGGACCGATGTTGAAGGTGCCGGTCGCCTCCGCGGTGGCCGCGCGTTGGAAGGCCGCGGCGGCGTCCGTCTCGTGCAGGAACTGCATCGGCACGGCCGGCGCGAGCATGGGGACGCGCAGGCCGGAGCCGAACGCGTACTTGGCGAGCTGCCGGACGGCCGGCGGCCACGCGCGCGCGGCGCCGGCGGCCGCGTGCGGCCCCGCGACGCCGCACGGGCGCAGCATGGTCAGCTCGGGCGCGCCGTCCGCCTTGGCCGCCTCGGCCAGCAGCGCCTCCGCCTGCGCCTTGTGCTCGGAGTAGAAGTGCTCCGGGTCCGGGCGCGTGGGCTGGTCCTCGGTGATCGGGACGGGCAGGTCGCGCACGCCGTAGGCGGCGGCGGAGGAGGCGTGGACGAAGCGCCGCGCGCCGGCCTCCACGGCGGCCTCGAAGGCGTTGCGGGTGCCGCCGACGTTGATCGCCCGCAGCGCCGCCGGCCCCTCCGTCACGCCGTGCAGCGCGAACGCCAGGTGGATCACGACCTCGGCGCCGTCGAAGGCGTCGCGCAGGGCGTCCGGGTCGCGGACGTCGGCCACCCGGTGCTCGATCTTCGTCCAGCCGCGCGCTGCGGGCTCGAACGGGTGCCGCGACAGCCCCACGACGCGCTCGACGCTCCCGTCGCGCTCGAGGCGGTCGCCGAGGGCGAGCCCGATCGTCCCGGTGATCCCGGTGACCGCCAGCCTCACCGCGCCCGCTCCTCGGCCAGCCGCTTCAGGCGCCGCAGCGACTCGACGTTGCGCACCCGGATGCCGAGCTGGACCGGCGGCAGCGCGCGCAGCGGCGCGAACGGCCCGGCCGGGTCCTCGACCAGCGTGACGCGGGTGCCGTCGCCGTCGGGCTCGAGCGTGATCTCCACGCGCGCACCCACCCAGGGGCCGCCTCCGGCGTCGAGCACGATGCGGCGGCCGTCGTCGACCTCGCGCGAATGGGTGAGGTCGGGGAAGAACAGCGGCCCGCCGCCCACCCGGACGCGGAACTTCGTTCCCGGCGCGGGCCACTGCGGGTCCGCCTCGGTCGTCTCCTTGGAGCCGACGACCCAGCGCGGGTACGCGTAGGGATCCGCCAGGACCTCCCACACGGCCTCGGGCGGTGCCTCGACGTATGCCTCGTTGCGTGCCATCGCCGTCAGCCCTACCCGCGGCGAGCGCGCGCATGCGGGCGGCGGCGCGTCAGGACTCGACGCGCCTGCGCAGGTCCTCGAGCGCGCGCTTGAGCAGCGCGTCCTCGATCGCCCGCTTGACCGGGCCGGGCACCCAGCGGCCCGGGTCGACGTCGATGTCGACGGTCGCGAGCGTGCGGTCGGCGCCGGCCGGCTCGAACGTCCAGCGGCCGGTCATGGACCGGAAGGGGCCCTCCACGTACTCCGAGTCGATCAGCTCGGGTGGGCGGTAGGTCTGCCGCAGGCGGTACCTGATCGTCGTGACCTTCGCGTCGACCTCGTACTCGACGACGTCGGCGCCCGCGTCGGACTCGTGCTCGACGACGCGCGCGGCCTTGACGGCGCGCTGCCACTCCGGCAGGCGCTCGTAGTCGGTCATCGCGGCGAAGCACTCCTCGGGCGTGGCCGCCAGCTCGGCCTGCTGCGTTCCGCGGTAGCTCCCCATGCTCGCGGGGTACCCAGGGTCCGCGTGGACTACGACGCCATCGTCATCGGCGCGGGCCACAACGGCCTCGTCGCCGCCAACCGCCTGCTCGACCGCGGCTGGACCGTGCTCGTGCTCGAGGCCGAGGACGAGCCGGGCGGGGCGGTGCGCTCCGGCGAGTACGTGCGCCCGGGCTTCGTGTCCGACCTCTACAGCGCGTTCTACCCGCTGGGCTACGCGTCGCCGATCATCCGGTCGCTCGGCCTGGAGCGCCACGGGCTGCGCTGGGTGCGCTCGGAGGCCGCGGTCGCGCACCCGGCCGAGGACGGCCGCGCCGCGCTGCTGTCGACGCGGCTGGAGGAGACGATGGCGTCGCTGGACTCCTTCGCGCCCGGGGACGGCGAGGCGTGGCAGCGCCTCTACGACCAGTGGCGGCGCGTGGGCCCCGCGCTGCTCGACGCGCTGCTGACGCCGATCCCCCCGGTGAAGCCGAGCCTGCGGATCCTGCGGGCGCTGGGCTCGCCGCGCGCGGTGCAGGACTTCGCGCGCTTCGGCCTGCTGCCGGTGCGGCGGCTGGCCGAGGAGACCTTCCGCGGCGACGGCGGCGCGTGGCTGCTCGCGGGCAACGCGCTCCACGCCGACCTCACGCCCGAGTCGGCCGGCGGCGGCCTGTTCGGCTGGGTCCTGTGCATGCTCGGCCAGAGCGTCGGCTTCCCGGCCCCCGAGGGCGGCGCGAGCCGTCTCACCGACGCGCTCGTGTCGCGGCTGAAGTCCCTCGGCGGCGAGCTCGAGTGCGGGCGTCGCGTGGTGGCGATCGAGGAGCGCGGCGGCCGCGCGGCCGGCGTCCGGCTGGCCGACGGCGAGACGGTGCCGGCGGGCCGGGCGGTGCTGGCCAACGTCGGGGCGCCGGAGCTCTACGAGCAGCTGCTGCCCGAGGGACGGCGGCGGCACCTCGAGACCTACCAGGCCGACAACCCGACGGTGAAGGTGGACTGGGCGCTCGAGCGGCCGATCCCGTGGTCGGCGCCCGAGTGCCGGCGGGCCGGGACGGTGCACGTGTCGGAGGGCATCGACGGCCTCGCCCAGGCCACCACCGACCTGACGCGCGGGATCCTCCCCGAGCGCCCGTTCCTGATCATGGGGCAGTACTCGATGGTCGACCCGTCGCGGATGCCGGCGGGCGCCGAGAGCGCGTGGGCCTACACGCACACGCCCGCCGGGGTCGAGCTCGAGGGGCCGGAGCTCGAGGCGTTCGCCGACCGCATGGAGGAGGAGGTGGAGCGCCGGGCGCCGGGCTTCCGCGACTCGATCCTCGGCCGCCACGTGCTGTGGCTGCCGGAGGGGCGCGTCAACTACGGCACCGCGCAGGTCCACCAGCAGCTCGTCTTCCGCCCGCGCGTGAGCTTCGGCCGGCCCGAGACCACGCTGCCGGGCGCGTACCTGGCGTCGGCCGCGGCGCACCCGGGCGGCGGCGTGCACGGCGGGCCGGGCGCCAACGCGGTGCGCGCGGTGCTGGCGCACGAGCGGCTGCGGCGGTTCGGCGTGGCGTTCTAGTCGTCCGTCGCTCGCTGCGCACCCGCGTGAATGGCGGCTGGTGAGGAGGCGCTCCGGGCATCCGGGCGACTTATACACGCATACGGTGCCTTTCTCGCCCCGCGCGGCGCGCAGGCGCTCGCGCTCGCGGCGACGGCCGAGCCCCACCCTCGAAAGCCCGCCGCCCGCGCGCGACTACGGCGCCGCCCGCGCCTGCGCGGCCTCGACCTGCGCGGCGCGCGGGCCGGCCGGCACCAGCCGCTTGAGCGACATGAACGGCTTCTCGACCAGGAAGTAGCCGAGCGAGCCGAGCGCCACGCTGCCGGCGAGGGCGAGCGCCGTCCACAGCGTCCACTCGAGCGGGTTGGTCGGGAAGCGGTCCCACCAGCGGGCCTGCTGCGCGATCACGGCGTAGTGGAACAGGTAGAAGGAGTAGGAGATCGTCCCGACGTAGACCAGCGGCCGCCACGCCAGGACCCGGCGCACCAGCGTGCGGCGCTCGTGGTCGCCGAACACCGCCGGCAGCAGCAGCAGGAAGACGAACAGCGCGTACAGCTCGTGCTTGACGAGGTACTGCGGGTCGGTGATCGGCGGCCCGTAGCGGCTGCCGCTCTCGGTCACGAGCGAGCACAGCACCCAGACCGCGAACGCGGCCAGCCAGGGCACGGCGGGGCGGCGCTCGACCAGCTTCACGAGCCGCCCCCAGAGGCCCGGCGCCGTCCCGCCGCGCTGCGCGACGGCCACCGACAGCACCGCCAGCAGCATCCCCATCCCGAGGTGGTCGAGCTGGCTGGGCAGGGGATAGAGCCACGGCCCGCTGGCCTCGACGGCGGCGTCGGTCTGCGTGAGGGCGAACGCCTTCCACAGCACCGACGACACGATCAGCGCGCCCACGCCGAGGGACGCCGTGCGGATGCTGCGCGCCCGCGCGATGCCGATGGCGAACAGCGGCAGGAAGGCGTAGTAGGTGACCTCGACGCCCAGCGTCCAGGCCTGGCCGAGGCCCTTGAGCGCCGTGTCGCCGTCGTAGATCTGCAGGAACAGGCCGAAGCGCAGGACGCCTTCCAGCGACTTCACCTCGCGCAGGTCGAACCAGATCGTGATCACGGCCAGCGCGACCCAGTAGGCGGGGACGATGCGCAGCACCCGCCGCCAGGCGTACGCCTTCAGCGACGGCGCGCGGCCGGCGAGCGTCGCCGCCAGGAACGGGCGGTACAGCAGGAAGCCCGAGACGCCGAAGAAGATCGGCACCGCCACGTCGAGGTGCACGCCGAAGCGGTACCAGGCGTGGTCCTCGGGCCGGTTGACCGCGATCTGGTAGACGCAGTGGATCAGGAACACCGTGAGCGCGGCGATCGCCCGCATCGAGTCGAACAGCGGGAAGTGCGTCTGGCGGGTGCGGTCGGAAGCCTCGGCGGTCACGGCAGGGGCGAACGTTAGACTCGCCGCCATGGCCGGACACTCCAAGTGGGCGGGGATCAAGCACAAGAAGGCGATCGTCGACGCGCGGCGCGGCAAGCTCTTCACGAAGCTCGCGCGCGCGATCACTGTGGCCGCGAAGGAGGGCGGCGGCGACCCGGACGGCAACCCCCGGCTCGCGCTGGCCATCGCCAAGGCCAAGGACGCTTCGATGCCCAAGGACAACATCGAGCGCGCGATCGCCAAGGGTACCGGCGAGGGCGCCGACGCCGCCGCGCTCGAGGACGTCGTCTACGAGGGCTACGGCCCCGGCGGCGTGGCCATGCTGGTGGAGGCGGTGACCGACAACCGCAACCGCACGGGCTCGGAGGTCCGCCACACCTTCGCCAAGCACGGCGGCTCGCTGGGGGAGCCCGGCTCGGTCAACTACCTGTTCGACAAGAAGGGCCTCGTGGTGGTCGACGGCGAGCGCTACTCCGAGGACGACCTCATGGTCGCCATCGACGCCGGCGCCGAGGACATCTCGATGGACGACGACGTCTTCGAGGTCGTCTGCGACCCCTCCGACCTGACCGCGGTGCGCTCGGCGCTCGAGGAGGCCGGCATCGAGATCGAGACGGCCGAGGTCACGCAGCAGCCCAAGACGCGCGTCCCGCTCGACGAGGAGGGCGCCACCAAGCTGCTGAGGCTCATCGACGCCCTCGAGGACAACGACGACGTGGACGCGGTGCACGCCAACTTCGACGTGCCCGCGGACGTCCTCGAGCGCGTCGCGGGCTGACGCCGCTCCCGCGGGGGCGGGAGGCGTCCGAGCCGCCGCGCAGAATCCCGGGGGTGGACGTGGTCATCCTCGGCATCGATCCCGGCACCGCCAACACGGGCTACGGCGTCGTCGCGCGCACGCGCGGGCGCCTGGTCGCGCTCGACGGCGGCGTGATCGGGACGCCCGCCGGAAGCGACCTCGGGTCACGGCTCGCCACCATCCACGAGCGGGTGTGCGCCCTGATCGAGGAGCACGCGCCCGACGCGCTGGCGGTCGAGGACCTGTACTTCGGCGCCAACGCGCACTCCGCGTTCGCGGTGGGGCAGGCGCGCGGCGTGGTGCTGCTCGCCGCCGGCCAGCGCGGCCTGCCGTGCGCGAGCTACACCCCGCAGCAGGTCAAGGGCGCGGTCTGCGGCAGCGGCCGCGCCGACAAGGGCCAGGTCCAGCGGATGGTGCAGGCGCTGCTCGGGCTGCTCGAGCTGCCGCGGCCCGACCACGCCGCCGACGCGCTGGCGGTCGCGATCTGCCACGCGAACGCGGCGCCGCTGCGCGCGGCGCTGGGGGCGCTGGCGTGATCGCCCTGCTGGCGGGCGAGGTGGCGGTGCGCCGCGGCGACCACGTCGTGGTCTCCTGCGGCGGCGTCGGCTACCGGGCGAACGTGTCGGCCGAGACGCTGCGCCAGGTGCCCGCCGTCGGCCGGACGGCGACCCTGCACACGCACCTGATCATGCGCGACGACGGGATGCACCTGTACGGCTTCGCGACCGAGGATGAGCGCGACCTGTTCCTGCTGCTGATCGGCGTCCAGTCCGTCGGGCCGAAGGTGGCGCTCGCCGTCCTGTCGGGCGGGCCGCCGCGCGAGCTGCTCGGCGCGGTCGCCGCCGGCGACACCGCGCGGCTGCAGGCGGTTCCGGGGATCGGCAAGCGCACCGCCGAGCGGATCATCGTCGAGCTGCGCGAGAAGGTCGGCGCGGTCGCGCCCGGCGACGCGATCGTCGTCACCCGCGCCGACCTTCTCGCGCAGCTCGACGATGATCCGCTCGGCGGTGCGCTTGCCGATCCCCGGAACCGCCTGCAGCCGCGCGGTGTCGCCGGCGGC
>DATLGB010000110.1:0-8144 GCA_035540675.1 Solirubrobacteraceae bacterium | reverse complement strand
TGCGGGCGCCCTCCTCTTCAAGCCCCGCGACCAGTGGCACACCTTCTGGAACGCCGGCGACACCGATGTGCGGGTCCTGGAGCTGATCTGCCCCGGCGGCTTCGAGCAGGTCTTCCACGAGATGGCTGCGCTCGACCCGCCGACTCCCGACGCGATCGCCGACATCGGCGCTCGCTACGGCGTCGATCTCGACTTCCAGGCGACCGAGTCGCTTCTCGAGCGGCACGGGCTCACGTTCTGAGTCGGCCGCAGGCGCTCGCCTCGCGGGCAGGTCGCCGAGAGGCGCGGACCGGAATCGAACCGGTGTACACGGCTTTGCAGGCCGCTGCGTAGCCACTCCGCCACCGCGCCAGGGTGCTGCGCGCCAATCCTAGTTGGCGCGCCCGTCCGCGAAGCGGCCGGCACGCTTGACACATACCGATATGGGTATGTATGGTGCGACCGTGGCACGAGCAGCGACCACGACCGACGTGTTCAACGCGGTGGCGGAGCCGCGGCGGCGGGAGATCGTCGATCTCCTGGCGCGCGGTGAGCAGCCGGTGAACGACCTGGTCGGCGCGCTCGGCCTCGTCCAGCCCCAGGTCTCCAAGCACCTCAAGGTGCTGCGCGAGGTGGGGGTGGTGCACGTCAGAGAAGCGGGACGGCAGCGGCTGTACCGGCTCAACGGCCACGCGCTCAAGCCCATCCACGACTGGGTGAAGGACTACGAGCGGCTGTGGGAGGAGCGGTTCGAGGCGCTGGACGGCGTCCTGGAAGACCTCAAGAGGGAGGAACGCGGAGATGACCGCAGTGGGTGACCGCAAGGCGACCGTGACGGTCCAGGGCGACCGGCAGATCCTGATCACGCGCGAGTTCGACGCGCCGAGACATCTCGTCTGGAAGGCGTGGACCACGCCCGAGCTGGTCAGGCAGTGGTGGACGGCGAGGCGCGGCGAGGCGACGGTGTGCGAGATCGACCTGCGCGTCGGGGGCCGGTGGCGCTACGTGATGGTCACGCACGAGGGCAGCCAGGAGGTCGGCTTCCACGGCGAGTACCTCGAGATCGTCCCCAACGAGCGGCTCGTGTCCACCGAGGCGTACGAGGGCATCCCGGACCCGGACGCCAACGCCGCGACCAACACGCTGACGCTCACCGAAGTCGACGGCCGCACGCGCATGGAGATCCTCGTCGAGCACCCGACCAAGGAAGGGCGCGACATGCACATCGCATCCGGCATGGAGGGCGGGCTGCAGGACGCGCTCGACCTGCTCGAGGAGCTGGCCCGCCGCGAGGCCTAGAGCCGCGCGCGGAAGCGCTCCGCATCGCCGACGCGCGGGATGTTGTTGAACATCACGTAGGCGATCCCGGTCGCCGGCAGCATCCCGCGCAGCCGCTCGAGCTCGTCGTCGCTATAGACGTGGCGGGCGCCGGTCACGCCGTGCAGGCGGAGGTAGGTCTGCTCCGGCGTGACCGTCGCGGTCACGAACGGGTCGACGACGTGGACCAGCTGCAGCTCGGCGCACAGCGCGCGCACGAGCTCCGGCGGCCACGGCCCGCGCGGCTCCCACAGCACGCGCACCGGCCGCTCGACCTCGCCCAGGAACGCGCGCATCCGCTCGACGTTCTCGTCCGTGGGCCGGAAGGAGGCCGGGCACTGCAGCAGCACCGCGGTCGCGCGCAGCAGCCGGGCGCATTCGAGCGTGCGGGCCCACGCCGCGCGGGTCGCGTCGGTCAGCCGGAAGGACCCGACGGCCTCCGAAGGCATCGGTGCGCGCATCCGCCGGTACGTCGGGCTCGACGCCTCGTGCGTGATCAGCTGCCACGCCTTGAGCGTGAACTCGAAGCCCGGCGGCGCGCGGCGGCGCCAGCGCGCCATCACCTCGTCGCGCGGCGGCTCGTAGAAGGTCTGCTGCACCTCGACGACGCGGTAGCGGCGGAAGTACTCGCCGGCGCCGATGGTGAAGCCGCAGAGCCCGAGGCGGACCTCGAGGCTCATCGCGCCAGCGCCGCCTCGACCACCGCCGCGTCGCCGGCGGCGACCCGCGCGCGGCCGGAGGCGACCGCCTCGTCCAGCCCGATCCGGCCGGCGGCCAGCCCGAGCGCCGTCGGTCCGTCGCATTCCAGCACCGGCTCGCCGGCCGCCGGCTCGCGCACGAGCGCGGGACCGTCCGGCCGCAGCGCGATCTCCACGCCGTCGACGCGCAGCCGCCAGGGCCGCGCCGGCGCGGGCAGGACGGCCCCGAGCGCCACGACGAGCCAGTGCGGCGAGAACGCGTCTCCCGGGCCCGGCGCGGCCATGAAGTTCCCGCCCCAGCGCACCAGCGCGTGCACCGGTTCGGCCAGCTCGCGCCCGAGCGGCGTCAGCTCGTAGGCCTCGTCGCGCCGCACGATGCCGTCCGCCTCCAGCTCGCGCAGCCGCGCCGCGAGCAGGTTGGTCGCGATCCCCGGCAGCCCCGCCTTGAGGTCCGCCCACGGGCGTGGCCCCACCAGCAGCTCGCGCACGATGAGCAGCGTCCAGCGATCGCCGACGCGGTCGAGCGCCCGGGCGAGCGCGCAGTGCTGGCCGTAGGTCTTCGGCATCAGGTTGAAAAAGTAAACCACATGTGGATAGGGTCCGGCTCATGGACATCACCACCACCGGATCCGGGCCGGACGTCGTCCTCCTGCACGGGATCCCCGGCTCCCCCGCCTCCTGGGACGCCGTCGCCGAGGACCTGGCGCGCGACCACCGCGTGCACGTCCCGGACCTGCTCGATCACGAGGAGCTGACGCCGCCGGCGCTCGCCGAGGCGCTGGCCGCCGCCCTCGACGCGCCGTCGTTCGTCCTCGCCGGTCACGACTACGGCGGGCCGGTCGCCCTGACGCTGGCCGCGCAGCACCCGCAGCGCGTCGAGGGCGTCCTGCTGGCCGCCACGAACGCGTTCGGCGATACGCCCGTCCCGTTCCCGCTGTCGACGCTGTTCCTCCCGATGGTCGGCGGCCTCGCCGAGCGCGCGCTGTTCTCGCGCGCGTCGCTGCGGATGATGATCCGGCAGGGCACGGGCACCGGCGGCGGCCGGCCGGACGCCGCCGACGCGCTTCGGCGCCACGCCGCGGTGCGGATCGTGTTCGCCGACGTGCTGCGCAACCTGCGGGAGCGCTTCGAGCCGGTGGAGGCGGCGCTGCGCGGCCTCCGGGTGCCGGTCGAGGTGGTGTGGGGCGACCGCGACCCGTTCTTCGCAGTCGAGCAGGCGCAGCGGACCGCGGCCGCCGCGTCCACGACGGCGCGCATCATCGAGGGCGCCGGCCACTTCCTGCCCGAGGAGCGGCCGGAGGAGCTGGCCGCCGCCGCCCGCCGGCTCACCGGGGTGGGCGCTCACACTCGACAGGCGACAGCCGCGTGACGTCCCGGCATCCGCCGCAAAGGGCGAGGATCCCTCCGCCGCGGCTCCGGCTCAGCTGTCCGGGGACGTCGCGTTCGTGACCTCGGCCGTGGTCACCTCGCCCGCGGCGGATGCGCGTGCCGAAGCCGAGGGCGAGGTTGTCGTCGGTGCCCTGCGGGCCGCTTGGTGCGGGGACCGTACCGTCGATCGCCCGCCGCGAATAGGCTCGCCCGATGCGTATCGACTTCACGAGCATCTTCGTCGACGACCAGGACAGGGCGCTCGCCTTCTACACCGACGTCCTCGGCTTCGTGAAGCGGGAGGACATCCCGGTCGGCGAGTACCGCTGGCTGACGGTGGTCTCGCCGGAGTCACCCGACGGCGTGCAGCTGCTGCTCGAGCCCAACGCCCACACGGCGGCGCGCGCGTACCAGCGGGCGCTGCGCGAGGACGGCATCCCGGTCAACTCGTTCGGCGTGTCCGACCTCGACGCCGAGCACGAGCGGCTGCGCGGGCTCGGGGTGGAGTTCGTCGGCGAGATCGATCGCGCGGAGTGGGGCGCCAGCGCCACGCTCGACGACACCTGCGGCAACCTCGTCAGGCTCCACCAGATCGCCGGCTGAGGCCCGCGCCCCGCCGCGAGCGACGCCGTCCCGGTGGTCCGCGGCGCCTTTGGGAGCGCGCTGCCCGGGTAGAGGGGCGCCATGGCCGCCGCCCGCCGGATCGCGACGCTGCCGAGCTTCCTGCTCGGGGTCGGGCTCGGCGGCTTCGTCGACGGCATCCTGCTGCACCAGGTGCTCCAGTGGCACCACATGATCAGCGACACCAGCGGCAACCCGATGACGACGCTGGACGGGCTCGAAGCCAACACGCTCGCGGACGGCTTCTTCCACGCCGCGACCTGGATCGTGGTGGCGGTGGCGTCGACGCTGACCGTCCGCGCCTGGCAGCGGGGCGAGCTCGCGCCGCCGTGGCGCGCGCACGCCGGCCTGCTGCTCGCCGGGTGGGGGGCGTTCAACCTGCTCGACGGCGCCGTCAACCACCACCTGCTGGGCGTCCACCACGTCCGCGACGACCTCGGCGGCCCGCTGGCCTGGGACCTCGGCTTCCTCGCGCTCGGGCTCCTGCAGCTCGTGCTGGGCCTGGCGCTGGCGCGAGGCGTCAGCTCGGCGGCGGCGCCTGGAAGCGCACCGTCACGGACGTGAAGCCCAGGCCGCGCAGCAGCTCGGTCAGCATCGCGCGCGTGTTCGTCTCGGCCGCCGTCAGGACGCCGCCGTCCTCGGCCGCCGCGGCGGCCAGCTTCTCCTCGGCCAGCAGCAGCACGCTCCGGTCCTCGGTCGGGCTGTCCTCGAAGATCGACTCCAGCCGGTCGAGCAGCCCGCGGTCGCGGTCGTAGACGCGCGAACGCGCGAGGTCCAGACGGGGCTTCGACAGCTGCGGCGCCGGCAGCGTGAGGGTGGCGGCGCGCCGGTCCTCGGAGATCCGGACCGCGCCCGGCCCCAGGGCCGAGAAGTCGACGAAGGCGTCGACGTCGCCGGCCGCGACCAGCAGCGTCTTCTCGCCCTTGAGGAAGTCCGGCAGGTAGCGGGCGTCGTCCTCGATGTCGACGACCTGCTCGAGGTGCGCGGTCGCGGCGCGGTACTCGCTCAGGCGCTCGATCGACTTCAACACGGCCGGACCGCTGCGATCGACGCGCTCGGTGGCGAACGGGTTCAGCGACGGGATCGCCGCGACCAGCGCGAGCACCCCGAGGACGATCAGCGCCGCCAGGATCGCCGTGCGGACGCCGCCGGAGCGGACGACCACGTTGAGGCTCTCGCGGTCGCGCGCCATCACGCGCACTGTACTTCCGCCCCGCCGGCGCCCGGGCGGCGGAGTAACGTCCGCGGCGCCGATGCATCCGCTGATCGCGACCACCTGGATCGGGAGCGGGGCCGCCGCGACGGTGCTCCCCGACGGCTGCGCCGACCTCGTCTGGAGCGACGGCCGCGCGGTCGTGGCCGGGCCGGCGACGGCACCCGTCGCGGTGCCGGCGACGCCGGGGCAGGTGCGGTTCGGCGTCCGGCTGCGCGCCGGCGCGATCGAGGCCGCGCTCGGCGTTCCCGCCGCCGAGCTGCGCGACCGCGACGTGCCGCTGGAGGAGCTGTGGCGGCCCGCGACGCTGGAGCCGGTGGCGCGCGCGGCCGACCGCGGCGCCGCCGCCGACGGCATCGCCGCGCTCGCCCGCGCCCTGCGGCGCGAGGCGCGCGGCGACGAGCCGGACCGGCTCGTGCGCGCGGCCGCCGCGCGGCTGCTGGAGCCGGGCGCGCGACTGCCGGACGTCGCGGCGCAGCTCGGCATCGGCGAGCGCCAGCTGCGGCGCCGCTTCGAGCGGACGGTCGGCTACGGGTGGCGCACGCTCGCGCGCGTGCACCGCTTCCAGCGGCTGCTCCTGCTGCACGAGCGGGCGCCGCACCGCGGCCTCGCGCGGCTGGCGGCGG
This sequence comes from Solirubrobacteraceae bacterium, assembly GCA_035540675.1. GTDB lineage: Bacteria > Actinomycetota > Thermoleophilia > Solirubrobacterales > Solirubrobacteraceae > DATLGB01. Next base: position 2,322 of record DATLGB010000110.1, on the reverse strand, counting down.
AGGCCGGCTACGCCGATCAGGCGCACATGGCGCGCGAGCTGCGGCGGCTGTCGGGCCGCACGCCGGCGGCGCTGCTCGCCTCGGGCGCCCGCGCCGCCGGCGAGAGGACCGAATCGTTCAAGACGCCGGACGCGCCCGCCGCCATCCTCGCCGCATGATCGACATCGACGCCGCCCGGCGGTTCGTGCAGCTCCACGGCCGGCTGCTCGACCGCCGCCGCCTCGACCGGGTGCTCGACGGCGCCCCGGCCGCATCCGTGGTCGCGGCCGTCATGGCCTATGCCAATCCCGACGGCGGCTTCGCCGGGGTGATCGAGCCCGACAGCCGCACCACGAGCAGCCAACCCATCGGCGCGTTGACGGCGCTCGAGCTCCTGCACGAAGCGGGCGCCGAGGCGCCGCCGGCGGCGTTCGAGTGGCTGGAAAGCGTCGCGCTGGCCGACGGCGGAATCCCGTTCTCGCTGCCGAGCGCCGACGGCGCGCCGCACGCGCCGTGGATGGCGCCGTCGGAAGGCTCCTCGTTTCACATGACGGCCGCGGTCGCGGCCGCCGCGCTGCGGCTCGGCGCCGAGCACGCGTGGGTCGAGCGCGCGAGCGCGTTCTGCTCGCGCCACCTGGCCGCCGGCTCGGAGCTGTCGGCTTACGAGACGCGCTACGCGCTGGAGTTCCTCGACGCGGCCGGCGACCGCGAGGGGCACGAGCGGCTGCGCGCGCGGCTGCCGCCGGACGGGCGCCTGCCGGTGCGCGGCGGGGTGGAGGGGGAGACGATCGCCGTCTTCGGGCCCAGCCGCGCCGAGCTCGAGCAGGGCCAGCGCGAGGACGGCGGCTGGGACTTCGACTGGCTGGCGTGGTCGCCGGTGGCCGCGTTCGAGTGGCGCGCGCGGCTGACCGTCGACGCGCTGGTGGCGCTCGCCGACTAGCTGACGTGCCTCGGGACCTTCCGAACGGGGAGGTGAGACATCCGGGCTGAGACAGAAGCTGTGGGTCCTTCCACAGATCCACGAGCTGGAGGTCAGCAGCCCGGATGCACAGCAAGCGTAAGTGGCTGCCCGGTTGGCAGCGAATCGAACTCGTCGAGCTCTGTCTTGAGCAGGGGTTCACGCGTCGCCAGGCCGCGGCCTGGCGACGCGTGAGCGTCTCGACGGTCCAATACTGGATCGACCGCTACCGGGCGGCGACGCCGGCCCAGCAGCAGTCAGGCGAGTGGGCCGAGGACCGGCCGTCGACGCCGCATCACCAGCCGCGCCGCGTCAGCGAGGACGTCCACGACCGGGTGTGCGAGGCGCGTCGTCGCACAGGCTGGGGGCCGCGGTTGATCGCGGCCGAGCTCGGGATGAGCCACGCCACCGTCAGCCGCTGCCTGCAGCGGCGCGGCCTGTCACGGCCGCCGCGGCCGGCGGCGCAGCAGGTGCGGCGGTTTGAGTGGCCGTGCCCGGGCGATCTGCTGCAGATGGACACCAAGCGCTACGCCCGCTTCAGCAGCCCGGGGCACGCCGTCACCGGCGATCGCCACCGCACCGCCGCACAAAAGCGCGAGCGCGTCGGCTGGGAGTTCTCTCACTCGATCATCGACGACCACACACGCGTGGCCTACAGCGAGCTCCACGCCGACGAGAAAGCCGCCACCGTGACCGCCTTCGTCGAGCGGGCGCTGTCCTTCTACGCCGCCTTGGGGATCACCGTCCGGCGCCTGCAAACCGACAATGCCTGGACCTACGTGCACAACCGGTCACTGCGCGAGCTGCTCGAGCAGCACGGCATCCAACACCGCCGCATCCCGCCGCGCACGCCCAAGCGCAACGGCAAGATCGAGCGCTACCAACAAACGCAAGCCCGCGAATGGGCCTACGGCCAGCGCTACCGCGACTCACACGCCCGCGCGGCAGCGCTCCCGATCTGGCTCGAGCACTACAACTACACCCGCAACCACAGCTCGCTCTCAAACCGGCCACCCATCAGCCGCGTTCGGAACGACCCGAGGCACAACAGATAGATCGCGACGAGGTAGCCCTCGCGGACCAGCCGGCGCAGCAGCACGAGCCGGCCGGCCTCGTCGAGCGGCCCGGGCAGGTCGCGGGCGCAGAACGGGCCGTCGCCGGCGTGCACGGCCGCGAGCGCGGCGGCGGCGCGAGCCGGGAACTCGACGCGCCGGCCCTCGAAGTGCAGCGTCGCGCCGTCGAGGTCCGCGATCACCGTGGCGCGGCGGGCCACCAGGCTGCCGGCGCCGAGCGCGTCCAGCGCCGCCACCTGGGTGAGCTGGCCATCGCGGATCGGCCGCCGCCCGGCCACGAAGCGCCGCCGCGCCCGCGCGGCGACCTGCTCC
>DATLGB010000109.1:0-2013 GCA_035540675.1 Solirubrobacteraceae bacterium | reverse complement strand
TGGCACGGATCGTGCAGGGGGCTTCGGGCGACGCGGCCGCGGCGCGTCTGGCGGGTGCTCAGCGCGGCGTGGTCGCCCGGCGGCAGCTCGCCGCGATCGGCGTGAGCCGCGGCGCGATCCAGACCCGCCGCGCGCGCGGCACCCTCCACGCCCTCCACCCAGCCGTCTTCGCGGTCGGTCATACGGCGGCGATCGAGGGCCGGCACGAGTTCGCGGGGGTGCTCGCCTGCGGGACGACCGCCTTCCTCACGCACTGGTCCGCCGCGGCGTGGTACGGGCTCTGGCGCGGATGGAACGGCGCGGTCCACGTGACCGCCCGTGGCAACCTCGCCGCCAGGGAGGGCGTCGCCCTGCACCGGGCCCGCAACGTCGACGCGCGGGACGTCCGCATCGTCCGCAACCTCCCGGTCGCCACCCCGGCGCGGCTGCTGCTCGACCTGGCGGAGGTCGCCGACGACCGGGCCCTGGAGCAGGTCGCGGGCGCGGCGGCGGTGCAGGACCTGCTGCGGCCGGCCGACCTGGTCGACCTGCGCGACCGCTCGCCGGGCCGCCGCGGGCTCGGCCGCCTCGACACGCTGATCGACGCCCTCACCCGCCCCGCCTTCACCCGCTCGGAGGCCGAGGAGCGGATGCTGGCGCTCGTTCGCGAGGCCGGCCTGCCGCGCCCGGAGGTCAACGCTCGCGTGGCCGGCCTCGAGGTGGACTTCCTGTGGCGCGCACAGCACCTGGTGGTCGAGGTCGACGGCTACGCGTTCCACGCGGCGCGCGACGACTTCGAGCGCGACCGCCGCCGCGACGCCAGCCTGCAACGTGCGGGCTACCGCGTCATCCGCATCAGCTGGCGGCGCCTCGGCGCCGAGCCGCTCGGCGTCGTCGCCGGTCTCGCCCCGCTGCTGCTGGCCCAGACCGCGTGAAAGGATCCGGCTCATGAGCGCTCCCCTCGCCGGCAAGACCCTGTTCATCTCGGGCGCGAGCCGCGGCATCGGCCTCGCCATCGCCGTCCGCGCCGCGCGCGACGGCGCGAACGTCTGCCTCGTCGCCAAGACCGCCGAGCCGCACCCCAAGCTCGAGGGCACGATCTACACCGCGGCGGAGGAGATCGAGGCGGCGGGCGGGCAGGCGCTGCCGGTCGTCGGCGACATCCGCGACGAGGACTCCGTGCAGGGCGCGGTGGCGCAGTGCGTGGAGCGCTTCGGCGGCATCGACATCTGCGTCAACAACGCGAGCGCGATCAACCTCAGCGGCACGCTCGACCTGCCGATGAAGCGCTACGACCTCATGCAGGCCATCAACACGCGCGGCACGTTCCTCGTCTCCAAGACCTGCCTGCCCCACCTCAAGCAGGCCGCCAACCCGCACGTGCTCACGCTCTCGCCGCCGCTGAACCTGGACCCGAAGTGGTTCGCCGCCCACGTCGGCTACACGATCGCCAAGTACGGCATGAGCATGTGCACGCTCGGGATGGCCGAGGAGTTCCGCGGCGACGGCGTGGCGTTCAACTCGCTGTGGCCGCGGACGATCATCGCCACGGCGGCCGTGCAGAACCTGCTCGGCGGCGACGCGGCGATGGCCCGCTCGCGCCGGCCGGAGATCATGGCCGACGCCGCACACGCGATCTTCAAGCGCCCGGCGCGGGAGTGCACCGGCAACTTCTTCATCGACGACGAGGTGCTGGCCGAGGACGGCATCACCGACCTCACGGGCTACCGCTACGGCGACGCCCGCGAGGAGGACCTCGCGCTCGACCTCTTCGTCTGAGCCCGGCGGCGCGGGTCAGGCCGCGCTGCGGGTCACGCCCGCCGCCACACCGTCATGCCGTCGCGGACGGTCAGCAGCACCGCGATCCCGCGCGGGTCGGCCGCGAGGTCGCGATTGAGCTCGCGCGTGAGCGCGACGTCGCCGCCGGCGCCGGGGTCGAGCACCTGGCCGCCGCGCAACATGTTGTCGAGCACGATCAGCCCGCGGTCGGCCAGCAGCGGCAGGACGGCGTGGAAGTAGTCGCGGTAGCCGGCC
>DATLGB010000108.1:0-13003 GCA_035540675.1 Solirubrobacteraceae bacterium | reverse complement strand
GGGCGAGGAGGACGCGGCCAAGCGCCCGACCGTGCAGATCGGCGACCCGTTCGAGGAGAAGAAGCTGCTCGAGTGCTCGCTCGAGCTGCTCGAGCGCGGGCTGCTCGTCTCGCTGCAGGACCTCGGCGCGGCGGGGCTGACCAGCTCGAGCAGCTCGAGCGAGCACTCGAGCAGCTTCTTCTCCTCGAACGGGTCGCCGATCTGCACGGTCGGGCGCTTGGCCGCGTCCTCCTCGCCCAGCTCGGCGCTGGCCAGAACCGACGCGCCGCCGATGCCGTCGCGGCCGGTGCGCGCCCCGAACAGGATCAGCTGGTTGCCGACGCCCGCGGCCGCGCTGCGGATGAGCTGCTCGGTCTCGATCAGCCCCACGCACATCGCGTTGACCAGGCAGTTCTGCTCGTAGGGGCCCTCGAAGTAGATCTCGCCGCCGACCGTCGCCACGCCGATGGAGTTGCCGTAGTGGCCGATGCCGGCGACCGCGTGCTCGAGCAGGTAGCGGGAGCGCTCGGAGTCCGGCTCGCCGAAGCGCAGCGAGTCGAGGATCGCGATCGGGCGCGCGCCCACCGCGAACACGTCGCGCAGGATCCCGCCGACGCCGGTGGCGGCGCCCTGGAAGGGCTCGACGGCGCTCGGGTGGTTGTGCGACTCGACCTTGAAGGCGCACGCCAGGCCGTCGCCGAGGTCGACGGCGCCCGCGTTCTCGCCCGGGCCCATGACGACCCGCGGCCCCTCGGTCGGCAGCGCCCGCAGCAGCAGCTTGGAGTGCTTGTACGAGCAGTGCTCGGACCACATGAGGCTGAACATGGCCAGCTCGACGCCGTTCGGCGGCCGGTCGAGCTTCTCGCAGATCAGCTCGTACTCGCCGTCGGTGAGGCCGAGCTCGCGCCAGGGCGCCTGGGTGTCCGCGCTCACGCCGCCGCCACCGCCGCCGCGACGCTCGCGAACAGCTTGAGCCCGTCGGCGGAGCCGGTCAGCTCGTCGACCGCGTGCTCCGGGTGCGGCATCAGCCCCAGCACGTTGCCGGCCGCGTTGGAGACGCCGGCGACCGAGGCGACCGAGCCGTTGGGGATCGGGTCGGCCACGTAGCGCAGCACGACCTGCCCGTGGGCCTCCATCTCCTCGAGCACGGGACCGGGCGCGTAGTAGCGCCCCGACGTGTGCTTGGCGGGCACCGAGAGCACGTCGCCCGGGGCGCAGGCGCTGGTCCACAGGCAGCGGTCGGTCAGGACCTCGACCGCGGCCTGGCGCATCGCGAAGCGCAGGCTCGTGTTCGGCAGCAGCGCGCCGGGCAGCAGCCCCGCCTCGCACAGCACCTGGAAGCCGTTGCAGATGCCGAGCACCGGCCCGCCGGCGCGCGCGAAGGTCTCGACCTCGGCCATCACCGGCGCGAAGCGCGCGATCGCGCCGACGCGCAGGTGGTCGCCGTACGAGAAGCCGCCCGGGATGACGACCGCGTCGACGCCCTTCAGGTCCCGGTCCGCGTGCCAGAGGATCTCAGCGGAGCCGACCTGCTCGCACGCCAGCGCCGCGTCGCGATCGTCGCAGGACCCCGGGAAGCGGACGACGCCGAAGCGCGTCAAGTCAGTCACCTCCGCGGGTCATCCAGACCCGCGGCGATCGGAGCGGCGCCCTCCGGGCGGCCGTCTTCGAGCAGCTCGACCTCGTAGTCCTCGATCAGCGGGTTCGCGAGAAGCTGCTCGCACATCTCGTCCAGCCGCGACGCGTCCTCCACGTCGAGCTCGACCAGGCGGCCGACGTGGACGTTCGACACGCCCTCGAAGCCGAGCGCCGGCAGCGCGCGCTCGACCGTCTGCCCCTGCGGGTCGAGGATCCCCGCCTTCGGGCGGATGAGGACGCGCGCGCGCATTCAGGCCGCCGTCCGCTGCAGCCAGGCGTCGAACGGCTCCCCGGCCAGCAGCTCGTAGGCGGAGACGTAGCGCTCGCGCGTGGCGGCGACGACGTCCTCCGGGATCGCCGGCGCGGGCGGCGTCTTGTCCCAGCCCGTGCCCGACGCCCAGTCGCGCACGTACTGCTTGTCGAACGACGGCTGCCCGCGGCCGGGCTCGTACGTCTCGGCCGGCCAGAAGCGCGAGGAGTCGGGCGTGCAGACCTCGTCGCCGAGGACGAGCTCGCCGCGCTCGTCGAGGCCGAACTCGAACTTCGTGTCGGCCAGGATGACGCCGCGCTCGCGCGCGTGGTCGTTGACGCGCTGGTAGACGGCGATCGAGGCGTCGCGCACCCGCTCGGCGAGCGCGCGGTCGCCGATCAGCTCGACCGTGGCCTCGAAGTCGATCGCCTCGTCGTGGCCGGTCTCGGCCTTCGTCGAGGGCGTGTAGAGCGGCTCGGGCAGCTTGTCGGACTCGCGCAGGCCCTCGGGCAGGCGCAGCCCGCTCACGCTGCCGGTCGCCTGATAGTCCTTCCAGCCCGAGCCGGTGATGTAGCCGCGCACGATGCACTCCACCGGCAGCATCTTCAGCCGCCGCACCCGCAGCGCGCGCCCGCGCACCTCGGCCGGCACCCCGTCGGTGGCCGAGACCAGGTGGTTGGGGACGATGTCGCGCGTGATGTCGAACCACAGCACGGACAGGCCCGTGAGGACCTTGCCCTTGTCCGGGATCGGCGTCGGGTGCACGGCGTCATAGGTGGAGATGCGGTCGGAGGCGACCATGAGCAGGTCGTCACCGAGGTCGTAGATCTCGCGGACCTTGCCGCGGGTCAGCAGCGGGAGTTCGGCTACGGCGGTCACGGGCTCGACCCTAGCAACGCGAGCGGCGTCCGCAGCGCCGGAAAATCGCCTACGGAGCGAGGTCGTACGGGAAGTCGGTGAGCACCTCGGCGCCCTCGTCGGTGACGAGCACGAGGTCCTCGAGGCGCACCCCGCCGAAGCCCTTGCGGTAGCAGCCCGGCTCGAGCGTGATGACGTCGCCCGCGACGAGCACGTCGCCGGCGAGCCCGACCCCGGGCGCCTCGTGCACGTCGAGCCCCACCCCATGGCCGAGCCCGTGCAGGAAGCCCGAGTCGGGCAGCGCGGCGTCGCTGGGCAGCGCGCGCAGCGTCGGCTGCCCGGCGTCCTCGAAGACCTGCGAGGCCAGCGCGTGCAGCTCGCGCGCGTCGACGCCGGGACGTACCGCCGCCGTGGTCGCGTCCAGCGCCGCCTTGGCCAGCCGCCAGTACTCCGCGAGCTCGTCCGGCGGGGCCTCGCCGCCCGCGACGAACGTCCGCGTCATGTCCGCCCAGCAGCGCGACGCGCGGTCGCGCGGCCAGATGTCGATCAGCACGCGGTCCCCGCGGCGGATCGGGCCCGAGCCCGAATCGTGGCCGTTGGCGCCCTGGCCGTTGACGGCGACGATGACGTCGTCGGGCAGATCCGCGTCGCGCTCGGAGCACACCCGCTGCATCTCCTCGCGGACGGTCTCGGCCGTCAGGCCGCCGGCGCACTCGCGCAGCAGCGTCGCGGCGGTGCCCATGGCGACGTCGGCGGCATGCTGCGCACGGCGGATGCCGTCGAGCTGGAGCGGCGTCTTGATCCGGCGGCGCTGCTCGAAGGCCGGTGTGTCCACGGCGACCTCGACCCCGTCGGCGCGGAGCAGGTCGGCCAGGGCGTGCGGGAAGTCCCAGTTCACGGTGGCGCGGGTGACGCCGAGCTCCCGGCACGCGCGGCGCGAGACCTCGAGCTGCGCGTCGATCCACGAGAGCCCGGATCGCAGCAGCTCGGTCCGCCCGAAGGGCGTGGTGTCGAGCAACTCGATCTCGGGGTCGACCGCGCGGATCCCCTCGTGGTCGATGACGCCGATGACCGCGAGCCGCCGGTCGCCCACCTCCGCGTAGAGGAACGGGTCGATGATCGTCTTCGGGATCACGTGGAACAGGTCCGTCGAGCGGCCCGTGTCGCCGAAGATCAGCAGCGCCTGGCTCACCGCTCGATCTCGCTCAACCGTTCGAGGACCTCGGGCACGTGACGAACATAGTGCCCGTAGTCGAAGATCGCGTCGAGGTCGAGCCCGTGCGCCGCCGGCTCGGCGGCCAGCAGGCTTCGCAGCGGCGTCTGCTCGTCCCAGGCGCGCTGCGCCGTCCGCTGCACGATCCGATAGGCCTCGTCGCGCTGCATCCCGCCGGCGACGAGCGCGAGCAGCACGCGCTGGGAGAACAGCGCCCCGCACGTGACGTCGAGGTTGTGACGCATCCGCTCCTCGTGGACGGTCATCCCGCGCACGACGCGGATCGCGAGGTGCTGCATGTAGTCGAGCAGGATCGTCGCGTCCGGCAGCACGACGCGCTCGGCGCCGGAGTGCGAGATGTCGCGCTCGTGCCACAGCGCGACGTTCTCCACCGCCGCCTGCGCGTAGCCGCGGAGCACGCGCGCCAGGCCGGTGATCCGCTCCGTCGTGATCGGGTTGCGCTTGTGCGGCATCGCGCTCGAGCCCTTCTGCCCCGAGCGGAACGGCTCCTCGACCTCGCGCACCTCGGTGCGCTGCAGGTGGCGGATCTCGGTGGCGAAGCGCTCGAGCCCCGCGCCGGCGAGCGCGATCGCCTGCAGCAGCTCCGCGTGGCGGTCGCGCGGCACGACCTGCGTCGAGACCGGCTCCGCGCGCAGGCCGAGCCGCTCCAGCACCGCCCGCTCGTACTCCGGCGAGTGCGACGCGTACGTGCCGACCGCGCCGGAGATCGCGCCGACGGACGCCTGCGCGAACGCGCGCTCGAGCCGCTCGGCGTTGCGATGCGCCTCGAGCGCGTAGCCCGCGAGCTTGAGGCCGAACGACGTCGGCTCGGCGTGCACGCCGTGCGTGCGGCCGACGCAGACGACGCCCGCCAGCTCGCGCGCGCGCTCGGCCAGCGCCCGCGCGAGGTCGCGCGCCCCGGCCAGGACCGGCTCGCCGGCCCGGCGGATCTGCAGGGCCAGCGCCGTGTCGAGGACGTCCGACGAGGTCAGGCCGTAGTGGATCCAGCGCCCGGCCTCGCCCGCCGAGGCGGCGAGCACGTCGACGAAGGCGGCGACGTCGTGGTCGGTGACCCGCTCGCGCTCCTTGACCGCCTCGACGGTGAAGGAGGCGGCGCGGATGGCGGCGAGGTCGCCGGCCGTCGGCCCCTCCGGCAGCGCCTCGGCGGCGGCGACCTCGACGTCGCGCCACGCGGTCATGCGCGCCTCGTCGGTCCAGACGGCGCCGAGCTCGGGACGGGTGTAGCGGGCGATCACCCGCCGCAGGCTATTGGCCCAGGACGTCCAGGAACGCGTCGACGACGCGGGGGTCGAACTGGCTGCCGGCGTGCCGGCGCAGCTCGGCGCGCGCCGCGTCCGGCGCGAGCGCCCGCGGGCGGTAGGGCCGCACCGCCGTCATCGCCTCGTAGGCGTCGGCGACCGCGAGGATGCGCGCCTCGAGCGGGATCTCCTCGCCCGCCAGCCCCCGCGGGTAGCCCTCGCCGTCCCAGCGCTCGTGGTGGTGCAGCACCCACGCCGCGATGTCCTTGAGGCCGGCGTGGGTGAGGATGCGGGAGCCCACGTCGCAGTGGCGCTCGATCTCCGCCCGCTCCTCGGGGCTGAGGTCGCCGGGCTTGTGCAGGACGGCGTCGGCCACCGCCAGCTTGCCGATGTCGTGCAGGATCCCGGCGATGCGCATGCGCTCCGTGCGGTCCGCGTCGAAGCCGAGCGCGGCAGCCACCGCGCGGGCGTAGCGGCCGACGGTCTGGCTGTGGCGCGCGGTGCCGGCGTCGCGCAGGTCGAGCGTCTCCGCCAGCAGCATCACGGCCGACAGGTGGTGGGCGCCGCGACCCTCGTCGCGGTCGAGCGCCGCCAGCAGCGGCTCGAGCGTGGCCGCGTCGTAGGTCACGCAGCGGTCGCGCCCGAGGCGCTTGGCCGCGAACAGCGCGCGCGTCGCGGCGCGCAGGAGCGCGTCGGCGCCGTTGAGCTCGTCCCCGCTCACCGCGAGCCCGGCCGACAGGGTGAGGCCCCACGGCACGCGAGCGGCCGCCTCGGTGGCCGCGCAGCGCAGCGCCTCGGCGGCCAGCCGCGCGCCCGCGGCGTCGGTGCGCGGCAGCAGCAGGGCGAACTCCTCGCCGCCGAGCCGCGCGGCCACACCGCCGGGCGGGCAGGCGTCGCGGATGCAGCCGGCGACCTGGCGCAGCACGTCGTCGCCCGTCTCGTAGCCCAGCTCGTCGTTGATGCGCTTGAACGCGTCCACGTCGGCGACGACGAGCGCCACGCCCGACGCGCCGGCCTCCCGGCGCGCGGCGTCGATCGCGTCGTGCAGGCCGCGGCGGTTGCGCAGCCCGGTGAGCGGGTCGTGCTGGGCGAGGAAGCGCAGTTGCTCCGCGCCGCGCGCGGCCTCGAGCGCGCTGGCCGCCTGGTTGGCGAAGGCGCGCAGCGCGCGCAGGCGCTCCGGCGTGGGCAGCAGGCGGTCGACGGGGTCGTCGGCCCACACGAGGCCGAGCAGCCGGCCGTCGTCGCCGTGGAAGGGGACGAGCAGCCAGTGGTGGTCCCAGCCGCGCGGGCCGCGGCCGTTGAGGCGCGACGAGTACAGGTCGCGCAGCCGCGGATCGACCAGCGCGTGCGCCTGCTCGCGGCTGAGCAGGACGCAGCCCTCCTGCTGGTGCACGGGCGCCAGCAGCTCGTCGAGCGCGGCCGCCGGCCAGCTGCCCCAGGACTCCGCGGCGCGCTCGCTCCAGCCGACGTAGGCGGCGGCGCTCAGCATCCCGGCGCCGTCGCACAGCACGAGCGCCACCCGCTCGAACCCGAGGCCGTCGCGGATGCCCTCGCAGACGGCCTGCATGACCTCGGCCGGAGACCCGCCGCCGGTGAGATGACGCGACACGCGCAGCAGGTGCTCGACCTCCGAGCGCGCCCGCGAGGCGGCGGACGCGTGGTGCGCCGACTCCATCACGAGCCCGGCCTGCGCCGCGACGGCGAGCAGGGCGTCGAGCTCGCGGTCGCTCGGGCGCCGGCCGCTCTCGGGCTCGTCGACCGACAGCACGCCGAGCGTCTCGCCGTCGGCCGAGCGCAGGAGGACGAACAGGCCGTCCTCGGGATGCCAGGCGTCGGGCCCGGCGCCCGGCTCGACCGCCGGCACGTAGGCGTGGGTGGAGCTCCAGTCGTAGCTGCCGTGGGGCACGAAGTAGGTGCCGCGCCGTTCGAAGCGGTCGCCGAACAGGGGCGCCCACTCCGGCGCGGCCGTGCGATGCCCGAGCAGCGTCTCGCGCACGATGTCCGCCCCGTGGACGGCGACGACCTCGAACTCGTCGAACGCCGGGTGGTAGACGTTGACGACCGCCGTGCGGAACCGCAGCGCCGACGCCACGTTGCGCACCACGGCCTGGAGCGCGCGGCCGAGATCGGTCGCGGCGGTCGCGGCGGGTTCGATCGTCATCCGAGCAGGGGTCGCGGCCGGCGCCGCGCGAGCACTCACCGGCTCACCATCGGCCGGTCAGGCGAAAACTTGACGGTCTTGACCGCGTGTCAGCGGTCGAGGATCCGCGCCGCGAGGTGGGCTGCGTTGCGCGGGTTGTCGAGCCCGACGGCGGCGACCGGCACGCCCGGCGGCATCTGCACGATCGACAGGATCGCGTCGAGCCCGCCGGCCGCGCTGAGGGCGCTCGTGAGCGGCACGCCGATGACCGGCAGGTCGGTGTGCGCGGCGGCCACGCCGGGCAGCGCGGCGGAGATGCCGGCGCCTGCGATGATCACCCGCAGGCCGCGCATCCGCGCGTTCTTGCAGTAGTCGGCGACCATCTCGGGGTCGCGGTGCGCGGACATGACGCGGATCTCGTAGCGGATGCCCTTCTCCTCGAGCACCGAGCCCGCCTTCTGCATGACCTCCATGTCGGACTTGGAGCCCATGATGATGCCGACGAGGGGCGCGTCCACCTCGACGCCCTCGAAGGCGGCCTCCACTTGCTCTTGCGTTGTCGGCTCGGTCACTGCGCGATGTCCCCCCGGAGCTGGCGGCCTTCGAAGTCGATGACGTCCGCGGCAGCATACGCGGCGCTGCGCGCCGCCTCGACGTCGGCGCCGAGCGCTGTCACGTTGAGGACGCGCCCGCCCGCCGTGACGATGGCGCCGCCGCGTTCGGCGGTGCCCGCGTGCAGGACCTCGACGCCGTCCGGGACGCGGTCGAGGCCGCCGATCACGTCGCCCGTCACCGGCGCGGCCGGATAGCCGCGCGAGGCGAGCACGACCGTCACCGCCGCCCGCTCGTCCCACTCCGGCGAGGCGCCGGCGAGGCCGCCCGGCTCCGTCGCGCGCAGCAGCAGGTCGAGCAGGTCGGAGCGCAGGCGCGGCAGGACCACCTGCGTCTCCGGATCGCCGAAGCGCACGTTGAACTCGAGCACCATCGGCCCGGCGGCCGTGAGCATCAGCCCCGCGTACAGCACGCCGTGGAACGGGTGCCCGCGCGCCGCGAGCACGTCGAGCACGGGCTGGTGGATGGTGGCGACCATCTCCTCGACGAACGCGTCGCTCAGGTCGGCGACCGGGGAGAACGCCCCCATCCCGCCGGTGTTCGGGCCGGTGTCGCCGTCGCCGATGCGCTTGTAGTCGCGCGCGGGGGCCAGCGGCACGGCGCGCTCGCCGTCGCACAGGGCCAGCAGCGAGACCTCGCGGCCGTCGAGGTGCTCCTCGACCACCACGGGCGCGTCCCCGAAGCGCTTCTCGACCAGCATCGCCTCGAGCGCCGCCGTCGCCTCCCCCTCGTCCTGCGCGATCACCACGCCCTTGCCCGCCGCCAGGCCGTCCGCCTTGAGCACCACGGGGTAGCGGCCGACCGCCGCCAGCCCCTCGTCGACCGTCGCCACGACGGTCGCCTCCGCCGTCGGCACGCGGGCGGCCTGCATGATCTCCTTGGCGAACGCCTTCGAGCCCTCCAGCCGGGCGGCGTCGCGGCGCGGCCCGAAGCAGCGCAGCCCCGCCTCGGCACAGGCGTCGGCGAGGCCGTCGACAAGCGGCGCCTCCGGCCCGACGACGACGAGGTCGACGCCTGCCTCGACCGCCGCACCCGGCAGCTCGCCGTCGAGCACCCGCGCGTCGCGGCGGATGCCCGCGTTGCCGGGGGCGCACAGCACCTCCGGGCGCTGCGGCGAGCGCAGCAGCGCCCGGACGATCGCGTGCTCGCGCCCGCCCGAGCCGACGACGAGGACGCGCATCCTCAGAGGCTGGCGATGAAGTCGTCGATCGGGATCGCCGCGAACGACGTGTAGCGGGCGGTCCCGCGGGAGCCGAGCTCGAGCGACACGCGCGCCATGGTGCGCTCGTCGGGCACCTCGATCACGCTGACGAAGTCGAACTCGCCGAGCGTCGCCCACTGCGCCTTCACCGTCGCGCCGAGCTGCTCGACCTCCTTGTTGACCTCCCGGATGCGGTTCGGGTTGTTCTTGACCGTCTGCACGCCGTCGGGCGTCAGCGTCGCGAGCATGATGTAGGTGGGCATGAGGGGCGTTGTATCCGATCCATCCGGCCGCGTGCTGTGTTCTGAGCGGCCGTGACCTATCGTTCGCCCATGATCCTCCGCCTCGCCGCCGCCGTGGCGGCCACGGCCGCGCTCGCGCTGCCGGCGGCCGCGCAGGCCGCCCCGGTCCTGAACCCGCTGAAGTCCTGCTACGTGTCGGTCGGGGTCGACCCGGCCACGGGCGACGCCATCACCGAGAACATCGAGCTCTCGGGCAGCGGCTTCACTCCCAACTCGACCGTCCGCGTCGTCGTGGACGGCGCGACCGTCGCCACGAACGTCCCGATCGACGCCGCCGGCAACCTCGGCGCCGGCACGGTCAAGGCGCCGCTCAACGAGAAGGGGCAGCGGCCGTTCGACGTCACCATCACCGAGGAGGCCAACGCGCAGCAGACGGTGACGGCGCAGTCGCTCGTGACCAACCTCACCGTCAGGGCCAAGCCGCGGCGGGCGAGGCCGTCGCGCCGCATCACCTTCTCCGGCCGCGGCTTCACGCTGCTCGAGCGCCCGGTCTACGCCCACTACGTCCGCGCCGGCAAGCTGCGCAAGACCGTTCGCCTGGCCGCGAAGCCGACGGGGCCGTGCGGAACCTTCCGGGCCAAGCGCCGGCAGTTCCCGTTCAAGCCGCGCACCGGCCGCTGGATCCTCCAGGTCGACCAGCAGAAGACGTACGCGTCGCAGCCCGCCAGCGCGTTCGTGAAGCTCGAGATCCTGGTGCGCAAGGTCATCCGCATGCGCTGACGGACGGCGTCGCCCCGCCGGCCCGAGCTTGACGCCGGGCCGGCGCGGGTGTTGGATCGCTCAAAGCCACCTGAGCGAGGCGAGCGATGCCCTACTACGCCGACATGAGCCGGGGCCGGTGGCCCTGGAACGACGATCCCGACGCGCGCACCCGCGCGGCCGGGCGCCTGCTCGACCTGCGCGCCGCTCTCGAGACCGGCCCCGCGGCGGTGCCCCGCCGGACGCTGCACACGCTGCTGCTGGCCACGTGGAACCTGCGCGAGTTCGACTCGGAGAGCTGGGGCCGGCGGCTTCCGGAGTCCTACGCCTACATCGCCGAGGTCCTCGACCGCTTCGACCTGATCGCCGTGCAGGAGGTGCGGGGCGACCTCGACGCGCTCGACGCCGTCGCCTACCGGCTCGGCCGCCACTGGTCCTACGTCGTGTCGGACGTGACCGAGGGCCGCGCCGGCAACCAGGAGCGCCTTGCGTTCCTCTACGACACGCGCAAGGTGCGCTTCCTGGGCATCGCCGGCGAGCTCGTGCTGCCGCCGGTCGTGGAGGACGGTCGCGCGGTGCCCGCCCAGCAGGTCGCGCGGACGCCGCTGATGGCCGGCTTCCAGGTCGGCTGGACGCGCTTCGTGCTGGCGACCGTCCACATCCTCTACGGGCCGAGCGAGGCCGAGCCGCTCGCGCGCGTCGAGGAGATCCGGCAGGTCGCCCGCTTCCTGCGCCGTCGCACCGACGACCCGAGCGAGAACGTCCGCAACCTGATCGTGCTCGGCGACTTCAACATCTTCAGCGACAGCGACGCGACCATGCGCGCGCTCGTCGAGGACGGCGGCTTCGAGATCCCCGAGGGCGTGAGGTCCATTCCCGGCACCAACGTGCCGCGCGACAAGAAGTACGACCAGATCGCCTTCCGCGCGCGCGGCGAGCGATTCGAGTGCACCGGGCGCGCCGGCGCCTTCGACTTCTACGAGCACGTCTTCACCGACGCCGACGCGGACCTCTACCGCCCCTACATCGACCGCTACATCACCGCCCGCCACGACGACGGCCACCGCAGCCCGAAGAAGCCGGCGGACGCGGCGGCGGCCAAGAAGCAGTTCCGCGCCTGGCGGACCTACCAGATGTCCGACCACCTGCCGCTGTGGGCGGAGTTCCGGGTGGACTTCTCCGACGAGTACCTCACGCGGATCGCCAAGCGGTGACGTCGTCGCCGCTGGTGGCGGCCGGGGGCGGCGCGCTCCGATTGGGGCGAACGGCGGGCATCGAGGGGGCGGGTCCGGGACGTCCGCGGATCGGCGCGGCCGCGGGCGCCGCGCGCGCGGCGCGGACACCCCTCACCAGCCGGACCCGGCCGCAGAGCCGCCCCGCGCGCTCGGGCCCTGGTGAACGGCAGGCATCGAGGGAGTGCATCCGGTGCGCCGGCGCTGCCGCGGACGCAGTGAGGGCGACTTAAGCACGCATAGCGGAACAAAAGCGCCCTGACGCGGCTCGGCGCGGCGCGCCACGGCGCCGCGCGGCCGCCGGGCCGGGCGAACGGCGGGCATTGAGGGAGTGGGTCCGAGACGCCCGCGCTGGCCGCGGACGCACGTGATGGCGCCTTGAGCCCGCATAGCGGAACAAAAGCGCCATCACGTCGCCCGGCGCGGGCGAGGCCGCCACCACCGCCCCTCACCAGCCGAACGCTGGCGCCTTCTTCGGCATATGGCCGAAGAACGCGCCAACGCGACGGAGCCGCCGAGGTTCGCCCTCGCACGCTCGAGTTCTGACGAACGGCAGGCATTGAGGGCGTCGGTCCGGCGCCCCGGCGGTCGGCGCGACGGCAGTGATGGCGCCTAAGGCACGCATGGCGGTGCGAAGGCGCCATCGCGCGGCTCGGGCGCGGGCGCCGCGGCCGGGCCGTGACGGGCCCCCTCACCAGCCGGCGGCGGCGCCCCGCGGCTAGGCGACCGGCGCCGCCAGTTCGGCGCGCGTGAAGGTCAGCTGCCCGTCGGCGGCGTCGACGACGATGCGGTCGCCGGGGCCGTAGCGGTTCTCGAGGATGCCGAGCGCGAGCGGATCGACCAGGTTGCGCTGGATGACCCGCTTGAGCGGCCGCGCGCCGTAGGTCGGGTCGTAGCCGAGGTTGCCGAGCAGCGTGCGGGCGGCGTCGGTGAGCTCGATCTCCACTCCGCGCTCGGCGACGCGCCGCACCAGGGACGTGACCTGGAGGTCGACGATCTCGCCGATCTGCTCGCGGCTCAGCGCCTGGAACTCGACGATGTCGTCGAGGCGGTTGACGAACTCGGGCTTGAAGAACGACTCGACACCGGCGCGGCCGCCCGGGATGTTCGAGGTCGCGATCAGGACGGAGTTCTTGAAGTCGACCGTGCGGCCCTGGCCGTCGGTGAGGCGGCCGTCGTCGAACACCTGCAGCAGGATGTTGAAGACGTCGTTGTGCGCCTTCTCGATCTCGTCGAGCAGGATCACGGCGTACGGGCGCCGGCGGACCGCCTCGGTGAGCTGGCCGCCCTCGTCGTAGCCGACGTAGCCGGGCGGCGCTCCCACGAGCCGCGAGACCGAGTGCTTCTCCATGTACTCGGACATGTCGAGCCGGACGATCGCCTCCTCCGAGTCGAACATGAACTCGGCGAGCGCCCGGGCCAGCTCGGTCTTGCCCACGCCGGTGGGTCCGATGAACAGGAAGGCGCCGATCGGGCGGTTCGGGTCCTGAAGGCCGGCGCGTGAGCGGCGCAGCGCGTTCGACACGGCCTCGACGGCCTCGTCCTGGCCGACGACGCGCTCGTGGAGCCGCTCCTCCATGTGGATCAGCTTCGCGACCTCGCCCTCCATGAGCTTGGAAA
>DATLGB010000107.1:0-22809 GCA_035540675.1 Solirubrobacteraceae bacterium | reverse complement strand
CGAGCAGCGCGGCCTCGTCGCGCGCCGCTCCTGCGCGAGCGACTCGCGCGTCGTGCACGCGACGATCACTCCGCCCGGGCGCGCGCTGGTCTCCGAGGCGCAGGACACCTTCTTCGAGGTCATCGAGGACCGCTTCCTCGGGCGCCTGTCGTGCGACGAGGTCGGCCTGCTCGGGACGATCTTCGGGCGCCTGATGGGCGAGCACGGGGGCGAGGCACTCGAGTGCCCCACCCCCACCGCCCGGGCCTAGCTCAACAGACGACCTGCAGGTGGAAGTCGGCCCGGTCGGCGGCCTCGTCGGCTTGGTCGACGAGCACCGTCTTGCCGTCGGTGGCGACGCTCGTCGCGAAGGCGACGTCGCCGTTGGCGGTCGCCCCCTGCTGGGACACGGTGAACGAGCAGGCCTTGACGTCGCGCTCGAAGGTCACGCTGTAGGTCCCATTGGCGGCATCGACCAGCTTCGCCTCGGCGGCGCCGCGGTCGCCGGTGAGCCTGCCCGTCGCGTCGACGGCGGCGAAGGCGAGGTCGGCGGCGGCGGCGAGCTCGCCGGCGTCCTTGCCGTCGACGCGGTCGGCGTTGAGGCCGGTGGCGACGCCGGTGGCGTTCGTCGTGAACGGCGCGCCGGCGGCGTCGCCCACCTGGATGCGCCCGCCTTCCTTGCCGGCGGTCTGGAACTCGAAGGCGCGGCCGTCGCGCAGGTTGATCGCGCGCACGCACGGCTCGTTGCCGGCCGCGGAGCGGCAGCCGTAGATGGCGCCGCCGCCGTCGCCGTCGCGCTTGTTGGACTGGCGGGTGCCGTAGGTCGAGCTGTTGGCGATGATCTCGGTCTCGCTGTTGAGCGCGAGGCTGGTGTTCGGGCTCGGGTTGCGCTTGCCGAGCTTGAGGTCTCTGCCCTCGCCGAACGCACCGGCGACGGCTGGGACGCCGACGAGCAGCGCGGCGGCGATGAGCATGACGTAGCGACCGGTTCTCGAAGTCACATGGACCTCCTGTGTCGGGTGCGTTCGGAGAGCTGCGACACGGCCGGGCGCGCCGGGGAGCGGGCGCCGGGCTAAAAGGTTCCTAAGCAGGTCCATGGCGGCGCGGCGGCGACGCTCGCCCGCGCCGAACCTCGATCGAGCGCGTGAGGTCTCGAAACGCGCCCGCCCGGGAGGTGACATGGACGAGAACTTCTGATAAAAAGAGGCTTTCAGTCGTGCAGATGCTGCTTCTCCACCGCTAGGGCCGGCCGGCATTGCCCACTCATGGCGCCCTTGAGCGACGACGACTGTCGATGTGGGCGCTGGCGTTCGTGGCCGCTTCTCGTTCGGCGTCGCCGTACGCGTCGCGCTCGCGGACCACTACCACACTCACAACGGCTACACCCACGGGCTCGTCCACGGCTGGGCGCGATCACGGTTTTCTCCCCATCTCTGATCACAGGAATTCCCCAGGTCGGTAGGGCGTAGCGACGACGTGGTTGGGGTCGACGGAGGCGAAGGCCCGTAGGGCCGAGCCGGAGTCGATCCCAACCACGTGCGCGGTTCTGTCGGGGGCCCTCCGCAGGGTTGCGGGTGTTCGAAGCCTGCGACCCGGTCGGGAGGACCCCTGGGGGATGCTCACACAGGAGGACGACGTGGAGATCCACGCCTTGAAAGCGCGCGGCTGGTCGGTGGCCGCGATCGCGCGCCATACCGGCCGCGACCGAAAGACCGTGCGCCGCTATCTGGCGGGCGAAGGCGGCCTGCAGCGGCGAACGCCAGCGCCGAGCTGCCTGGAGCCGTTTCGGGACTACGTCGCGGCGCGGTTCGTCGACGATCCGCACTTGCCGGCGGTGACGCTCTTGGACGAGCTTGCCGAGGCCGGGTTCGATCGGTCCTATCCGACGCTGGTCAGGGAGCTGCGGCGGCTGGAGCTGCGGCCGGTCTGTGTGGTCTGTCAGCAGCGCCGCGGGCGGGCGCCGACGACTGAGATCGATCACCCGCCCGGCGAGGAGATCCAGTGGGACTGGCTCGAGCTCCCGGACACGCCCTGGGGCGAGCCGGCCTACGCGCTGGTCGGCGCGCTGTCGCACTCCGGTCGCTTCCGCGCGGTGCTGTGTGAGCAGATGACCTTCGGGCACTTGGCTGGCGCGCTGCACGAGATCCTCGTCGGCCTCGGCGGCACGCCGAGGGTTTGGCGCGTGGATCGGATGGCGGCGGCGGTGATCCCCGGGACCGACCGGCTGAATCCGCAGTTCGCGCAGCTGGCCAAGCACTACGGCGCCGATGTCGCGATCTGCCCGCCGCACCGCCCGCAGCGCAAGGGCGTCGTCGAAGCGGCGATCAGGTTCCTGGGCGGCCGCTGGTTCCGCGCCGCTCGCGTCGGCAGCGTTGGCGAGGCGCAGGCGTCGCTGGACGCGTTCTGCGTCAGGGTCTCCGACGCCCGGCGCCGGCGCGGCTCGACGGTCGGCGAGCTCGGTTCCGCGGAACCGCTCAGCGCGCTGCCGGCCCTGCCCTACCCGGCCAGGGTCCTCGTCGCGCGCACGGCATCGCGGTCGGCGCTGGTCGCCTTTGAGGGCAACCGCTACAGCGTCGAGCCCAACCACGCCGGCCGCACGGTCTCGGTCATCGCGGGCGTCGGCGACCCCGTCCTGCGAATCATCTCCCCGGCCGGCGAGGTGATTGCCGAGCACCGCCGCGTCCCGGCCGGCGCCGGCCAGACGATCCGCAGCCCAGAGCACGCCCGGCTGCTCGAGCACGCCGTCCTCGCGGCGTTCACGACGCAGACCGAGTGCCGGCGCAAGGTCAACCGGCCGCCCGGCCAGGCGGCGCTGGCCGAGCTCGCGCGGCTGCGCGGCCTGGACCCGGCCAGCGCCGAGGTGATCTCGCTCGAGCGCTACGCCCAGCTCGCCCAGGCGCAGGTGCACTGCTGATGGCCGACAGCCTCTACCAGCAGCTGCGCGAGCACCTCGCCTACCTGCGCCTGCCGGCCGTCGCCGAACGCTTAGCGCCCGCGCTGGAGGCCGCCGAACGCGACCAGCCCGGCTACACGCAGTTCCTGCACGACCTGCTCGCCGCCGAAGTCGATGCCGTCGAGCAACGCCGCCTGCAGGGCCGGCTGCGGTTCGCCAAGCTCCCAGCGCGCAAGACGATCGAGCAGTTCGACTTCACCGCCCAGCCAGGCCTGGACCGGCGCCTGGTCGAAGACCTCGCGACGCTGAGATTCATCGAAAAACGCGCGAACGTGATCGCGATCGGGCCGCCCGGGGTCGGCAAGACGATGCTCGCCACCGCGCTCGGCCACAAAGCCGTCGAAGCCGGCTACCGCGTCTACTACACGACCGCCGCCGACCTCGTCGCCCGCACCTCACGGGCCGCGATCGAAGGACGCTGGGCGACCACGATGCGCTTCTGGAACGGCCCGCAGCTGCTGATCATCGACGAGCTCGGCTACCTGCCGCTGCCCGGCGAAGCCGCGTCGCATCTGTTCCAGGTGATATCGCGCCGCTACGAGCACGGCTCGATCATCCTGACCACCAACCGCGGCATCGCCGACTGGGGCGCGATCTTCGACGACACCACTGTCGCCGCCGCGATCCTCGACCGCCTGCTGCACCACGCGACCGTCCTGACAATCACTGGCGACAGCTACCGCATGCGCCGCCACCGCGACGCCATCGCAGCCCTCCGACCCGCCCTCACCGGCCGAACCGAAGGTGGGGAATTCCCACGATCACACCTGGGGAATTCTCATGATCCTTGACAACGGCGACTACAAGACCGACGGCTCCTACTTCGGCCGGATCTTCTACTACACGCTGGGAACCGACTACTACTGCGCTGTGGGGGACACATCCGGCGGCGGCACGTACTTCGACATGGTCGTCCGGCTGGACACGTGCTCGGTCTGGAGCAGGCGTGAGTTCCGCGCCTTCCAAGACGAGTGTGCGGGCTTCGGTGCCGCCGGCGCGTACGACTTCTACAACGGGCGATGGCTTCTCAGCTACCACGCGCACTACGCCCACGACCCGCCGCGTTCGAGCTGTCGCATCTACAACGCCTGAGGCACCTTAGGAGCACGCCATGAGGAAGTCACCAATCCTGATCATCGGCCTGGTGCTCAGTGCGACCGCCGGCCTCGCAGTTGCAAGCGGGGTCACGGGCGACGGCTCTCGGGGCGCCCGGGAGCCCGCGAGCGACGCGCAGCCAGCGACCGAGCCTCAAGTCACCGCGCGGACGAAGAACCCGAACGGGGGCCGTGACCTCGGCGTCGTCCTCTACAGGAACAGCAGCGGCCAGGCCTGCGCCGCCAGCGGGGAGGTCTCGGGCGATCGCGTGGGTGGATCCGGCCCCGACGGCTTCGAGCCGTTGCCCCTGGGCGAGGGCGGCGCGTGCGGCGGCGTCCCCGATCCCATCACGGTTGCCGTGGCGCGGAACGTGCAGACCGACACCGCCACGATCTGGGGACGGGCGACAGCCGACGTCGAGTCGATCCAGGCCCGCACGAGCGGCCGGAAGTTGACCGTGCCGCTGCAGGCTCGAGAGACCTACATCGCGACGATCGACCACTTCGACGGCGGGAGCGTGACGCTCGAAATCCGCATGCGCAGCGGCGCGACCCGCACCGTGCGCACGAGCCCGTTCCCACGGAAGTTCACGGAGGACGACTTCGCCCGGATGCGCAAGGAGGCTGCCGAGCAACGCGCCGGAGGGTCGCACGAAGGTCCATGAGCGACGCGCGCCCCCGGCCGGTCGACCGGTCGCCGTCGGCGTCGCAGCCACGGGAGGGGCGTGAGCGCGAACAGGACGGCCGGGCCGTGGCCGGAGCGACTACGCTCCGTGCCGTGCGCCACGACGCCCTGGCCGACGCCCACTGCGCGATCGCGCGCAGCATGGCCGTGCTGGGCGAGCGCTGGACGATCGTGATCCTGCGCACGGCCTTCCTCGGCGCCCGCCGCTTCGAGGACTACCAGCAGGGCACCGGCATCGCCCGGAACATCCTCACCGACCGGCTCAAGACGCTGGTCGAGCACGGGATCCTCGAGCGCCGCCCGTACGCCGAGCATCCCGGCCGCACGCTGTACGAGTACCGGCTGACCGACAAGGGGCTCGAGCTGTATCCGATCCTGCTGACGCTGATGCAGTGGGGCAACCGCTACGGCGGCTTCGAGTCGGGCCCGCCGATGGAGCTCACGCACAAGCCCTGCGGCCACGTCTTCGAGCCGCGCCTCGTCTGCTCGGAGTGCGGCGAGGACGTCCACGCGCGCGAGGTCCGCGCCCGCGTCGTGCCGGCCGTCGAGGCGTAGCGCGCTGGCCGCGCCGCGCAACCTGGTCAACCTCAAGGACGTCGCCAAGGGCTACGGCAGCCGCGCCGTGCTCACGGCGGTGACCGCGGGCGTCCAGGCGGGGGACCGGATCGGCGTCGTCGGCCGCAACGGCGACGGCAAGTCGACGCTGCTGCGGCTGGTGGCCGGCGCGGAGACGCCGGACGCCGGCGCGGTCACGCGCACCGCCGGCGTCGCGACGGCGCTGCTGGCCCAGCGCGACGAGCTCGATCCGGCGCGGACGATCCGGGACGTCCTGGTCGGCGGCCGGCCCGACCACGAGTGGCGCGCGGACGCGCGCGTGCGGGAGGTGCTGGACGGGCTGCTCGGCGGCCTCGCGCTCGACGCGCCCGTCGGCCCGCTGTCGGGCGGGGAGCGGCGGCGGGTGGCGCTGGCGCGCCTGCTCGTCGGCGACGCCGAGCTGCTGCTGCTCGACGAGCCGACCAACCACCTCGACGTCGAGGGCGTCGACTGGCTCGCGCGCCACCTGGCCGCCCGCCGCGGCGCGCTGCTCGTCGTCACCCACGACCGCTGGTTCCTCGACGCGGTCTGCACCGCGACCTGGGAGGTGGGCGACGGGACGATCCGCCGCTACGAGGGCGGCTACGCCGCCTACGTGCTGGCGCGCGCCGAGCGCGAGCGCGTCGAGGCGACCCGCGAGGACCGCCGGCGCCAGCTCCTGCGCAAGGAGCTCGCGTGGCTGCGGCGCGGGCCGCCGGCTCGGACGTCGAAGCCGAAGTTCCGGATCGAGGCCGCCAACGCGCTGATCGCCGACGAGCCGGAGCCGCGCGACCGCGCCGAGCTGCTGCGCTTCGCGACCGCGCGGCTCGGCAGCAAGGTGGTCGAGGCGGTGGGCGTGTCGGCCGGCTACGACGGCCGCACCGTCCTGCGGGACGTCACCTGGCGCCTCGGTCCCGGCGACCGGGTCGCGCTCGTGGGCGTCAACGGGTCCGGGAAGACGACGCTCGTGCGCGTGCTGGCCGGCGAGCTCGAGCCGGCGTCGGGCCGCGTCGAGCGCGGCGAGACGGTGCGCGTCGCCCACCTGTCCCAGGAGGTGGCCGACGTCCCGGGCCACCTGCGGGTGCTCGAGGCGGTCGAGGAGGCGGCGCGCGGCCGCGCGACGCTCGGCGACGGCCGCGAGATCTCGGCGGCCATGCTGGTCGACCGCTTCGGCTTCCGCGGCGAGAAGGCCCGGACCCTCGTGCGCGACCTCTCCGGCGGCGAGCGGCGGCGGCTGCAGCTCATGCGCCTGCTGATGGGCGGGCCGAACGTGCTGCTGCTCGACGAGCCGACCAACGACCTCGACGTCGACACGCTCACGGCCCTCGAGGACCTGCTCGACGGCTGGCCGGGCACGCTGGTCGTGGTCAGCCACGACCGCTACTTCGTCGAGCGCGTCTGCGACGACGTCCATGCCCTCGAACCGGACGGCGGCATCCGGCACCTGCCCGGCGGCATCGAGCAGTACCTCGAGCTGCGCCGGCGCGAGGCCGCCGCCGCCGCGCCGCCCGCGCCCGCGCCGGCGGCGCGCACGACCCCGCCCGGCGGCGCCATCCGCGCGGCGCGCAAGGAGGTCGCGCGGCTGGAGCGCGAGCTCGACAAGCTGAGCACGCGCGAGGCCGACCTGCACGAGCGGATGGCCGCCGCGGCCACCGACCACGTGCGCCTGCGCGAGCTGCAGGCCGAGCTGGCGGCGGTCGCCGCGGAGCGCGAGGCGCTCGAGGCCGCCTGGCTCGAGGCGTCGGAGACGCTCGAGGGCTAGCGCTCGCCCGGCGGCTTGGCCGGGTTCATCGACACGGGCTGGGAGAGGTCCAGCGCCGTGCGGATGATGCGGTTCTGCTCGATGGTGTGCGCGGCCGGATAGCCCTCGCCCGGGCTCGCGCGCTCGGGGCGGCCGACGTAGCCGAACTCGAGGTGGTCGGGGAGGATCTGCAGCATGCGCGGGGACATGTGCGCGCGGGCGCCCATGTTGCGCGGCTCCTCCTGCACCCAGACGACCTCGCGCAGGTTCGGGTAGCGGGCGATCTCGTCCATGATCTGCTGCTGCGGGAACGGGTACAGCAGCTCGACGCGGGTGATGGCGACGCCCTCGTTGCCCTCGCGGGTGGTGTGGCCCTTGAGGTCGTAGAAGATCTTGCCGGTGCAGAGGACCAGGCGCTGGACCTTGTCCTCGTCGATGCGCGGCTCGCTGAGGACCGGGAAGAAGCGCGACTCCGACAGGTGCTCGATCCGGGACGTCGCCTGCGGCAGGCGCAGCAGCGACTTCGGGGTCATGATCACCAGCGGGCGCTGCTTGGCCACGCGCGCCTGACGGCGCAGCAGGTGGAAGTACTGCGCGGGGGTCGTGAGGTTGGCGACGCGGATGTTGCCCTCGGCGGCCAGGGTGAGGAAGCGCTCCAGCCGCGCCGAGGAGTGCTCGGGCCCGGAGCCCTCGTAGCCGTGCGGCAGCAGCAGCGTCAGGCGCGACGTCTGCCCCCACTTGGCGAGAGCGGAGACGATGAACTGGTCGATGATGACCTGCGCCGAGTTGGCGAAGTCGCCGAACTGCGCCTCCCACAGCACGAGCGACTCGGGCGCCTCCATCGAGTAGCCGTACTCGAAGCCGAGGCAGGCGATCTCCGACAGCGGCGAGTTGTGCAGCTCCATCGGCGCGAGCGCGCCCGGCAGGTTCTGGATCGGCGAGACCCGCTGGCCGGTCTTGTGGTCGTGCAGGACGAGGTGGCGCTGCGAGAAGGTGCCGCGCTCGACGTCCTGGCCGGTGAGACGGACCGGCGTGCCCTCCGACAGCAGCGACGCGAAGGCGAGCGCCTCGGCGTGCGCCCAGTCGATGTCCTTGCCCTCCTCGACGGCGCTGCGGCGCTTCTCGAGCTGGCGGGCGAGCTTGGGGTGGACGTTGAAGCCGTCGGGGAACTTGAGCAGCTCCTCGTTGAGGCTGCGCAGGCGGTCGGCCGAGACGGCGGTCTTGACCTCGGGCGACTGCGTGCGGTCGAGCTCGTAGCCGCCCGTGGGCTGGTCGGTGTCCGAGCGCGCCAGCTCCTCCTTGAGCTGCTTGTGGCGCTCGGCGAGCTGGTCCCAGATCTCCTGGGCGACCGCGTCGGCCTCTTCCTTGCTGATCGAGCCCTCGGCGACGAGCTGGTCGGCGAAGATGTCTCGGACCGACTGCTTGCTCTTGATGAGCGCGGTCATGTCCGGCTGCGTGTACGCCGGCTCGTCGGCCTCGTTGTGGCCCCAGCGGCGGTAGCCGATCAGGTCGATCAGCACGTCGTGGCCGAACTCCTGGCGGTACGCGAAGGCGAGCCGCACCGCCGAGATGCACGCGGCCACGTCGTCGGCGTTCACGTGGATGATCGGGACGTCGAAGCCCTTCGCGAGGTCCGACGCCCAGCGGGTCGACCGCGACTCGTCCGGATCGGTCGTGAAGCCGATCTGGTTGTTCTGGATGAGGTGGATCGTGCCGCCGACCGTGTAGCCGTCGAGGCCCTGGAGGTTGAAGGTCTCGGCCACGACGCCCTGGCCCGGGAAGGCGGCGTCCCCGTGCAGGATGATCGGGACCGCGGCCGCCTGATCGATGTGCGTGTGCGGGCCCTGGCGCGTGGTCTGCACCGCGCGGGTGGCGCCGGTGACCACCGGGGAGACGTACTCGAGGTGGCTCGGGTTGGACTCCAGCCGCACGAGGATCGACCCCTCGCCGACCTGATAGGTGCCCTGCGCGCCGTGGTGGTACTTGACGTCGCCGGTGCCGCCCTGCGGGATCGTCGTGACCGCCTCGATGTCCTGCGCGCCCTCGAACTCGCGGAAGATCGTCTCGTACGGCCGGCCGAGGTTGTGGGCGAGGACGTTGAGCCGGCCGCGGTGCGCCATGCCGAGCACGACCTCGCGGGCGCCGTTGGCGGCGGCGAGCTGGATCGTCTCGTCGAGCATCGGGACCGTCATGTCGAGGCCCTCGATGGAGAACTGCTTCTGGCCCAGGTAGGCCTTGTGCATGAAGCGCTCCATGCCGTCCACCTGCGTGAGCCGGCGCAGGAGCGACTTCTTCTCCTCGGTCGTCAGCGGCTGGCGGAACTCGCCGGACTCGATCTTCTCGCGCAGCCACACGCGCTGGCGGTGGCTGGAGATGTGCTCGATCTCGTAGGCGATCGTGCCGCAGTAGGTCTCGCGCAGGTGCGGCAGCGCCTCGGCCAGCGTCGAGCCGGGGACGAAGACGCGCAGGATCTTCGCCGGGATCCGCGCCATGACCTCCGGGGTGAGGCCGAGCGGCGTCGGATCGAGCGCCGGGTCGCCCTTCGGGTCGGATCCGAGCGGGTCGAGCCGCGCGGCGAGGTGGCCGTGCGTGCGGTGGGCCTTCACGAGCGATGTCGCCGCCTGCACGGCCTGCAGCAGGTCCTCGTCGATCTGGCCGGCCGCGGCGGGCGGCGGCGCCGCGTCGCGCGTGGTCGCGGCGGCCGCGGCGGGCGCCGGCGGCTGCGGCGCGGAGCCGAGCGGCACGTCGAGGTCCTCGAACACGCTCTCGTAGAAGCCGTGCTCGCCCTGGAGGTATGCCTCGATGACCTGCAGGAACTGCCCCGACTCCGCACCCTGGATGATGCGGTGGTCGTAGGTCGAGGTCATCGTCATGACCTTCTCGGCGCCGATCATGGCGCCGATCGCGCCGAGCCCGACGGGATAGCCGATCGCGCCGGTGGCGACGATCGTGCCCTGCCCGTTCATCAGCCGCGGCACGGAGGCGATCGTGCCGATGCCGCCGGGGTTGGTGAGGCTGAGGTTCGCGCCCTGGAGGTCGTCGGCGGTGAGCTTGTTCTCGCGCGCGCGGGCGATCAGGTCGTTGAAGGCATCGAGGAACTCGCGGAAGCTGAGCCGTCCCGCGTCGCGGATGACCGGCACCATCAGCGTCCGGCTGCCGTCCTTCTTCTCGACGTCGACGGCGATGCCCAGGTTGACCGCGCCGTCGTCGACGACGTGCGGCTTGCCGTCGACCTCGGCGAAGTGGCGCGCCATCACCGGCATCTCCTCGGTCGCCGCGCGCGCGATCGCGTAGGCGATGAGGTGGGTGAAGGAGACGCGCTGGCCGCCCTCCTTGAGCTGCTTGCGGCGGCCGTCCAGGGCCGTGACGGTGATGGTGCGGAACGACGTCGCGGTCGGGATCGACCGCGACTCGTCCATGTAGCGCGCGAGCATCGCCGACGCGCCCTTGAGCAGCGTCGGCCTGCCCTCCGCGGGCGCGGGAGCCGCCGCCGGGGCGGCGCCGTTGGTCTCGCCCGCGAGCACGTCGGCCTTGGTGATGCGCCCGCCCGGGCCCGTGCCGTGGACGCGCGCGAGGTCGACGCCCTCCGCGGCGGCCACGCGGCGCGCGACGGGCGACGCCTTGACGTCGTCGGGCACGGCCGGCGTCGCGGCCGCCGGCGCGTCGGTGCCGGGGCGCGGGGCCGACGTCGGCTCGGGGGCGGGCGCCGCCGGAGCGGACGCGCCCGCGCCGACCTTCATGCGGGCCACGACCTGGCCGACGGTGACCGTGTCGCCCGGAGCGGCGAGCTGCTCGGTCAGCGTGCCGGAGGCGGGGGCGGGCAGCTCGGCGTCGACCTTGTCCGTGGAGACCTCCACGACGCCCTCGTCCTGCTCGATCGGGTCGCCGGGCTGCTTGAGCCACTCGAGGATGATCCCCTCGGTGACCGACTCGCCCATGGCGGGGATCGCGATGTCGACGACCTTCTCCTCGGCCGCCGTGGCCGAGCCGTTGCCGCCGCCGTCGGCGGTGGCCGGCGCCGGCGCCTCGGTCTCCGGGGCGCCGCCGGCGCCGTTGCCCTCGCCCGGCGCGATCTCGCACAGCACGGCGCCGACGGTGACGGTGTCGCCCTCCGCGACGTGGCGCTTGACGATCGTGCCGGCGACCGGCGAGGGGACCTCGGCGTCGACCTTGTCGGTCGAGATCTCGACCAGCGTGTCGTCGGCGGCGACCGTGTCGCCCTCCGACTTGTGCCATTCGAGGACCGTCCCCTCGGAGACGGAGTCGCCCATTGCGGGCATGACCACTTCGACCGTGGTGTTGACTGCCATAGAGAGACTCCGAGCATACCCCTTCGCCGGCCATCGGGAGGATGCCGCGTTGCGGCGTCGCGCCTAGTCGGAGCGCCGGCGCTTCTCGACCCAGAAGCCGAGCGATCCCGCGAACGGCCCGATCCCGCCGACGACCGCGACCATGACCCCGAGCCAGAGCGGGATCACGCGGCGCCGCACGGCTTCCAGGCAGGCCAGCGACATGGCGATCCACAGCAGCCCGTGCCCCCAGCCGAAGACGGTCACGAGCGGCTCGTTGCGGTCGACCCACGCCACGTACAGCAGCCCCGCGTAGATCGCGGAGTGCACGTACGACGCGCGCCTGAGCAGCCCCTGCGTCACGCGCGCGCGAGCGCCTCGGCGAGCCGGCGCAGCTCGGGCGAGGCCTCCTCGGGCCACTCCCCCGGGTCGGGCGGCCACCACGCGTGGTCGTCGTGCTCGTGGTCGCGGACCAGCTCGGCGCCGGGCGCCACCCACGCCTGGCCGACCAGCATCACCAGGCGGTTGGGCAGGCACACCAGCGCCTCGACCTGCACGCGCTCCGGCGTCACGCCCCACTCCTCCTCGAGCTCGCGGGTCAGCGCGAGCACCGGGTCCTCGCCGACCTCCACGGCGCCGCCGGCGCCGAGCGCCCAGCGCCCCGCCCACGTCGCGACCCACGGTGCGCGGCGGCCCGCCAGCCAGCGGCCGTCGGCGTCGCGGACCACGCACTGCACCGAGATCGACCCCGACGCGTCGTCCTCGACGAGCCGCAGCCCCCAGCGCATCGGCTGCAGCTCGAGCTCGAGGCCGTCCGGTCGCGCGTCGAAGGCCGCCAGCCGCGCCGCCATGCCGTCGTGCGACGGCGAGCCGCGGTCCTGCAGCGCCGCGAGCGCGACGTCGGCCTCGGCGTGCTTGTCCGGGTGCGACTCGAAGACCTCGTCGCGCCAGCGCACGCGCACGGCGTCGGGCGACCAGGGCCCGCGGGCGAGGATCCCCGGCTCGTACGACATGTCCGTCACCTTACTCGCGGTACGGTGCTGCGCCATGACGCACGCGCGCCGCAAGTTCTGGGGCTGGGGAACCGAGGACGAGCAGCCCCCGCGGGCCGAGCTCGCCGCCGCGGCGGCCGGGCTGCGGGCGCACATCGGCTTCGGCTCGGAGGAGGTCGAGGACCCGGTGGGAGTGGAGGCGCTGCGGCTGCCGGCGCCGCGCGTGCCCATCCCGCCCGAGCTGGCGGAGGTCGCCTCCGACGGCGCCTACGACCGCGCCCGCTACGGGCTCGGGCGCTCCTACATGGACGTGGTGCGCGGCTTCCGCGGACAGCTGCCGGCGCCGCCGGACTTCGTCGTGCACGCGCGCGGCGAGGCCGATGTCGAGCGGACGCTCGAGTGGGCGGCGGGCGCGCGCGTGGCGGTGACCCCGGTGGGCGGCGGCACGAGCGTGGTGGGCGGCATCGAGGCGGTGCCGGGGGAGGTCCACGAGGGGGCGATCGCGCTCGCGCTCGAGCGCCTCGACCGCGTGCTCGAGGTCGACGACGTGTCGCTCGCGGCCCGCATCCAGGCCGGAGCGACCGGCCCGGTGCTCGAGCGCCAGCTCGCCGAGCGGGGGCTGACGCTGCGCTTCTACCCGCAGTCGTTCGAGCTGGCGACGCTCGGCGGCTGGGTGGCCACGCGCGCCGCCGGGCACTTCGCGACGGGGCCGACGCACATCGACGACCTCGTCGAGGCCGTGCGGGCGGTGACGCCGGCGCGCGGTGTGTGGGAGTCGCGGCGGCTGCCGGCCTCGGGCGCCGGTCCCTCGCCCGACCGCTGGCTGCTGGGCTCGGAGGGCACACTCGGCGTCATCACGGAGGCGTGGGTGCGCGTGCTGCGCCGGCCGGAGCAGCGGCGGGCCGCCGGCGTCCGCTTCCCCGACTACGCGACGGGCGCCGCGGCCGTCCGCGAGATCGTGCAGGCCGGCCTGATGCCGGCCAACTGCCGGCTGATCGACCCGCGCGAGGCGGCGCTGACCTTCGCCGGCGACGGCACGCACGCGCTGCTCGTCCTGGGCTTCGAATCGGCGGAGGTCCCCGTCGGCGAGCGCTTCGCGCACGCCCTGCGCATCTGCGAGCGCCACGGCGGCGCGTGGGAGGAGCGCGACACGAGCCAGCGCGGATCCATGGGCGCCTGGCGCGACGCCTTCCTGCGCGCGCCGTACCTGCGCGACACGTTCGTGGCCATCGGCGTCCTGTCGGAGACCTTCGAGACCGCGATCACGTGGGACCGCCACGATGCGTTCGTCGCCGAGGTGCGCGGGGCGACGGAGGCGGCGCTGCAGGAGCGCTGCGGCGCCGGCAGCGTCACCGTCCGGATCACGCACGCCTATCCGGACGGCGCCGCGCCCTACTTCACCTGCCTGGCGCCGGTCGAGCGCGGCGAGGAGCTCGAGACGTGGGGCTTCGTCAAGCGCGCGGCCGCCGACGCCATCCTGCGGGCGGGCGGGACGATCACCCACCACCACGCGGTCGGGCGCGACCACCGCCCGTGGTACGACCGCCAGCGCCCGGCGCCGTTCGCGCTCGCGCTGCGCGCGGCCAAGGCGGCGGTCGATCCGCGCGGGATCCTCAACCCGGGCGTGCTGTTCGACCCGCTGTAGGGCCGGCGCCGACGCGGGCGCAGCCTGTCATCGTGGCTCGCTCGAGCGCAGCTGCACACCTTTTGACCGCTTCAACCGTTACGTTCGTCGTGATGCCGCTTCCCCTTCGCCACCTCCTCTCCGCCGCCGCCTGCGGCGCGTTCCTGCTCGCCCTCGCCCAGCCGGCGGCCGCCGCGCTGCCGCGCGCCGGCGACTACAGCGTCCACGACCACGCCTCGAAGGGAACGAAGTTCCACGTCGAGTTCCGGGTCTCCAAGGACCGTCACCACATGCGCAACGTCGTGCTCTACAGCCAGCACTGCGACGTCACGGTGCTGTTCAAGGACGAGTACGTCCCGAATCGCGGTGACGTGTCGATCCAGCGCAAGGTCCCCGCGGCCCAGGGGGGCGGCACGTGGAAGATCACCGGGCGCTTCGACACCCCGGAGGTGCTCTCGGGCTCCTTCCGCGTCACGAAGCCGGACTGCGACACGGGCGACCGGCCGTTCGAGGCGCACCTGGCCGGCCACGACGGCCACAAGGGGCACAGCCACGGCGGCGGGGGCCACGACCACGCGAGCGCGCCGAAGTACCCGGACCTCAAGGCCGCGAGCAGCTCGACGCGCGCCAAGGTGCGCCGCATCTGGAAGAACACGCGGCGAGCGGCCCGCGAGCTGTTCCCGACCTACGAGGCGACGCTCAAGCGCGGTTTCGTCAGCTACGAGCGCGACTGGGAGAGGCCGGTCATCTTCCACGTGCGCAGCTCGCGCTACACGCACGACGATCGCGTGCTCGACCCGCGCCGGCCCGAGTCGCTCGTCTACTGGTGGCCCGAGACCGGCGACCCGGTGCTGGTCGGGATGATGTTCCGGATCTGGGCGAAGGACCCGAAGCCGTTCGACGGCCAGCTGTTCACGTGGCACCGCCACTTCCAGAACGGCCACTGGGGCACCACCGCGATGACCCACATCTGGCTCACGGACACCCTGCGCACGGCGCTCGCCAACTGCTTCCCGACCAACGCGCTCGAGCAGTCGCTCCCGGCCTTCGACTACGCCAAGCCGAAGGCCTGGTCCGGCCACGAGACGCGCCCCTGCTCCTGGGGCGACGAGACCAAGTGATCGTGGCGCGCGTCCGTCCCGCACGGGGCGGGCGCGCCGCCGCAGCTAGTTGCGGCTCGGGGTGACCAGCTCGCGGTCGGCCGCGACGGCGTCGACGAGCTCGTCCTCGACCTCTTCCTCGAGGCCGGAGGGATCGTCGGGCTCGGCGTCGCAGGTGACGCGCATCATGCCGGTGGCGACCTTCTCGTCGCCGACGACGACGAGGCCGCAGATCACGTCGCCCTCCTCCCAGCCCATGCGGTCGAGGTCGAACCAGTTGAGGTGGACCGCGTTCGCGGTGCCGCCGTAGGGGCACGTCTGGTTGTGGACCTCCTTGGCCTTGCAGACGGCCTGCATGTTCTTGGCGGATGCTTCGAGGCTCACGTCAATCCGAAAGGGTAAGGGCGACGCCGAACGCGCGCTCGAAGAGGCCGCGCTCGCGCTCGGCCGACCAGCGGGCCAGGGTGGCGTCGTCGCGGCTGTCCAGGAGCAGCCGCGCGGCACCGTCGGCCAGCTCGAGCCGCACCGCCTGCACCGACTGATCGTGCGCGCGCTCGAGCATCTCCGCCAGCCGCAGCAGCGCGGCGCCGCGCGCGAGCAGGTCGTCGTCGCCGCGGCGGGCGAGCGGCGCCAGCTCGCCGAGGACCGGCGCGCCCTTGCGGTGGAAGCGGGCCATCTGCGCGATCAGGGCGGTCTCCCGGGCGCTGAAGCCGGCCAGCCCGGCGTTGAGGATGAGGTAGCGCGAGTGCTTGTGGTGGTCGTCGTAGTCGACGGCCATCCCGATGTCGTGCAGCATCGCCGCCGCCCACAGCAGCTCGCGCTCGTCCGGGTCGGCGGGATGGCGGCCCGCCGCGCCGAGCGCGTCCCACATCTGCAGCGCGAGGCGCGCGACGTGCTCGGTGTGCGCGAACTCGGAATGGAACTGCGCCGCGAGGTTGCGCACCGAGGCGGCGCGCACGTCGTCGAGCAGCGGCGGCACCGCGCCGGCCAGCAGGCTCTCGAAGAACACGCCCTCGCGCAGCCCCGCCTCGGTGGCCTCGAGCGCAGCGAAGCCGGCGTGCTCCATCACCTCGTCGATGACCACCGCGCTGGCCAGGATGATCTCGGCGCGGCCGGCCTTGATGCCGGGGATGCGGCTGCGCTCGTTGGCCGGCAGCTCGAGCATGCGGTCGATCAGCTCGCCCAGCGCCGCTCGCTCGATCGAGACGCCCTGCACCGTGAAGACGGGAGCCCCGCGCAGCGGCTGCGCGGCGTCGGCGAGGTTGCGCACGGCGCCGCCGACGCCGACCATCCGCCGCCCGCCGTCACCGAGCCCGTCGAGCCACGGCGCCGCCGCGAGCTCCGCCCGCACGTGGTCTCGCAGCGCGCGCACCCGCTTCGGCGCCGTCCAGCGCCCGGCGAGGAAGCGCTCCGTCATCCGTACGGCCCCGAGCGGCCACGAGCGCGCGTCGGCCGCGGCGCGCCCGGTGACGCGCGTGAGCTGCATCGACCCGCCGCCGATGTCCAGCGCGAGCCCGTCGGCGAGCGTGGTCGAGTTGACCGCCGCCAGGTAGCCGTAGCGGGCCTCGTCCGCCGGCGGCAGCACCCGCACGTCGAAGCCCGACTGCGCCACCACCTCGGCCAGGAACTCGGCCTGGTTGGCGGCGTCGCGAACCGCCGACGTCGCCACCGGCCGCACGTCGGCGATCCCGCTGGCGCGGCAGTAGTGCGCGAACAGGCCGACGGCCCGCAGCGCGCGCGCCACCGGCTCGGGATGCAGCCGCCCGTCGGCCTCCATGCCCTCGCCGAGCCGCACCGCCTCGTGGACCTCGTCCGTGCGCTTCCACCACGTCGCCGGGCCGCCGTCGTGCCACGTGAAGACGACCAGGCGGAACGAGTTCGACCCGAGGTCGACGACCGCCTGGCGCCGCTCGCTCACGACGCGGGCGACTTCTCGATCAGCTCGATGCGGTAGCCGTCGGGGTCGCGCACGAAGCACAGGCGCGAGCCGCCCTCGCGCACGCGGTAGGGGGGCTTCTCCGGCTCGATCCCCTTCTCCGCCAGCCGCGCCAGCGTCCCGTCGAGGTCCTCGACCGACACCGCGATGTGGTTGTAGCCCGTGCCGAGGTCGTAGGAGTCGACGCCGAAGTTGTGGGTCAACTCGAGCCGCGGCCCGTCGCCGGGCAGGCCCATGAAGACGTTGATCGCCTCGTCGCGGATCGGCATGCGGCGCAGCTCCTCGAAGCCGAGCGCCTCGTAGAAGGCGACGCTGCGGTCGATGTCGCCAATTCGGTAACAGGTATGTAGAAGCTCCACCCTGCGCACCGTACCCGCGCGGCGGCCGGCCTCACCCCACGCGAACGGTCTTGCGGCGGACGCGTCCGGCGCGGTCGGTGGCGACGACCCGGACCCGGCCGCCACGCGCGCGGCGCAGCTTCGCCGAGAACGCGCCCTTGCGCGTGACCCTGGCGCGGCGGCCGTTGACGGTCACCGAGGCGATGCCGACGTCGTCGCGGGCGCGCCCGCGCACCCGGATCCGCCCGCTGCGCCGGCTCGGCCTACGCACTGCCAGCGCCGGGCGGCGCGCGTCGCCGACGACGCGCCGCACGGCCGTCGCGGTGCGGTCCTCGATGTCGCGGGCGACGAACGTCACGGTGCTCGGCCCGCGCGGGACCTCCAGCCGGGCGCTCCAGGTGGAGCCGTCGAGCGCGATCGGGCGCCCGTCGGCGGTCAGCGAGGTGACGCCCGCATCGTCCATGGCGGTGCCCGCGAAGCGGGCGTCCTCGACCTTGACCGCGCCGCCCTCGCCCGGGGTGTCGACGGTGAGCGCCGGCGCCAGCTGGTCGGGCGCGGGCAGGCCGGGCGGCAGGTCGAAGGCGGCGGTCGGAGCGGTGTCGTCGCCGTCGACGGCGGCCGCCGAGGCGCCCATGCCGCGCGGCGCGAACGTCTGCCAGATGCGCGTGTGGTCGCGCTTGCCGGCCACGAGGTCGGCCTGCAGGATCGCGTTGCGCATGTCGATGTACGACGGGTTGTCCGGCGACAGCGTCATGGCGCGCGTGACCATCGCCTCGGCCCGCTCGGTGCCCTTCGCGTCGCCGTGGTCGGCGACGAGGCGGCGCCGCAGGTCCATCAGCGTCTGCCCCCAGATCTCGCCGTCGGCGTGCACCTGCGGCCCGCCGGCGATGCGGCCGAAGTGCTCGTAGGTGTAGCCGCCGCCGCCCTCGCTGGCCAGGTTCGACCGCTTGCGCGGGCAGGCCTCGATCGAGGCGCCGAGGGTGCAGTCCACCGGCTCGGTGCGCACGAGGCTCTGGCCGCCGTCGACCCACTCGCCGAGCTTGACCTCGGCCGGGGCCTCCGTGTCGCGCAGGAAGCCCTGCTTCATCAGGAAGTCCATGGCGTACCAGTCGCTCCACGCCTCGCCCATCGCGCCCGACTGCGCCGCGTCGAGCGCGCCGAAGCCCTCGGCGTCGACGATCAGCCGGTTGGTGAGGCCATGGGTGTACTCGTGGTAGACGACGGTGCCGTCCGAGCCGCTCGAGACGTCGGAGAACGGGTACGGCAGCACGTCGCCGACCACGAGCGGCTCGAACAGGTACATCTGCATCCGCGGCGCCTGGCCGTCGGGGCGGGTCAGCATGTTCGCGTTGTCGGAGTTGATCAACGGGATCGGCCGGCCCGCCACCACCGCCGCCCCGTCCATCGCCGAGGCGAAGACGCCGTCGTTGCCGTGGCCCTTGCCGCTCGGGTTCTCGAACTGGAAGTTGCCCGCCTCCTCGGTGAAGGAGATCGGCGGCGCCGCCAGGTGGTCGTGGAAGGCGTTGACGAAGAAGAAGATCTGCGTGCCGTCCTGCTCGCGGTTGGGCACCCAGGAGCCGTTGACGAGGTGGTTCCAGGTGCAGCCGGCGGCCGGGCAGAAGCCGGCCGGGGACGGCACGGGGGTGTACGGGTACAGCCAGTCCCCGCTCACGACGCCCTGCGGGCGGATCTCCTCGCTGGGCAGCACGAGGTCGCCGTCGGCCTGGGTCGGGTCCTCGTCGTCGCTCGTGCAGCCCTCCGTGCCCGGGACGTGGTGGCACTCCTCGTGGTTGAAGGCGTCGTTGTAGACGTGGGTGTTGTTGCCGCGCAGCGCGTCCGGGCGCGTCAGCCAGCGCGAGAAGTCGACCGTCCGCGCCTCGCCGCCGTGGGGCGCCCCCGGATAGAAGTCGTAGACGAGCCCGTTCGCCCACTTGACCTTCGGCGCCCGCCGCAGCAGCCGCCCGTCGCGCGCGTCGACCAGCACGTCCCACACGGCGGTCGAGGACTCCTCGAACCACACCCGCCACGCCAGCCGGGCGCTGCGCGCGCCCGTCGAGACGATCGTCAGCGCGGCGCGGTGGCGCCCGGCGTACAGCGTCTCGCGGCGCGGCCCGCGCGCGCCCCGCACCACGCGCAGCGGCGGCGCCCCGGCGGCGCCGACGCCGGTCGCCGCGGCGCGCAGCGCGGCGGCCGCGCCGAGCCGCGGCGCGATGCTCGGCACCCGCAGGCGGCTGCGGGCGGCGCCGCCGACGTTGACGATCCGGCCGTCGCGGGCGACGTTGACGCGCAGCGCGTTGTCGAAGGCCGGGACGCCGCGGAAGCGCTGCTGGAAGATCAGGCGCGTGACCCCATTGGGGGCCCGGTAGCGCGACGCCACCCGCAGACCATCGAGGTCGGCGGGCTCGAGGCCGAGCACGTCGAGGTGATCGCGCACCCAGCGCAGCGCCACGGCGCGGGCGCCGCCGGCGGCGGGACCCGACAGGTAACCGTCGCTGCGGCCCATGAAGCGGACGCCGCCGCTGACGCGGTCGACCGACAGGAAGCCCTGCGGCCCCAGCGCCTCGAGCATCGCCTGCCGTGCGCGCCGCACCTGCGCCGGCACCTGCGCGCGCCCCTCGCGCGCGTCCACCAGCGGCGCGTGGATGCGATCCTCGCCCGTGAGCGGCCTGATCAGGGCCCCGGCGGGGGCGGCGAGGGCGAGGGCGAGGGCGGAGGCGGTTCCGAGGGCGATGAGCGTGCGCATGCACCCGCTCGAACGGTCGCGCGCGCGGGAACTTGCCGCCGCCGGCCGGCGGGCTGACCGTTCGTGGCAGGCTTGACGGCATGATCGTCGAGCGCTCCATGCACCCGCAGTGGCTGTCGAACACGTACCTGGTCGCCGCCGCCGCCGGCGGCGACGCGTTCTTCGTCGACGCGGGCGGGCCGGTGGAGCCGCTCGTCCGCCGCGCCGGCGAGCTCGCTCTGACGCCGACCCACGTCCTGCTCACCCACCATCACCACGACCACGTCGCGGAGCTGGCCGAGCTGGTCGAGCGCTACCCCGGGCTGCAGGTGCTGGCGCACCCCGACGAGGCGGTTCCCGGCACCACGGGCGAGCTGCACCCGGACGAGGAGATCGAGATCGGGGAGCTGCCCGTGCGCGCGCTGCACACGCCCGGCCACACGTCGGGGATGCTCTCGCTGCTCGTCGCGGGCACCGAGCTGTTCACCGGAGACACGCTGTTCAAGGGGTCGGTGGGCGGCGTCCGCGCCCCGGGACACACGACCTACGCCGACCTGAAGCACTCGATCATGGAGGTGCTGCTCGCGCTGCCGCCGGCGACGCGCGTCCACCCCGGCCACACCGAGCCGACGACGGTCGCCCACGAGCTCGAGCACAACCGCTTCGTGCGGCTGTGGCGGGGGCTCGACGCGGAGGGGGACGAGCGCGTGACGGTGTGGGACAAGCCGGCGACCCTCGTGCTCTGGGGCGACGACTACGACGGCGGGCACAAGGCCTGGATCCGCTGGGACGAGGACGGCGCCGACGACATCGTCGGCGGGTCCCAGGTCAGGCGCAGCTAGGCAGGGCCTTCCCTGACCGAAGTTCAGAAAATCGATCTGTACTGCCAAAGGCGACGAACGTAGATGCTGCCTTCGTCTCCCGAGGGGGTTGGTGATGGCCGAGTCCGAGAAGGCCAAGGAAAGCCGGCTGGAGAAGGCGCGCGAGGCATGCCCCTCGAGCGGGAACGGGCGGACGACACGCCCGAGGCGGTGGCGGAGCGACGCAAGCAGTCCGCGGAGTACGACGCGGACGAGATGAAGAAGCGCGTCGGTAGCCCGGGCGCGGCTCTGCTCGGCTAGGCGGCGACGGCGGGGTCGGCGAGGGCGACCGCCGGCACCGGCACGACCGGCGCCGCCGTCCGCGGCGGCGCCTCGAGCAGCGCGCGCGAGGTCGGGTCGAGCAGCCAGCCGGCGTCCGGCGTGCGAGCGACCGCCCCGGCCTGCTGGAGCTCGGTCAGCGCCAGCGACACCGTCGGGCGCTGCGCGCCGACGAGCCGGCCCAGCGCCTGGTGCGTCAGCGGGAGCGGCACGACGACCCCGTCGCGCGTGACGCGACCCCAGCGGTCCGCGAGGTGCCAGAGGATCCCGAGCACGCGCTGCTCGACGCGCGGCAGCTGCGCGATCGCCAGGTGCACGGCGGTGCGCGCCGACTGCGCGAGCAGGCGGTTGCTCACGGCGGCGGCCAGCGACGGCCAGCGGCGGACGGCGCGCAGGAAGCGCTCGTCGAGGACGGCGGCGGTGGCGCGGGTCGAGACGGTCCAGGCGACGTCGTGGGCGACGCCGGCGGCGCCGTCCTCGGCGGGCTCGAGCACGTCGCCGGGGCCGTAGATCTGCGTCGAGCGCCGGCCGGCGAGGAGGACGTCGCGGGAGACGAAGCCCGACAGGAGCAGCAGGGGGACGCCGCGGTCGCCGTCGGCGGGCGCCCACGGGCCCGGGTCGAGCTGCAGGCCGCGCGTGACGACGGCGCGTGCTGCCTGCACGCGCTCGGCGGCTGGGATGCCGGCCGCGAGGTCGGGATCCTCGATCAGGATGCGGATGCCGTCGTTCATGCCCGCTCCGCGAACGGCAGCGCGTCGAGCGTGTCCGTCATCTCGAAGATCCGGCGCACCTCGCGCGGTCCCTGCACGATCGTGAGCTCGACGCCGTCGTCCTGCGCCCGCGCCGCCAGCTCCATCAGGCAGTGCAGGCCCGACGAGTCCATGAAGGTGAGGCCTCGCAGGTCGACCACGAGCGAGCGGAAGCCCGTCGTGAGCAGCTCGTCGACGGCGTCGCGCAGCCGACGCACGGACACGAGGTCGAGCTCGCCCCGCGGGCGGACGATCACCCGCTCGCGGTCCGGCTCGACTTGAAGATCAAAGGCTGGCGCGAACGCGTAGCTGGACAAAGACGACTCCCTGACTGGAACATCCGTCAGAAGTCGCCCGTGCCACTGTCCGGCGGCGCGAACTCCAACTGCTGAGAATGACCCCGATCGCCGCTGATTTCGGACGCGCGAGGCTTGGCTGGGAAATGTAGCGCGTTCACGGCCGGTTGGGAACCGACCTCCTACGGCTCCGCCCGCTCGACCCTTGACTCCGCTTCCACGCCCGGCGGGTGCAGGATGAACGTCTCGACCGAGACATGGCCCGCAGAGCCTCACAACTCCAGGAGCCGGTGAGCAATCGAAGTCCCTCACCGAGCGCGCAGCGGCTCCTGCGAGAAAGGCGCTGCATTCCGGCCGCGCCCGGGTAGCGCAGGCGCGGGAGAGCGGAGCGTCCGCCGGACCTAGGCACTGCGGCGGCACGGGTCGCTCTTCCGTCCCTCTTGCTCTATGGTGGGTCATAGCGCGCTCCTGCCATAGCTCCTCGACTTGAGCGTCGCCAGCACCGAGGAGCGGAAGGGTGGCGTATGTCCACCGATCAGGAGCATCGTCCGGCGGAACGTGGCATCAACCTGCTCATGCAGGTGTCCGACATCATGGTC
>DATLGB010000106.1:0-7934 GCA_035540675.1 Solirubrobacteraceae bacterium | reverse complement strand
GACGGTGCCGTCGACGCCCTCATCGGCGACGACCAGGTTCGAGCCGCCGGCCAGGACCAGGTCGGCGGTCGCCGCCGCCTCGACCAGCTCGGCCTCCGTGTGGGCGTCGAGCAGGCGGCGCGCCGGGCCGCCGAGGCGCAGGGTCGTGAGCCCGGCGAGGGGGACGTCGGCGGCGGGCTCCACGCCCGCGCAGCGTAGGCGGTGCTCAGCGGGGGGAGACGACGGCCCTGCCCTCGGCGCGGGAGGCGCGCGAGGGCAGGGCGTCGCTCGAGTCGACCCGCTCGGAGGCAGCGCGCGCGGTGGGTGCCGCTTGGAGGGAGCGCGCCTGTGCAGCGGGGAGGGCGACCAGCGCGGCGGCCACGACGACGGCGAACGCTCGCGCGGCACGCGCGGACGACGGGCTGTCGAGGTCGAGCCGGCGGGGGATGTCCGGCTTCCGGGGAGACCGCGCTGATGGCATGGCGGCAAGCAAACCGCCGCCGGAGCGGCGCGTCGTCGTCCGCGCGGGCGATTCGGCCTCCGCCTCGAGGACGATCCGCCGGTCAGGCGGGACGGTCGACGTCGGCGAAGGCGCGGGCGATGCGCCCCAGCGCCTCGTCGACGACGGCGCGCACCCGCCGCTCGATCGCGCGCGCCCCACGCCGCTCGAGCAGCGCGGCGGCGAGCGTGCGGTGGCGCAGCGCCATCGCCGCGAGCACCATGGCCGCGAACGCCTCCGCCCGCGGACGATCCGCGGGCAGCTCGAGCTCGGCCGCCACGGCAGCGCCCAGCGGCGCGGCCCACGCGTCGGCGATGACGTGGCGGCGCGAGCGCAGCGCCGGCGATGCGTGCTCCGTCGCGACGTAGGCGCGGAAGCGCTCGTACTGCTCGGGGTCGCGCAGGCGGCGCCAGGCCACGCCCGGGAACGGGACGAGGTTGTCGGCCAGCAGGCGGTGCAGCGCGCCGGCGACGGTGACGCCGGCGGGCCGGTCGCGGATCGTGGCCTCGAGGCCGCCGATCAGCTCCGCCGCGCGGTCGAAGAACAGGTCCTCCTTGGCGGGGAAGTAGTTGAAGACCGTCTTGACCGAGACGTCGGCCTCGGCGGCGATCTCCGCCACGGTCACCGCCTCGAAGCCGCGCTCCATGAACAGGCGGGTGGCGATGTCGGAGATCGCCTGCCGCGTGCGCGCCTTCTTCACCTCCCGCAGCCCGGACGGCGGAACCGGAACTTCCACAGAGGTAAGTTTACTGTCGTTGAACTTTTTCTCAAGGTGTGGAAGGGTTGATCCATGCCCAATGTGAAAGCCATCGAAGCCGCCGGGCTGGTGAAGCGCTACGGCGAGAAGGTGGCGCTGGACGCGTTCGACCTCGACGTCCCGCGCGGGTCCGTGTGCGCGCTGCTCGGTCCCAACGGCGCCGGCAAGACCACCGCCGTCCGCATCCTCACCACCCTCACCGATCCCGACGGCGGCACCGCCCGCGTCGCCGGCGCCGACATCCGCACCGACCCGGTCGGCGTGCGCCGCAGCATCGGCCTGGCGGCGCAGGACGCGACCGTCGACGGCCTGCTGACCGGCCGCGAGAACCTCGTCATGATCGGCGAGCTGCACCACCTCGGCCGGCGCCGCGCCCGCGCCCGCGCCGCCCAGCTGCTCGAGGACTTCTCGCTCGACGATGCCGCCGACAAGCTCGTCAAGGAGTACTCCGGCGGCATGCGGCGGCGCCTCGACCTCGCGGCGACGCTCGTCGGCGAGCCCGAGATCCTCTTCCTGGACGAGCCGACGACGGGCCTCGACCCGCGTGCCCGCAACGAGCTGTGGGCGGTGCTCGACCGCCTCGTCGCCGGCGGGGCGACAGTCCTGCTCACGACGCAGTACCTGGAGGAGGCCGACCGCCTCGCCGACGAGATCGTCGTCATCGACCACGGGCGCGTGATCGCGCGCGGGGACTCGCGGTCGCTCAAGCGCCGCCTGGGCGGCGACCAGCTCCACGTCGTGTGCGCCGACGCCGCCGACCTCGCCGCCGTGGCGGCGGTGGTCGAGCGCGTCACCGGCGCCGGGGCGCTCGTCGACGAGGCGACCCGCACCGTCACCGCGCCCGCCACCGGTGGCGTGAGCGCCGTCGCCGCGCTCGCGACCGAGCTGGCCGAGGGCGACGTGGCGGTGGAGGACCTCGGGCTGCGCCAGCCCACGCTCGACGACGTTTTCCTGACCCTGACCGGCGCGCCCGCCGAGGCACCGGCGCCCACCCTCGAGGAGGCCGCATGACGACCACCGCCGCGCCGCGCGCCCGCCGCGTCACGATCGCCGGCGACACCTGGGCGATCGCCCGCCGCGGGCTGCTGCACATGCGCCGCCAGCCCGAGATGCTGGCCGACGCGACGATCCAGCCGATCATGTTCGTGCTGCTGTTCGCCTACGTCTTCGGCGGCGCCATCGACGTCCCGGGCGGCGGCAGCTACCGCGAGTTCCTGATGGGCGGGATCTTCGCCCAGACGATCGTGTTCGGCGCCTTCGGGGTGGCGATCGCGCTCGCGCACGACCGCACGAACGGGGCCATCGACCGCTTCCACTCGCTGCC
This sequence comes from Solirubrobacteraceae bacterium, assembly GCA_035540675.1. Classification (GTDB taxonomy): domain Bacteria; phylum Actinomycetota; class Thermoleophilia; order Solirubrobacterales; family Solirubrobacteraceae; genus DATLGB01. The sequence continues at coordinate 5,375 of DATLGB010000106.1, read as the reverse complement.
GATCCAGCGGGCGGCGGTGCTGGCCGGGCACGCGGTGGCCAGCCTGATGAAGGCGCTGCTGCCGATCGCCCTGATGTCGCTCGCCGGCCTGGTGGTCGGCTGGCGCATCAACGCGTCGCTCGGGGACGCGCTCGCCGCCTACGGCCTCATGATCGCCTTCTCCTTCGCGGTCATCTGGATCGGCGTCCTGCTCGCCGCGCTGGTCGGCACGCCGGAGGGCGTGCAGGGCGTCGCGTTCGTGGCGATCTTCCCGCTGACCTTCGTCGCCAGCACGTTCGTGCCGATCCAGACGCTGCCCGGCGTGCTGCGCACGTTCGCCGAGTGGAACCCGGTGAGCGCGCTCGCCGGGTCGCTGCGGCACCTGTTCGGCAACCCGGGCGGCGCGATCCCGGCGGACGGCCCGTGGTCGCTGCAGCACCCGATCGCCTACTCGCTGCTGTGGATCGCGGCGATCGTGTGCATCTGCGCGCCGCTGGCGGTGCGGGCCTACCAGCGGGCGATCAGGACGTGAGCCGTCAGTCGACCGGCCACTCGTGCACGGGGATGTTCTCGTGCATGTGCTGCCGGTAGCGCACGGTCATCTCCCGCAGCGCCTCGTGGCGGTCGAGCTTGCGCTCCTCGTAGAGGTGGTGGAACTGCTCGGCCTGCCATGAGGCGCCGTTGCGCAGCGTCACGCAGCGGCGCTCGACGATGCCCAGCAGCCGGTCGCGGTCGGCGGCGTCGACGCCCCAGCGCGCGAGCCCCTCGTGCGCGGCCGGCAGCAGGCGCCGCAGCACGAGCTCGGCGGCCGGGACCTCGCCGACGCCGGGCCAGTAGACGCGGGCGTCGATCCCGTCGCGCGCGCCGGCGTGGAAGTTCTCCTCGGCGGCGCTGAAGGACATCTGCGACCACAGCGGGCGGTCGGCGTCGACCAGCATCCGGATCAGGCCGTAGTAGAAGGCGGCGTTGGCGAGGACGTCGACGACGGTCGGGCCGGCCGGCAGCACGCGGTTCTCCACGCGCAGGTGCGGGCGGCCGCGCACGACGTCGTAGATCGGCCGGTTCCAGCGGTAGATCGTGCCGTTGTGCAGGCGCAGCTCCGGCAGGCGCGGGACGTCGCCCCGCTCGAGCACCGCCTCGGGGTCCTCGTCCTCGGTCAGCGGCAGCAGCGCCGGGAAGTAGCGGACGTTCTCCTCGAACAGGTCGAAGATCGAGGTGATCCAGCGCTCGCCGAACCACACGCGCGGACGCACCCCCTGGGCCTTGAGCTCCTCGGGCCGCGTGTCCGTCGCCTGCTCGAACAGCGCGATCCGCGTCTCCCGCCACAGCTCGCGCCCGAACAGGAACGGCGAGTTCGCCCCGACCGCCATCTGGATCCCGGCGATCGCCTGCGCCGCGTTCCAGTGGGCGGCGAACGCCGCCGGGTCGACCTGCTGGTGCAGCTGCACGCTCGTGCACGCCGCCTCCGGCAGGATCGTGTCGGCGTAGATCGACAGCCGCTCGACGCCGTTGATCGACAGGTGCAGGTCCTCGCCGCGGGCGGCGAAGATCTGCTCGTTGAGCAGCTGGTAGCGCGGGTTCTGCGAGAAGCTCTCGGCGCTCATGTGCGCCTCGTCGAGCGTCGGCAGGATCCCGACCATCACCATGTGCGCGTCGACCTCGCGGGCCCGCTCCTCCCCGTGGTTGAGGCTGGCGCGGATCGCCGTCTCGAGCTCGGAGAGGACGCCGTCGGCCAGCATCCGCGGCGGGATGTTGATCTCGACGTTGAACTGCCCGAGCTCGGTCTGGAAGTCCTCGTCGGAGATGGCCTCGAGGACCTCGGCGTTGCGCATCGCCGGGTCCCCGAGGTCATCCGTCAGATTGAGCTCGATCTCCAGCCCGATCGAGCGCCGGTCCGCGTCGAAGCGCGACTCGGCGAGCATGCGGGCGAAGACGTCCAGGCAGCGCTTGACCTTGCCGCGGTAGCGCTGCCGGTCCTCGCGGCTGAAGACCCTCGCGGCGACGTCCTCGCCCATATGCCCAGCGCATTGCCCGCCGCGGGCGCGCCGGAAACTAGCGCGCGGCTCAGCCCACGTCGATCGCCCGCGGCAGGGTGAACGTCGGGAACGTCGTGCGGCTGCGGCGGCTCATGCGCACCCGCGTCGAGAGCCGGTAGACCGGCGCGACCTGGTTGGCCGGCGCCAGGAACGACACCTCGAAGGTGCCGTCGAGCTCCGGCTTGACGCGCGCGACCTCCTCGGACGTGGTGCACGAGGTGCGCCGGCGCACGACGATGTCCGCCCGCGGCGATGCCAGCGGCCGGATGACGCGGCCGCGGATCGTCACGACCGGCCCCTGGGCCTGCGCGGTGGTGACGACCATCCGGCGCATGAGCTTGAGGTTGATCGAGCGCTCGTCGCCGAGCTGGGCGCGGTACCGCGCCCGGTTGGTGCCGCGCACGGAGCGCGCCGGCAGCGGAGCGGTGGTGCGGAAGGAGCCGTCGGCGGCCACGACCGCGCGGGCCACGACCTTCCCGGTCGCCTCGAAGACGACGTCCACCGTGCGCCCGGCGAGCGAGCGGTCGGCGGCGCCGGTCAGCAGCACCGAGTTGCGGCGCGGCAGGACGTCGACGAGGGCGAGCTTGCGGGTCGTGCAGGCCAGCGCCGCCTCGACCGGCGAGGCCGCCTGCTCCACCGGGTTCCCGGGGGCGCAGTCGACGGCGCCGGCGGCGACGGACGCGCGCCCGAGCGTGAGGTCGGCGACCGGCTGGCCGGCGATCGACGCCACGACGCGCAGCGCGCGCTGGGTCAGGACGCCGGCGTCGGTGCTCTGCTCACCGGGGGTGAGCTTGACCTGCGCGAGCGTCGCGGGGATCGCGATCGGCGGCAGCCCGTCGAGGATGGGCCGCAGCGCCGCCTCGACGATCGGGCGCAGCACGGCGTCGTCGATGCCGGTCACGGACGGGATCGCGACGAGCGCGAGGTCGATGTCGGACGGGTCGATCGACCCGGCGGAGAGCAGCGTGACCGTCTGGTCGACGACCTGGTCGACCGGCGTGTCCTGGCCGAGGACGGAGAGGCCGGCGACCTGGGCGATGCCGCTCGTGACGGCGCGGCGGTCGAGGCAGCGCGCGGCGGCGTAGGCGACGGCGCCCTTGATCGCGACGAGGTCGAGCGCGGGCAGCTGGCGGTCGGGCACCAGCGCGTTGAGCGCCGGGCGCAGGTCGACGGTGACCGAGGAGGGCAGCAGCGGCAGCAGCGGCGAGGACGGCAGCGGCACCTCGACGGCGCCGAGCGACTCGGGGATCGTCACGGCCGGCAGCTGCACCGGCAGCGACGGCAGCGAGCGCACGCGCAGGTCGGCGACGCCGCCGGCGGCGAGGACGCCGTCGGCCGTGGCCGACGTGCTCGCGAGCACGGCCCCGGCGTCGAGCGGCACGGGCAGGAGGGCGTCGAGGCTCGCGGTGCGCGTGGCGCAGTCGTCGCCGAGCGCGCCGGCCCGCACGGGGTCCAGCGCGACGCCGAGGGCGGTGCCGGAGACGGCGCCGGCCTCGCAGCGCCAGTCGGCGGCAGCCGACGCTCCGGACGGAAGGCACGCGAGCGCCGCGAGCGCGGCGGCACAGGACAGGAGAAGACGAGGTCGTGCTGACATGGAGTGGCGGCTCCGGTGCTGGGATCGGACAGGACGTGGAGTGGCAGCTCCAACCGGTCCATCGGCACTTCGGTCACAAACCTTGCGCGAATGTCGCACCACTGACACGCCCGGCCGCCGACCCTCAACCAGGGGTCTGACCCCTTTAAGAGGGTTTGTTGCGGCGGTGTGACGCGGGTTGCGGGGGTGTGACGGGAGCGTGGCGCGAGTGGCATCGTCTGCGGTTGTGGCCGGCACGATCCCCCTGTGGCAGGACGAGCCCTACGCGCCGCGGCCGGCGCTCGCTGGCGACGCGCGGGCCGAGGTGTGCGTGGTCGGCGCCGGCGCCGGCGGCCTCGCCGCCGCCTGGCATCTGCTCGAGCGCGGGCTGCGGCCGCTCGTGCTCGACGCGGGCCCGGTGGCCGGCGGGGCGAGCGGGCGCAATGGCGGCTTCTTCATCGCGGGCGCCGCGCCGCTGTACCACGACGCCGTCGCGCGCTGGGGGCCCGAGCGCGCGGCGCGGATCCAGCGCGCGACGCTGCGCGCGCAGGAGGAGATGCTCGCCGTCGCCGCGGAGGTCGGCGCGCGCGGGCACTTCCGTATGGACGGGATGCTGCGGCTCGCGATGGACGCCGCCGAGGCCGCCGACGTGCGCGCGCACGCCGCGGCGCTGGCGGCGGACGGCTTCCCCGGGGAGCTGGTGGCGCCGGAGGACCTGCCGGAGGTGCTGCGGCGGCCGGAGCGCCTGGGGCTGCACTTCGGCCACGACGGCACGGTGCAGCCGGCGCGCTGGCTGCGCGCGCTGGCGGCGGCCGCCGAGCGGCGCGGCGCGACGATCCACGAGCACACCGCCGTCATGGCGCCGCCGGTGCGCGACGGCGACGGCGTCCGCGTAGAGACCGCCGCGGGCGCGGTGACCGCCCGCGCGGCCGTCGTGGCGGTCGACGGTCAGCTCGCCCGGCTCGTCCCGGCGGCCGCCGCCGTCCGCTGCCGGCGGCTGAACATGCTGGCCACCGCGCCCGTGGCGCCGGGACGGCTGCCGTGCGCCGTGTACGCCCGCTACGGCTACGAGTACATGCAGCAGACGCCCGACGGCCGGATCGCGCTCGGCGGCTTCTCCGACCTCGACGGCGACGCGAGCTGGACCGACCGGGCGGAGCCGTCGCCCCGGGTGCAGGCGCGGCTCGACGCGTACCTGCGCGACGAGCTCGCGACCACCGCCCCGGTCACGCACCGCTGGGCCGGGCTCGTCGGCTACGCGGAGGACCCGCTCCCGCGCTGCGGGCCCGTCCCGGGCAGCGACGGCCGGGTCGTCGCGCTGGGCGGCTACAACGGCACGGGCCACGTGCAGGCGTGGGTGGCGGCCGGAACCGCCGCCGCGCACGTGGCCGGGGAGGCGCCGGAGGAAGCCGGCCTCTACGCGGCCGTCGACGCCTGAGGCGGCGGCGAGAGCACGGCCGCGAGCAGGCCCGGGAACGCCGCGTCGAGCTCGGCCCGCCGCAGCGACACCTTGCGGCTCGTGCCCTCCGCGCGCGTGCCGGTGAGCCCCGCCTCGCGCAGGACCTTCAGGTGGTGCGAGAGCGTCGACTTCGTCACCGGCGCGTCGAGGCTCCCGCAGCGCGCCTCGGCGCAGCACGCCAGCTGCCGGACGATGTCCAGCCGCACCGGATCGCTGAGCGCGTGGAGGACGCGGTGCAGCTCGAGCTCGGCCATGCGGTCATTGTACGACGTTGCTCGAACTAGCTGTTACGATGTTCGTCGAACTTCGAACGAGAGGACTTCCGTGT
>DATLGB010000105.1:0-17887 GCA_035540675.1 Solirubrobacteraceae bacterium | reverse complement strand
GTCGCCGGGTGCGGTCCGCGTGTCGCTCGCCGACAAGCTCCACAACGCGCGGGCGATCCTCTACGACCACCGGCTGGTCGGGCGGCGGGTGTGGGAGCGCTTCAGCGCGTCCGCGGAGGACACCCTCTGGTACTACCGCGCTCTCGTCTCCGCGTTCGCGGCGCGGGTGGGCGACGACCACCGGGTCGCCGGCCTGGCGCCGCTGGTCGCGGAGCTCGACCGCGTCGTGGGTGAGCTCGAGGCGCTCGATGGAGCGTGACCGCTTCCGCGGCGCCCTCGTCGGCCTCGCCGCCGGCGACGCCCTCGGCACCACCGTCGAGTTCAAGCCGCCGGGCACGTTCCCGCCCGTGACCGACATCGCCGGCGGCGGCCCGTTCGGCCTGCCCGCCGGCGCCTGGACCGACGACACGTCGATGGCGCTGTGCCTGGCGGAGAGCCTGGTCGAGTGCGGCGGCTTCGACGCGGTCGACCAGCTGCGCCGCTACGTGCGCTGGTACCGCGACGGCCACTGGTCGAGCACCGGGCGCTGCTTCGACATCGGAAACGCGACGCGTGCGGCGCTCGAGCGCTTCGAGCGCACGGGCGAGCCGTACCCCGGCGACGCCGCCCCGGACGCGGCCGGCAACGGGCCGATCATGAAGCTCGCGCCGGTGGCGATGGCGTTCGCGCCCGACGAGGACGCCGCCGCCGAGCACGCCGGGCTGTCGTGCCGCACCACGCACGGGGCGCGCGAGGCGGTCGAGGCGACGCAGCGCTTCGCGCGCCTGCTCGTCCGCGCGCTGAGCGGCGCGCCCAAGGCCGACCTGCTCGACGCGCCGGTGACGACGCGCCCGCGCGGCACGGGCTACATCGTCGAGTCGCTCGAGGCGGCGCTGTGGGCGTTCGCCGCGCACGACGACTTCGAGGCCGGCGCGCTGGCCGCGGTCAATCTCGGCGACGACGCCGACACCACCGGCGCCGTGTACGGGCAGCTCGCCGGCGCGCACTACGGCGCCGACGCGATCCCCGAGCGCTGGCGGCGCACGCTCGTCCGGCACGACGAGATCGTGGCCATGGCCGACCGTCTGTTAGACCTCGCGGCGGCACGTCAGGTCGACGCGGCGGGCCGCGACTCCTGAAGCCGACGATGCTGCACGTCCACCGAGCCGAGCGAGCCGACGCGCTCGTCGACGCCCTCCGCGGGCTGCTGAGCGCGCCGCCGCCGGACGTGCTCGCGCCCGAGGTCGTCTCCGTGCCCACGCGCGGCATCGAGCGCTGGCTCGCCCAGCAGCTCTCGCTCGGCCTCGGCGTCTGCGCCAACGTCGAGTTCCCGTCCCCGCGGCGGCTGGTGGACGACGTCGTCGCCACGGCGTCCGGCGTCACGCCCGACGAGGACCCGTGGCTGCCCGAGCGCGCGGTGTGGCCGCTGCTCGAGGTGATCGACGGCGCGCGCGAGGAGCCTTGGGCCGGGCGGCTGGACCGCCACCTCCGCGGGCACCCGCGCCGCCGCTTCGACACGGCGCGCCACGTCGCCGGCCTGTTCGCCCGCTACGAGCTGCAGCGGCCGGACATGGTGCACGGTTGGGCGGCCGGCGAGGACGAGCACTGGCAGGCGCACCTGTGGCGCCGGCTGCGCGACGCCATCGGGACGCCGAGCCCGGCGCAGCGGCTGGCCGCCGCCTGCACGGCGGTCGCCGCCGACCCGGCGCTCGTCGACCTGCCGGGCCGCGTGTCGCTGTTCGGCCTGACCCGGCTGCCGACCGGGCACCGCGACGTGCTGCGCGCGCTGGGCGCCGGCCGCGACGTCCACCTGTTCCTGCTGCACCCGTCGCCGGCGCTGTGGGCGAAGGGCGGCACCGCCCCTGAGAACCGCCTGCTGGCGAGCTGGGGCCGCGACTCGCGCGAGATGCAGCACGTGCTCGCCGACGCCGGCCACGCCGACCACCACCACGCCGTGCCCGACGACGCCGGCGCGCGCCTGCTGCGGCGCCTGCAGGCCGACGTCCGCCACGACCGCGCACCGACCGCGCAGCCGCTCGAGGACGGCGACGGCAGCGTCCGCATCCACGCCTGCCACGGCCGCTCGCGGCAGGTCGAGGTCCTGCGCGACCAGATCCTCCACCTGCTCGAGGACGACCCGACGCTCGAGCCGCGTGACGTGATCGTCATGTGCCCGGACATCGAGACCTACGCGCCGCTCATCCACGCCACCTTCGGCGCCGGCGACGTGATCGACGACGAGGCCCAGCCGCTGCCGCCGGAGCTGCGGCCGCCCGACCTGCGCGTCCGCCTCGCCGACCGCGCGCTGCGCCAGACCAACCCGCTGCTCGGCGTCGTCGCGCGGCTGCTCGAGCTCGGCAACGAGCGCCTGACGGCGTCCCAGGTGCTCGACCTCTGCGACCGCGAGCCGGTGCGCCGCCGGTTCGGCTTCGGCGACGAGGACCTCGAGCGCATCGAGCAGTGGGTGGCCGACAGCGGCATCCGCTGGGGGCTCGACGGCGAGCACCGCGGCGAGTTCCTGCTCGGCGGCCTCGACGCCGGGACGTGGGCCGCCGGCCTGGACCGCCTGCTCGTCGGCGTCACCATGACCGAGGAGGAGCAGCGCCGGCTCGGCGACCGCGTGCTGCCGCTCGACGACGTCGAGTCCGGCGTCATCGACCTCGCCGGGCGCTTCGCCGAGTTCGTGGACCGGCTGCGGTCCGCGCTCGAGGCGTTCGCCCAGCCGATGGGGGTCGACGCGTGGGCGGACGCGATCGCCGTCGCCGCCGACGCGCTGACCGCCGCGCGGCCGCGCGAGCAGTGGCAGCGCGCGCAGCTCAAGCGCCTGCTCGGCGACGTGGTGGCCGAGTCGGCGGGCCGCGGGGGCCCGCTGACGCTGCCCGAGTTCCGCGCGCTGGTCGGCGACCGCCTGCAGGGCCGCCCCACCCGCGCGAACTTCCGCACGGGGCACCTGACCATCTGCACGCTGCACCCGATGCGGACGGTCCCGCACCGCGTCGTCTGCCTGCTCGGCCTCGACGACACGGCGTTCCCGCGCCGCAGCCCGCGCGACGGCGACGACCTGATGATCGAAGAGCGGCGGCCCGGGGAGCGCGACCCGCGCTCGGAGGACCGCCAGATGCTGCTCGACGCGCTGATGGCGGCGCGCGATCACTTCGTCATCACCTACACCGGCCGCGACGAGCGCACCAACGAGGAGCGCCCGCCGGCGGTGCCGGTGAGCGAGCTGCTCGACGCGATCGAGCGCACCGCGGGCGCGGAGGCGCGCAGGGCGGTCGTCCTGCGCCACCCGCTGCAGCCGTTCGACCGCCGCAACTTCGACGCCCGGCGGCCCTGGAGCTTCGACCGCGTGACGCTCGCCGGCGCGCGGGCGCTCGAGGTCGAGCGGCCGGAGCCCGGGAGCTTCCTCCCGGCGCCGCTGCCGCCCCGCACCGGCCGGGTCGTCGAGCTCGAGGACCTCGTCGCGTTCGTCTCGCACCCGGTCAAGGCCTTCCTGCGCCAGCGCCTGGAGATCGCGCTCAGCGCGAGCGAGGACGAGATCGCCGACGACCTCCCGATCGAGCTCGACTCGCTGCAGAAGTGGGGCGTCGGCGACCGGCTGCTGCAGGCGCGCCTGAAGGGCGTCGAGCGGCGCACGGCGCTGCTGGCCGAGATCGCGCGCGGGACGCTGCCGCCCGCCCATCTCGGCAGGCCGATCGTCGTCGAGATCGATCCGGTGGTCGACGCGATCGCCGCCGAGGTCGCGCAGCGGCTGCCGGACGGGCACGCCGAGTCGGTCGAGGTCCGCGCGGTGCTGCCGGACGGCCGCACGCTCAGCGGCAGCGTCCCCGGCGTCGTCGGCGACACGATCCGCACGGTCGTCTACTCGCAGCTCGCGCCCAAGCACCGGCTGGCGGCGTGGGTGCGGCTGCTGGCGCTGTCCGTCTCGCACCCGCAGCGGGAGTTCACGTCGCTGGTCATCGGGCGCCGCGGCAAGCAGGGCGTGGGCGTCGCGTGCCTGCCCCGCATCCAGCCGAACGCCGCGATGGAGCGCCTGGCCGACCTCGTCGACCTGTTCGACGCCGGGCTGCGCGAGCCGCTGCCCATCTACTGCAAGACGAGCGCCGCGCACGCGGCCGGCCTCGACGCGCGCAAGGAGTGGGAGTCCGACTGGGACTTCGACCGCGAGGACTCAGAGCCCGAGCACGAGCTGGTGCTCGGCGGCCGCGTCCCGTTCCTGGACGTCAACAGCGATCCGCGCTTCGGCGATCTTGCCCGGCGCCTGTGGACGCCGCTGCTCGACGTGGAGACGGGCGGATGACCGTCGAGTTCGACCCCTGCGGGCCGCTGCCGACCGGCGTGACGGTGCTCGAGGCCAGCGCCGGGACGGGCAAGACCTACACGATCGCCTCGCTGGCGGCGCGCTACATCGGCGAGGGCCTCGCGTGCATCGACCAGCTGCTGCTCGTCACCTTCACGCGCATGGCGACCTCCGAGCTGCGCGAGCGCGTGCGCGCGCGGCTGGTCTCGGTCGAGCGCGAGCTGGCCGACCCCGAGTCGAGCGAGGACGCGATCGTGCGCTACCTGGCCGCGGGCGACGCCGCCGCCGCCCGCGCGCGGCTCTCGCAGGCGATCGAGAGCTTCGACGGCGCGACCATCGCCACCATCCACGAGTTCTGCGGCGAGGTGCTCGGCGGCCTCGGCATCGCCGGCGACGTCGACCGCCGGTACACGTTCGTCGAGGAGCCGCGCGACCTCATCGCCCAGGTGGTCGACGACCTCTACGCCCGCTACGCGCTCAACGACACGCCGCCGCCGCTCAAGCCGCCCGAGGCGCGCAGGGTGGCGGGCGCCGCGATCGGCAACCCGATCGCCGACCTCGAGCCGCCGGACGGCGAAGCCACCGTGTTCGCGAAGGCCGCGCGCAAGGTGTTCGACCGCCGCAAGCGCGGCCTGTCCGTGCTGACCTTCGACGATCTGCTGACCAGCCTGCGCGCGACGCTGTGCGGCGAGGACGGCGACGAGGTGGCCGAGCGGCTGCGCAAGCGCTGGCCGGTCGTGCTCGTCGACGAGTTCCAGGACACCGACCCGGTGCAGTGGGAGATCGTCGAGCGCGCCTTCGGCCGCGGGAGCGCGACGCTGGTGCTGATCGGCGACCCCAAGCAGGCGATCTACGCGTTCCGCGGCGCAGACGTCTACGCCTATCTGCGCGCGGCGGCGGGCGCCGACCCGCCGACGCTCGGCGTCAACTGGCGCAGCGACCAGCCGCTGCTGGACGCCTTCGACGCGCTGTTCGACGACGCCCAGCTCGGCCACGCGGGGATCCGCTACCGCCGCGTGCGCGCGCACCACCGCGAGCCGCGCCTCGACGGCGGCGCGCCGCTGCGCGTGCGCGTCGTGCGCCGCGAGCCGCGCTTTCATCTCACCCAGGGCGGGTGCATCCGGGTCGGCGAGGGCCGCGACTTCGTCGCCGACGACCTCGCGCAGGACATCGTGCGGCTGCTCGACTCGGGCGCGAAGATCGACGGGCGCCCGGTCGAGCCGCACGACATCGCCGTGCTCGTGCGCCGCCACCACATGGCGACGCTCGTCCAGCAGGCGCTGGCCGAGGCGCGCGTGCCGGCGGTCATCAGCGGCGCCGGCAGCGTCTTCGGCACGCCCGCGGCCGGCGAGTGGCTGCGGCTGATGCGCGCGCTCGAGCGCCCGACGCTCCAGCGCCGGGCGCGGTCGGCGGCGCTGACCTGCTTCATCGGTTGGCCGGCCGAGCGGGTCGCCCGCGCGTCCGACGCCGAGTGGGAGGACGTCTACCGCCGCCTGCACGACTGGGCGCGCGTGCTGCGCCTGCGCGGGGTCGCGGCGCTGGTGGAGGCGATCACGCTCGGCGAGGGGCTGCCGGAGCGGGTGCTGTCGATGCACGACGGCGAGCGCCGGCTGACCGACCTGCGCCACGTCGGCGAGCTGCTGCACGCCGCCGGCAGCGCCGAGCAGCTCGGAGTGTCCGCGCTGACGGTCTGGCTGGGCCGCCGCGTCAACGAGGCCAAGCAGGATCAGGCCGACGAGCGCACGCGGCGCCTGGAGTCCGACGCCGACGCCGTCCAGGTGCTGACGATCTACCGCGCCAAGGGGCTGGAGTTCCCGATCGTCTACTGCCCCGAGCTGTGGGACCCGAGCCGGATCACCAAGCAGGGCGAGCCGGTCGACTTCCACGACCCCGACGACGACTTCCGGCGCAAGGTCGAGCTGAGCGGCGACGCCGGCCGCTGGCGGCTGCACCGCGACGAGACGCGCGGCGAGGACCTGCGGCTGGCCTACGTGGCGCTGACGCGCGCCAAGCACCAGGCGGTGACGTGGTGGGTGCCGAGCCGCGACGCCAAGGACTCGGCGCTCGGGCGGCTCGTCTTCGCGGCGCGCGACGGCGGCGCCGTCCCACCGGAGGGCGGGGGGGTCCCCGACGACGCCGCGGCGCTCGCGCGCTTCCGCGAGATCGCGGCGCGGGCGCCGGGCTGCCTGGCGGTGGAGGAGGCGCGGCTGGGGCCGCCGCCGTCGTGGTCGCCGCCGCTGCCGGCGCTCGAGGACCTCGGCGCCGCCGTCTGGGACCGCGAGGTCGACTGGCTGTGGCGGCGCACGTCCTACAGCGACCTGTCCGCCGGCACGCACGACGCGCGGGTGGGCAGCGAGCCGGAGGAGCCGGTGGTGGTCGACGAGCCCGGCGAGCCGTCGGCGGTGGCGTCGGACGAGCCGCCGGACCTGACGTTCGCGATGCCGTCGCTGCTGGCCGGCATGCCGGTCGGGCTCGAGATCGGGACGCTGGTGCACCGCGTCTTCGAGACGACCGACTTCGCGGCCGCGGACCTGCGCGCCGAGGTCGCCGCGCGGGTGGACGAGGCGCTGGCGTGGCGGACGCTCGACGTCGGCGACCGCGCGCAGGTGGTCGAGGGGCTGGCGGCGGCGATCGAGACGCCGCTCGGCATCGGCTGCCGCCTGCGCGACGTCGGCCGCGGCGACCGGCTCGACGAGCTCGCGTTCGAGCTGCCGCTGGCCGGCGGCGACCGGCCGGCGGGAGTCGTGCGGCTGGCCGCGGTCGCGGAGGTGCTGCGCGGCGACCCGACGCTGGCCGGCTACGCCGAGCGGCTGGCCGAGCCCGGGCTGCGCCATGCGGTGCGCGGCTACCTCAACGGCTCGATCGACCTCGTGCTGCGCCACGGCGGGCGCTTCTTCGTCGCCGACTACAAGACGAACTGGCTCGCCCCCGGCGACGAGCCGCTCACGCTCTGGCACCACCGCCCGGCCGAGCTCGCGCGCGAGATGGAGCGGCGGCACTATCCGCTGCAGGCGCTGCTCTACACGGTCGCGCTGCACCGCTACCTGCGCTGGCGGCTGGCCGGCTACGACCCGGCGCAGCACCTCGGCGGCGCGCTGTACCTGTTCGTGCGCGGGATGGCGGGCGCCGACACGCCGGCGGTCGACGGGACGCCCTGCGGCGTGTTCCGCTGGCAGCCGGCGGCGGCCACGGTCCAGGCGCTGTCGGATGTCATGGACGGTGCGCCGTGAGCGACGTCGCGCTGGATCCGTTCGACGCGCGCTTCGCGCAGGGAGCGCCGGGCGTGCTGGCGGCGTTCAACCGCGCGGGCGTGCTCGCCGCCGCGGACGTCCACGTCGCGTCACGGCTCGTCCGCGTCTGCGACGTCGAGGACGAGCTCGTGCTGCTCGCCGCCGCCTTCGCCGTGCGCGGCCCGCGGCTGGGGCACGTGCTGGTCGACCTGGCGACGATCCGCGAGCAGGCGACGTCGGACCTCGAGGAGCCGCCCGACCTGGACGCGCTGCCGTGGCCGGACGCCGGCGCGTGGGTGGCCGCCGTCGCGGCCAGCCCGCTCGTGGCGCGCGACCCGGCGCCGCTGCGGCTGGAGGGGACGCGGCTGTACCTCGACCGCTACTGGTGCGAGGAGCAGCGCGTCGCCGACGACCTGCGGCGCCTGATGGCGGCGCCGCCGGTCGACGTCGAGGTGGATGGGGCCGACGCCCAGATGCGCGCGGTGGGCAACGCGCTGCGCCGGCGCTTCTCCGTCATCGCCGGCGGCCCCGGCACCGGCAAGACCACCACCGTCGCCAGGCTGCTCAAGCTGCTCTTCGAGCGCAGCGGCGACCCGCGCCCGCTCGTCGCCCTGGCCGCCCCGACCGGCAAGGCCGCCGCGCGGCTGGCCGAGGCGGTCAACGAGCACGCGCCCGGCCTGGAGGTGAGCGCCTCGACGCTGCACCGCCTGCTCGGCCGCCGGCCGGGCAGCAACTCCCGCTTCCGCCACCACCGCGACAACCGCCTCCCCCACGACGTCGTGATCGTCGACGAGACCTCGATGGTCTCCCTGTCGATGATGGCCCGGCTCGTCGAAGCCGTCCGCCCGGACGCGCGCCTGGTCCTGGTCGGCGACCCGGGCCAGCTCGCCTCGGTCGAGGCGGGCGCCGTGCTGGGCGACATCGTCGGCGACGGCAGCCGCCCGGAGATCACCGTCCTCGACGAGGAGTTCCGCTTCAAGGGCACCATCGCCGACCTCGCGGTCGCGATCCGCGCCGGCGACCCGGACCGCGTCGTGGAGATCCTGCGCTCCGGCGCCGACGACGTGGCGTGGGTCGACGCCGACGCCGCCGAGGACGACGCGGCGCTCGACGCCGTGCGCCGGCCCGCGATCGCCGCCGGCCGCGCGGTCATCGCCGCCGCCGCGGCGGGCAACGCCGGTGCCGCGCTCGACGCGCTCGGCTCGTTCCGGCTGCTGTGCGCGCACCGCCGCGGCCCCCACGGCGCCGCCACCTGGATGGGTCGCATCGAGTCGTGGCTCGCCACCGAGGGCGGCTGGTACGCCGGCCGCCCGCTGCTCGTCACGGAGAACGACTACTCGCTCGGCCTCTTCAACGGCGACACCGGCGTGGTCGTCGCCGACGCCGACGGCCTCTCCGCCGCGTTCCGCCGCGACAACGAGATCGTGCGCTTCCGCCCGACGCGCCTGTCGGCGATCGACACCGTCTACGCCATGACGATCCACAAGGCGCAGGGCTCGCAGTTCGAGGCCGCCGCCGTCCTGCTCCCGCCGCCGACCTCGCGCGTCCTCACCCGCGAGCTGCTCTACACGGCGGTCACGCGCGCGAAGGACCGGCTCGTGGTCGTGGGGACCGAGGACGCGGTGCGCGAGGCGGTCGTGCGCCCGGTGGCGCGGGCGTCGGGGCTGCGCGAGCGGCTGTGGGATGCCTAGCCGCCGTCGCGCCAGGCGCGTCGGCGAGGTCGCTTCCGACGCTGCCGCCCAAGTGGCGTTTTTTCCTTGAGATGCAAGGAGTTCTCGCCACTTGCGGCGACCGCCGCCGCCCCGCTCCGCTCGCCTCGGCGCCTTCCGTCGAGCCCCCAAAGCGGCGGGATCGTCCCTATTCTGGGGGGATGCCCGGCCGCGCCGTCTCGACCCTCTTTCTCGTGCTCGCAGCCCTCGCCTGCGCCGCACCCTCCGCCGCCGGAGCGGCCGCCCGGCAGCACCCCGAGCTGACGGGTGAGCTCGCCGCGAAGCCGTCCGGAGCGATCCGGCTGTTCGTGCGCGGGACGTCGGTGGCGCGCGTCCGTGAGGCCGCCGCTGCGCGCGGCTTCACCGCGCTGGGAGCGTGGACGTCGATCGACACGGTGCTCGTTCGCGGCGACCGGCGCGGGGTGCGCGGGCTGCGCCGCGCGCGCGGGATCCGGTTTCTCGAGCTCGACCGCCCGCTCGTGCCGATGCTCGACACGGCGACGCAGGCCACGCGCGCGGCGAGCCTCGCCACCTTCACCGATGCGGCCGGCCGGCCGGTGGACGGCCGTGGCGTGAGCGCGGCGGTCGTCGACACGGGCGTCGACGGCAGTCATCCGTTCTTCTCGACGGGCTCGGGCAGCGCGGTGGTGCGCAACCTCAAGGTCGTGTGCTTCGGGATCACCCTGCCCGGCGAGGGGTGCTACGTCGACGGGGGCCCGCGCAACGACACGGACACGATGTCCACCGGCGGTCACGGCACGCACGTCGCGGGCATCGTCGCCGGGCGGCCGACCCAGACCCTCAGCGGCCGGGGGCTGCGTGGCTCCGGGCCGGGCGCCGCGGTCGTGTCGATCTCGGGCGGCCAGGTCATCTCCATGGCGCTCAACCTGTCCGCGCAGGAGTGGGTGCTGCGCCATCACGCGGCACCGTGCGGCGCCGGCGCCGATCGGGCCGCCTGCCCGCCGATCCGCGTCGTCAACCACTCGTGGGGCCCGGGCGGCGGCGGGACGTTCAACCCCGAGTCCGCGACCGTCCGCATCCAGCGCGAGCTGCTCAAGGCCGGCGTGGCCACGGTGTGGGCGGCCGGCAACGACGGCGGCGACGGCTCGCAGGTGCGGACGAACCCGCCGGGCCAGGATCCGCTGGGCGGAATCCTCATGGTCGCCAACTACGACGACGCCGACAGCGGCGCCCGTGACGGCAAGCTCAGCAACTCGAGCTCGCGCGGCAAGGTCGGGGAGCGCTCGACCTACCCCGACGTCTCGGCGCCCGGCACGCGCATCACCTCGTCCTGCCGCGCCTGGCTCGTCATCTGCTCGGCGCACGAGAACGGCCCCGCCTCCAGCGACCTGCTGACCTTCGGGACGATCTCCGGGACCTCGATGGCCGCGCCGCACGTCACCGGCATCGTCGCCGCTCTGTTCCAGGCCGAGCCGTCCGCGACGCCCGCGCAGGTCGAGCAGGCGATCATCGAGACCGCCCATCCCTTCACGGCCGGCCTGCCCTACGAGGACGACCCGCGCGGCGGGCGCACGTCGGCGGACAAGGGCCACGGCCTCGTCGACGCGCCGGCTGCGCTCGTGCGGCTACGGGAGTTCCTCGGCACCACACCGGCGGCGCCGGCGTCGCCTGCGAGCGTCACCGGCGAGGGTTCCGGCGGCTCGTCCTCCACCGGCTCGGGCGCTCCCTCCCGCGGCGGCAGCTCGCCCTCGGGCGGTTCCCCCGGTTCATCGGGCGACGCGGCCCCGGCGACCTGCGCGAAGGTCAAGAAGGCCCGGCGGGCGGTCACCAGGGCGAAGCGGGCGCTCAAGCGGGCGCGCGGCCGGAGCGCGCGGGTTCGCGCCAAGCGGCTCGTCAAGAAGCGCAAGGTCGCGCTGGTACGCGCGCGCCGCGCCTGCCGCTGACCCGCGGCTGAGAACGCCGGCTCCGCCGGGCGACCGATTCGCACACCGGGCTCGGCAGAACACCGGGGACCGGTGCGTTGTCTGCTCATGGGACGCATCTGGCGGTGGGCGGTTGGAGTGCTGGCACTGGTCGCAATAGGGGTCGCGCCGGCGACGGCGCAGGCCGCCGCGTCGCTGAGCCTGAGCCCGAGTGCCGCCGTCAAGACGGTCGGCGAGCCCCACACGCTGACGGCCACCCTCACCGACGACGGGGCTCCGCTGGCCGGACGCGAGATCGTGTTCAGGGACGGCGGCTTCATCCACTGCCAGAACCTCCCCACGTACGGCAACGTCGTCACGACGGATGCCGCCGGCAAGGCGGCCTGCGTGGTGACCAGGCACTACGGCGGCACGCAGCAGTACACCGCCTTCCACGACGCTGACGCGGACCGCGCTCTCGATCCCGGGGAGGCGTCGGGAACCGCGAGCGTGCGCTGGCGCTCGCAGCCGCCGGCGGCGGTCTCGATCACGCCGCCCGCCGAGACGATGCTGAGCGGCATCGAGCGGTGCAACACGATTCATGCCGAGGACGCTGACGGCGCCCCGACCGCCGATCGGATCGTGCGCTACACGGTCACGGGCGCCAATCCGGCGCCCGCGCGCCACAGCGTCACGGACTCGAGCGGCTACGCGCAGGCCTGCTACACGGGGACGAACGCCGGCACGGACACGATCACCGTCTACGTCGACAGCGACGAGGACGGCGTCCAGGACGGCGACGAGCCGCAGGCGACCGCCACCCGCCGGTGGCTGGCCGCGCAGCCGGCCATCACGATCAGCCCGACCGACACGACCGGCGAGGTGGACGAGCCCTTCACGCTGACCGCGACGGTCACCGACGCGGGCGGAGCGCCGATCTCCGGAGTGGAGGTCCTGTTCTTCGAGTCCGGCTGGCGCCTCTGGTGCGAGGGCGACAACCCGGTGCACACCGACGCCGACGGGAAGGCGGAGTGCGCCTTCACCGAGTCCTACGCGACCACGCAGACGCTCAGCGCCGTCGCCAACACCAACGGCAACTACTGGTGGGACGTGGGAGAGCCGAAGGCGGAGACGACGCGCACCTGGAAGTCACGGCCGCCCACGAGCCTGGTGCTCGACCCGGCCAGCGAGAGCGTCGAGATCAACCGCCTGTCGTGTGTGACGGCCACGGTCACCGACAGCTTCGAGCAGCCCACCGGCGAGCGCCTCGTCCGCTTCTCGGTCTCCGGCGTCAACGCGGTCGCCGCGGAGACGATCGAGACCGACTTCGCCGGCGAGGCCGACTTCTGCTACACCGGCGCGGCGCCCGGCCAGGACACGATCACCGCCTACGCCGACAGCGACGAGGACGGCGTCAAGGATCCGGGCGAGCCGGAGGCCGCCGCGACCAAAACCTGGCTCGGCAGCGCGCTCGCGGTGTCGCTCACGCCCGCGACGTCGGAGGGCGTGGTTCGGACCGCGCACACAGCCACCGCGACCGTCACCAGCGACGGCAGCCCGGTGCGGGACGTCGAGGTGACCTTCGAGCGCACGGCGGGCCCGGAGCAGCACTCCCTGAGCTGTGCGCCCTCCGGCCGCGTGAAGACCACCGGCCCGGCCGGCACCGCCGCCTGCACCTACAACGCCTACTACGCCCACACCGAGACCCTGCGCGCGTACGTCGACGCCGACCGCGACGGCCGCTTCGACGCCGGCGAGGCCTTCGCCACGGCGCAGCGCAAGTGGGTCTCGAAGCCCCCGGCGTCCGTGGAGGTCGAACCCAGGACCGCCGGAGCCGCCGTGGTGGGCGCCGAGCGCTGCGTGACCGCCTACGTCCGCGACGCGGACTTCGCGCCCGCCGGCGAGCGGCTGGTCCGCTTCTCGGTCACCGGCGCCAACGCGCAGATCGCACCGACCGCCGTGCGCGGGACGCCGTACGGCGACTCGACCTTCTGCTACACGGCCACCAACGCCGGCGCCGACACCGTCACTGCGCATGCCGACTCCGACGAGGACGGCGCCAGGGACGACGGCGAGCCGACGCAGTCGGTGACGCGCCGGTGGCTGAGCGCCGAGCCGCAGGTCGTGCTGTCGCCCGCCACCGCGACCGCCGGCATCGGCACCACGCACACGCTGACCGCCACGGTCACCGTCGGAGGCATGCCGGTGGAGGGCGTGCGGGTCCCGTTCCGCCGCCAGGGCTTCTTCTACCCGGCCTGCCCGACCACGCTCAGCGACGCCGCGGGCAAGGTCATCTGCGAGGTCACCTCCAGCTCGGCGGCGACGCTCACCTACGAGGCGTTCGCCGATACCAACGACAACGGCAGCCGCGACGCCAACGAGGGCGCGGCGACCGCAGAGGTCGTCTGGCAGCGCTCCGACCTGCCGGCCTCCCTGACGGTCGCGCCCGCCTCCGCGACGAAGCTCACGGGCGCCCAGCACTGCCTCACCGCGGTGGTCAAGGACGGCACCGGCGCCGGCTCACCCGGCTGGCCGGTCCGGTTCGCCGTCACCGGCCCGAACCCGGCCACGGGCGAGTCGACTTCGGGTTCGAGCGGCGAGGCCCAGTACTGCACGACCGGGGCGAACGCGGGCACCGACACCATCACCGCGCACGCGGATACGGACGGCGACGGGGTCAAGGACACGGGCGAGCCCACCGCCAGCGCCACGCTGCTGCGCCTCTCGCAGCCGCCGGACACCCTCACGCTCACACCGGCAGACAGCACCAACCCGCTCGGCTCCGAGCTCGCGCTGACCGCCACCGTGACCGATGGCGGCAAGGCAATCGGCGACGTACGCGTCCGCTTCACCGTGACCGGGCCCAACGCGGCGACCGGCTCGGGCACCACCACGTCCGCCGGCAGGTCGGTCTTCACCCTGGCCGGCGGCTTCGAGGGCACCGACACGATCACCGCCTACGCCGACGTCGACGACGACAACGTCAAGGATGCCGCCGAGCCGGCGGCCACGGCCACGGCGCTGTGGACCAGCGACCCGCCGACGTCGCTCGCGCTGTCGCCCAAGACGGAGTCCTCGACCGTGGGTGTCGAGCGCTGCGTCACCGCCACCGTGCGCGACGCGCTGGACCGCCTGCAGGGCAACCGCGTCGTGCGCTTCGCCGTCACCGGCGCCAACCCGGGCACCGCCTCGGTGACCACCCAGTCCACCGGTACGGCACGCCACTGCTGGACGGGCGCCGCGGCCGGCATCGACACGGTGACCGCCTACGCCGACACCGACAAGAACAACGTCAGGAACTCCGGCGAGCCGCAGGACACAGCCGCGAAGACGTGGGAGGCGGGCACGCCGCAGGGCAAGCTCGAGGTCAAGAAGGTCCTGTCGCCCAGCAACGACCCGGGCCGCTTCGACCTGCTCATCGACGGCGCGGTGCGCGCGGACGGGATCACGGGCGGCGGCACCACCGGGCCGCGCACGGTCAGCGCCGGCCAGCACACGGTCGCCGAGGGCCGGCACGGCGCGACGGCGCTCGAGGACTACGCGACGGCGATCTCCTGCCGGGACGCCAACGGCACGGGCGCGGTCGTGGCCTCGGTGGCCGACGGCCGCAGCCTGTCGGTGCCCGTCGGGTCGGGCGAGGACGTCGTCTGCACCGTCGCCAACACCCGCCGCGAGCTCACCCTGACCGTCAGCACGGCCGGCGACGGCGCCGGCAGCGTGATCAGCCTGCCCAGCGGGATCTTCTGCCCGGGCACCTGCAGCGCGCCGTTCGCGAAGAACGAGGAGGTCGCGCTCTCGGCCTTTCCCGACCCCGGCTCCACCTTCACGGGCTGGACCGGCTCGGGCTGCGTCGGCAACGGGCCCTGCCAGATCACGATGCAGGCAGCCTCCGCCGTCACCGCCACCTTCGCGAAGATCCCGCTCGAGGCACGTGCCGGCGACGACGTGGTCGTCGTCGAGGGCGAGCCGGCCGTGTTCGACGGCTCCGCGTCGCGGCCGGCCGATGCCATCGACTCCTACGCGTGGTCGTTCAGCGACGGCGGGACGGCCACGACGCCCCGGACCACGCGCACGTTCGCCACGAAGGGCACCTACACGGCGACCCTGACCGTCAGGCGCGGCTCGGAGACGAAGACCGACGACGTGAAGGTCACGGTGCTGCCGAAGCCGCCCGAGGGCCTCAAGGTGACCGTCAAGGCGGCGGGCGGCGCCGTGCTGAGCGGCGCCGAGGTCGTCGTCATCGACAGCTCGGGCAAGAACTTCCGCGCCGCCACCGGCGCCGACGGCAAGGCGACGCTGTGGGGGCTCCCAGATGGCAAGCACTCGGTGTACGCCATCCGCACCGGCTTCCTGCCGGCCACCGCACAGGCCTCGCAGGCCGACGGAACCGGCGAGGCCACGCTCACGCTGCAGTCGGGCGCGCTCGGAACGGTGGACGTCGAGCACAAGCGGCTGACGAGGGACGAGATCATCGCCGCGGGCATCGACCCTGACGACCCGGACAACCAGACCGTCTTCTCGTTCACGATCAACCTCTGCTTCTACGAGCCGGGCGCGACCTGCAAGGACAAGCCGCCGTTCGACGGCCACATCGCGGTCGGCCCGAGCGGACCGCGCGTCATCGGCGGCGGCGGCGGAGGCTCGGGCTGGGCCTGCGGGAGTGACGGCAGCTGCGTCGGGACCGGCTACGACGACGTCACGGTCGTGGCGATCCCGCAGATCGTCGAGGACGAGCCGACGATCTTCTGGCTCACGATCCCGGGCAAGGCCGGGATGCTCAAGGAGTTCTACTCCGTGGGGATGGCGGTCACGAACCTGGCCAGCGCCCCGTTCAAGTTCACCGGCGGCAAGGCCAGCCTGGACATCCCCGACGGGCTGAGCCTGGCTCCGACGGGCGACGAGCAGAAGGCGACGGTCGACATGCCGGACATCCCGGGCGGCCAGACGCGCTCCGTCCAGTGGATCGTGCGCGGCGACACGCCCGGCGAATACCCGATCGTCGCCCGCTACCAGGGCCGGGTGCAGCCCTTCGACAAGCCGTTCGCGCTGAGCGGCAAGGCCGCGAAGCCGCTGAAGGTGTGGGGCGCCGACGCCCTGCAGGTCGTCGTGCAGGCCGACAGCTCGACCAAGGCCTTCCACCCCTACCGCCTGATGGTCGGCCTGCGCAACGCCACCGGCGGCGACGCCGCGCCGGTGTACAACGCGTCGGTCGAGCTCGGCCAGCCCAACGCGGGCTGGATCTACCAGCCGCGCCAGGAGCTGACCTCCACCACGGCCGAGATCAAGCCGGGCGACACGTTCTGGAGCGAGTACATCCTGGTCGCGGAGAAGGAGGGGACGCTCGACGTCTCCGAGTCGATCATCTCCAGGATGGGCGGCGACGCCAAGAAGGGCGCCGCCATCAGCTCCGTGTCGCCGCGCCCGCGGCGCGTCCTCGACGGCGGCAACGGCAAGCTCACGTGGCCGGCGATCCCCGGCGCGACGAAGTACCAGGTGTTCGCCGTGCCCGCTCCCCTGCCGGGCGTCTTCCCCACCTCGCCGTTCCCGCGTGCGTTCGTCGCCGAGACCACGCAGACCAGCATCACCACGCCCGGCAGCGAGGACGACTTCGACGACAAGTGGTTCGGCGTCTCCGCCATCGTCGACGGGCGCAACGTGATGTTCCACTCGATCGTGCAGGCCTCGCCGAAGCTGCCCGACGAGGACAAGGACGGCGTGCCGGACATCTACGACAACTGCCGGTCGGTCCCGAACCCCGACCAGCTCGACAGCGACGGCGACGGCGAGGGCGACGCCTGCGAGGTCAACGGCTGCCAGGACGCGATCAACAACGACCGCGACGGCCTCGTGGACCTCGCCGACCCTGGCTGCACCGGACCCGACGACCCGAGCGAGCTCGGCGAGAACGAGTGCGACAACGGCGCCGACGACGACAGCGACGGCAAGACCGATTGGCCGGCCGACGCCTCGTGCGACGGCGTCAAGGGCGACACCGAGTCCGACGGCTGCGGGCCCGGCACCAAGGGCGGCAAGACGCTGGCGCCGATCTACACCGCGCGCGTCCCGCTCCCGCTCGCTCCCGACGCCGAGCTGTTCAAGTTCACGCCGGCCGCGACCTACTGCTACACGGGCAAGATCGCCAAGATCACGCGCGCCGACCACCACGGCGACATCGATTGGGGCGCGGACACGTTCGCGCTGGAACTGCTCGGCTTCACGATGGAGTACGACTTCGAGCAGTCCTCCGCGATCCACGTCGGTGACACCGCGACGATCACCGGCGAGTTCGTCATCCACTTCGACTACCTGACGCTGCTCACCAAGAGCGGCGCCCTCGGCAAGCTCACGAAGCCGATGACCAGCCGCGTCGAGAAGCTCATCAAGAAGGGCCTGACGAAGGACGGCGCGTCGAACAAGCTCGAGTACCTGATCCAGGACGCCTTCGCGAAGTGCTCCTACACGCTGCAGGAGTACCTCGAGAAGAAGCTCGACCGCCTGCCCAAGCTGCTCGGCGACCGCCTCGGCAAGAAGCTCAAGCAGGACGTCATCGATCTGCTCGACAAGAAGCTCAAGAGCTTCCGCGACACGGCCTCCGTGAGCTTCCTGTCGGACGTCCAGGCCCAGAAGGTGACCAGCGCCAGCGCGGGCGTCATCGCCAAGGACATGGTCAAGGCCGTGTTCAACGAGATCTCGGGCTTCCTGCCCAGCGAGTTCCCCCAGTGGACCCCGCAGGTCGTCATCAAGGCCCACCCGGACGGCTCCGCGACCGCGACGCTCAACGACCTGCTCAAGAGCCCGTTCCTGTCC
>DATLGB010000104.1:0-11467 GCA_035540675.1 Solirubrobacteraceae bacterium | reverse complement strand
GAGCGCGAGGTCGCGGACGCGGTTGTCGCGGCTGGTCGTGCGGATGGTCTGCGGCGGCTGGAACGCGCTCGCGCCCGCAGGCCGGAGGGCGCGCTGGATCCGGCGGTCGCGGCTGAAGAAGACCTCGACCCGGCCGTCGGGACCGACCGCCACCTGCGGCGGACCGCCGAACTGCGCGGGGGAGCTGGACGCGGCGATCTCGACGGGCGCGGAGAAGGCGCCGCCGGCCGGCCGCACCGCCGCGCGGACGTGGTCGGTCTCGCCGCCCTCGCCGAACGAGCGCCAGACGACCGCGGCGGTGCCGTCGTCGCCCACGGCGACCTGGACGGCCTGCACCATCCCGTCCGGGTTCGACAGCTCGGCGGGCGGGCCGAACTCGCCGCCCGGCTCGCGCAGGGAGACCTTCAGCGGATGCGGGCGCTGCCCGGCCGCCGCGACCACGGCGGTGCCGCGCCGGTTGAGCGCCAGGTCGTGGACGTACCCCTCGAGGCCGGCGGGCGCGGCCAGCGGCGCGGGCGCGCCGTCGTCGGGCCGCAGCCAGAGACGCGGCGCGCGGAAGCTCCCGCTCCCGGCGATCAGCGCGGTACCGGAGGCGTCGATCTCGACCGCCGTGCCGAACCACGGGCCGTTGCCGAGGGTGGTGGCGTTCCACGCCGCGGCTTCGGCGGAGGCGGGAGCGGCGAGGGCGAGCAGGGCGGCGGTCGCGGCGAGACGCATCATGGTCGCCGTCAACGATCTTCCATCCGGAGGGTTGCGGGCAAGGGAGTGCGGGCAAATTTCGCTCGTGGTCGCCCTCGCTTCGATCCTCGTCGTCGTCCTGCTGTCGCTGCTGATCACGCGCATCGCGACGATGGCGCTCGTGCTCACCGGCATGTCGCGCGAGCAGGCGCGCTTCCAGGCGCGCTCGGCGCTGACCGGCGTCGGCTTCACCACGGCCGAGGCCGAATCGGTCGTCGGCCATCCCGTGCGGCGGCGGATCGTGATGGCCCTGATGCTGGTCGGCGGCGCCGGCGTGGTCACCGTGCTCGGCGGCGTGATGCTCTCCTTCGCCGGCGACGACGGCCGCAACGGCCTGAAGCTCGCGATCCTGGTCGGCGGGCTCGCGGCGCTCGTGGTGCTGGCCCGCAGCCGGCGCGTCGACCGCTTCCTCCAGCGACCGATCGAGTGGGGCCTGCGCCGCTTCACCGACATCGAGGTGCGCGACTTCGAGTCGCTGCTGCACCTCGCGGAGGGCAACGTCGTGATCGAGCTCGGCATCGACCCCGGCGAGTGGCTCGACGGCCGCACCCTCGCCGACGCTGACCTGCGCGGGGAGGGCGTCGTCGTGCTCGGCGTCCAGCGGCCGGACGGCAGCTATCTCGCCGTCCCCCGCGGCGACACCGAGCTGCGCGCCGGCGACACCGTGATCGCCTACGGGCTCGGCGAGCGCCTGTGCGACCTCGACGAGCGTCCCGCCGGGCCGGAGGGCGACCGCGCGCACGCGCGCGCGGTGCGCGAGTGGCGGGGCGAGCGGGCGCGGGCGTAGGCGATCGCCCGGCGGTCACCCGCCGCCGCGGAACAGCTCGTCGACCTCGTCCCACTCCTCCGGCGCCGCCGCGCGCGCAGCGGGCGCGGCCGCGGGCGGCGCCGCCGCCGTGCGCGCGAACAGCGTCCCGGGCGAGGCGGGTGGCGGCGGGGCGACGCGCTGCCCGGCCGCGCGCAGGCGCTCGACGGAGATGCCGAGGATGTCGCTGAGCGCTTCGAGCACGCGGGTCGAGACGCCCGGCGCCGGCAGCGTCCCCGTCTCCATGCGGTGGTAGTAGCCGGCCACCTTCTGCTCGCGCTCGCCGACGCCGAGGGCGGCCGCCAGCCGCGACACCACCGTCGCGCGCTTGAGTCGGGCGGCGGTCCGCGCGCGAGGCAGCAGCGTCGACCACGACTCCTCGGACTCCGCGAGGCGGTCGTCGACGCGCCGGCGTAGCCGCTCCGTCCAGGGGTCGCCGCGGAACTCCGCGAAGGCGGCCGGGTCGTAGGGGTCGCGCGGCGCGTGGGCGAGGAAGGCGTCGACGAGCACCGCCAGCTCGCGCCGCTCGGCGCCGCTCAGCTCGTCGAGGAACGGCCGCGGGTCGGCTGTCTCGCCCGCGCGGTACGCCGCTCGGAAGCGCTCGAACAGCTCGTCGACGGTCGGCATCACTACATCCTGTCCTCCCGGCCGGAGCCGGGCTCGTTGTCGGCGGGGGGCTCGCCATGCAGCAGGCGATGCAGGTCGTCGCGGAAGCGCTGCGCGACCTTGTAGACGTTGTCGGCGCTCTCGCCCGTGGCGTCGGTGACCTCGCGGGCGGAGCGCTTCTGAAAGACGAACAGGACGACGATCGCGCGGTGGGCGGGCGAGCGCCGGGCGAGCAGCCCGTCGATCAGCTCCCACGCCTCGACGAGGCCGAAGTCGCCCTCGACGGACGGACCGGGCGCCGGCGCCGCGTCCTCGTCGTCGCGCGGCGCCGCCTCGCGGTCGCGCTTGAGCTGGGTGCCCTCGCGGCCGCGCCAGAAGTCGGCGAGCGTGTTGCGCGCCACCTTGTTGATCCACGGCGCGAAGGCGTCGATCCGCTTGCCGGCCACGATCGAGTCGAACGCCGCGAGGAAGGTCTCCTGCAGGAGGTCGTCGACGCGGTCGGCGGGCAGGCCGCGGCCGATCAGCGCCCGCAGGCGCCGCCGGTGCCCGTGCACGAGCAGCTCGAACCCGAGCTCGACCGCGCCGCTCGAGCCGGCCGCGGCGGCGGCACGGACGTACGCGACGAGCTGGTCGTCGCTGCGGCGGCCGAGCTCGTGCTCGGGCAGGGGAGTGAAGTCGTCATCCATGATCTGTGCACGTCAGTCGGGCGCGGGCGGCCGATTCTGACGCGAGCCGCTCACGCCGCAAAGCCAACGCGCCGGCGCGGCGGCTCGAGCCGGCCGCCCTCCAGGCGCGCGTACAGGTCGGCCAGCGTCCCCGGCTGCGCCCGCGCCGGCGCGCCGGCGCGCTCGGCCAGCCAGGCCGCCGCCTCGGCGGCGCCGAAGCCGCGGAACTCGACGCGGGCGGCGCAGCGGCCCGGCCGCGCGACCGCCGGGTGCAGCCGCTCGAGCGGCTCGTTGCCGGTGATCAGGATGAGCACCCGCAGTCCCTGGCCGACCAGCCCGTCGGTCAGGTTGAGCAGGCGCGCCAGCCCCTGCCCGGCCACCTCGGGCTCGAGCAGCTCGGTCGCGTCCTCGAGCACGATCAGCCGCCAGCGGTCCGTGTGGCTCTCGCCGTCGAGCAGCACGTGCTGGAGGTACGCCGGGTCGCGCAGCAGCGCCTCGGGGTCGGTCACGTAGTGCAGGTCGGCCCGCTCGCGCCACTCCCAGCCGAGCGCGCGCAGCGCGTTGGTCTTGCCCGTCCCCGGCGCCCCGTGCCAGAGCACGAGCCGGCCGCGCCCGGGCGGCAGCTCGGCGGCCATCAGCTCGCCCAGCGGCTCCGCCGTCGCCGCGGCGTAGTTGCCGCGGACCGCGTCCCAGCCGGCCACCTCGAGCTGGCGCGACGCGCGCAGCGGCTCGGGCTGCGCGTTCGACCAGAAGGTGACCGTGACGCGCCGCTCGTCGTCGTCGGCGGGCGGCCGAACTGGCATCTGGTGGCGGACGATCGCCGCGAGCTCGGCCAGCGCCTCCCGCGTCGGGCACGCGAGCAGGAGATGGAGCCAGCCGCCGCGGTCGAGCTGCACGCGCAGCGCACCGTCGTCGCGGCGGATCACCTCGATCCGCCGCGCGCCGCTGCGGTGCGACGCGACGACCTCGCCCAGCGGCGGGATCTCGGTCGCGTCCGTCGCCCACGAGCCCGCGCGCTCGTGCAGCAGCCGCTCGCGCAGGGTCAGCTCGAGGAACGCGGCGTCCATGGCCGTGCCCTCGATCGGGAAGTGGATCGTCTCGGTCACGCTCCGGCAGGTCGTGCGCCGCCCGCCCGATCTGACCGGTACGGTCGCAGGACGATGAGCGAGCCGGAGTCGCGCGCCGCCGAGGTCCTGGCCGAGCTGCCCCGCTGGCTGTGGGACGGCCGCTCGCTGCCCGTCCCGGTCGAGGACGTCGCCGACTCGCACTTCGGGCTGCACGTGTGCGAGACCGACGACCTGGCGGCGATCCCCGGCGCTCCGGCGCTGGCCGACGGCGAGGCGCTGTCGGGGCTGCTGGTGGTCGACGCCGAGGAGATCTGGGTCAACGCGCACGAGGCCGCGGCGTCGCCCGGCCGGCGGCGCTTCACGATCGGCCACGAGCTCGGGCACTGGGTCCTGCACCGCACGCCGCACGGCCGGGTGTTCTGCCGCTCGCACGCCGTGACCCTCGAGCCGCCGCCGCGGCCGGACGTGCCGGACATCGAGGAGGAGGCGAGCCGCTTCGCCGGCGCGCTGATGTTCCCCGACGCCCTCGTGCGCGCCGAGTGGGAGCGGACGGGCGGCGACCTCGCCGCGCTGTGCGAGCGCTTCGGCTCGTCGCGGGTGGCGACCGAGCGCGCCGTCTTCCGCGTCGTGCGCGGGCCCGAGGTGCGCGAGTCCGCGCCGGGCCTGGCCTGCTTCTACTGGGACGACGCGGCCTACGAGGAGTGGCGCGCGGCGCACCCCGACGGCTTCGTCGTCAACGACGACCTCGGCGATCCCGGCGGCGCGCGCCTGCACCGTTTGAGCTGCTCGTACCTGCGCGGCCCGGTGCGGGACGGCCGCCCGCGCACGAGCGCCCCGAAGTGGTGCGCGACCGACCCGGACGAGCTGCGGCGCGCGTTCCCGCGCGCGCTGGCGTGCGGCCGTTGCCGGCCCTAGTCGTCGTCCCAGCCCGCCGCCACCTCGGCGTAGCGCTTGCCGCCCGTCTCCTCGGCGAGCGCGGCGGCGATGCAGGACGCCGCCCCGACCCGGAAGATCGCGTGCATCAGCTCCTCGGAGCGCAGGTGGTCGCCGAGCAGCTCGTACGTGGCGACGAGCGCGCCGTAGTCGAAGGTGAACTTCACGAACGAGTGGTCGAGGTTGAGCTCGTGCACCACGTTCAGCGCCGCGGCGCCACCCGGGCCTTCCGGGTCGATCTCCTGGAGCACGGGGCACTCGACGCGGACGAGCACCGATCCCTCGCCGGACGGCTCGACCTCGACGAACACCATCTCCTCGCCGAGCGGGACGGCGTAGCCGCCGCCGTCCGGGCGGGTCGCGAACGGCAGCCCGGCACGCACCAGGATGCCGGCCACCTGCTCGAGGCACGTCGTCTCGTCCATCGAGGTCCCTAGGCGCCGGGCACCCGAACCTCGCCCCCCGTCAGGAACGGGTCCGCCGCCCCGACCTCGTGGTCGAACCCGGAACGCGAGGAGAGACCCGATGCGCCTGAACACCCAGCTCGACGTCGACGTGGTGGCCGTGGAGGCCGAGGATCGCGTGTCGGTCCTGCTCGAGCTCACCGCCCCCGCCGGCGACGCCGCCGCCGTGCGCGCGACCAGCACCGTGCAGGTCGTGCTCGACCGCTCCGGCTCGATGGCCGGCGAGCGGCTCGACGCCGCGCTGCGGGCGCTCGACGCGCTCGTCGTCCGCCTCGACCCGACGGACAACTTCGGCCTCGTCTGCTTCGACGACGAGGTGCAGGTGGCCGTCCCCGCCGGGCCGCTGTCCGACAAGGCGGCCGTCCGCGCTCTGATCGCGAGCATCGGGCCGGGCGGCATGACCAACCTGTCCGGCGGCTACCTGCGCGGGCTGCAGGAGGTGGCGCGCGTCGCCGGCGACGGCGGCGGCACGCTGCTGCTGCTCTCCGACGGGCACGCCAACCACGGCGTGACCGACCACGGCGCGCTCGGCGGCCTCGCCGAGCAGGCGCGCGCCAAGGCCATCACGACCTCCACGGTCGGGCTCGGCCTCGACTACGACGAGGCGCTGCTGGCCGCGATCGCCCGCGGCGGCGCCGGCAACGCCGGCTTCGCCGAGGACGCCGACACGGCCGGCCGGCTCGTCGCCGAGGAGGTCGAGGGGCTGCTCGAGCGCGTCGCGCAGGCCGCGTCGCTCGTCGTCCGGCCGACCGCCGACGTCGACACGGTCACGCTCTACAACGACCTCCCGGCGCAGCCGGTCGAGGGCGGGCTGATGGTCGAGCTGGGCGACTTCCACGCCGGCGAGGAGCGCAAGCTGCTGCTCGAGCTGTCCGTCCCGGCGATGCCCGGCCTCGGCCTGGCACCGGTCTGCGAGCTCGAGCTGCGCTGGACGGAGCTGCCGAGCCTCGACTCGCACACGCTGACGGCGCCCGTCTACGTCAACGTCGTCCCCGGCGACCAGGCGGCGGGGCGGATCCCGAACCCCACCGTGGTGACCGAGAAGGCGTTCCAGGAGGTGCAGCGGGCCAAGCGCGAAGCGGCCGACGCGCTGCGCCACGGCGACGCCGGCGCCGCGTCGGCGCGCTTCATGTCCGCCGGCGCGTCGGTGCAGGCGGCGTTCGCCGCCGCGCCGATGCCCGACGAGCTGCGCGACGAGCTCGATCTGCTGTCCGAGCTGCGCGAGCGCGCCGAGCACGACGACCTGCGGCGCACGGCCAAGTTCACCGAAGCGGACGCTCACCGCAAGAACCGGCGCCGAGGGCGCTGAGGCCGGGACGCGGTACGTTCCGCGGGTGGCCGATGCGCAGGTACTGGAGGTCGACGGGCGCGACGTCTCGATCTCGAGCCCCGGCAAGGTGTTCTTTCCGGGCAGCGGCGAGACGAAGCTCGACCTCGTCCGCTACTACCTGCGCGTCGGCGAGCCGCTCATGCGCGCGATGGGCGGGCGCCCGGTGCTCATGCAGCGCTTCCCCAACGGGGTCGGCGGTCCGAACTTCTTCCAGAAGCGCGTGCCGGACAGCGCGCCCGAGTGGCTGCAGACGACGACGGTCGAGACGGTCAACGGCACGCCGTCGCGCGCGCTGGTCGCCGCCGACCTCGCGCACGTCGCGTGGGCGGTCAACATCGGCTGCCTCGGCTTCCACGTCTGGCCGTACCGCACCGAGGATCCGGCGCACGCCGACGAGCTGCGCCTGGACCTCGACCCGCAGCCCGGGACCGACTTCACGCACGTGCGCGCCGCCGCGGCCGAGCTCAAGCGGCTGCTCGACGAGGTCGGCGTCGCCGGCTTCCCGAAGACGACCGGCAACCGCGGGCTGCACGTCTACGTCCGGCTCGAGCCGCGCTGGGACTCCTACCAGGTGCGCTTCGCCGCGGTGGCCGTGGCGCGCGAGCTGGCTCGCCGGCGGCCCGACGTCATCACCGACGCGTGGTGGAAGGAGGAGCGCGGGGAGCGCGTGTTCGTCGACTACAACCAGAACGCGCCGCACAAGACGGTCTTCGGCGCGTGGTGCGCGCGGGCGCGCGCGGGCGGCCAGGTCTCGATGCCGCTGCGCTGGGAGGAGCTCGACGAGGTCCACCCCGACGAGCTGACGCTGGCGACGGCGCCGGAGCGGCTCGAGGCCGGCGGCGACCCGTGGGCGGCGATCGACGACGCGCCGCAGTCGCTCGAGCCGTTCCTGGAGATGCACGAGCGCGACCGCGCGAGCGGCCTGATGGACGCGCCGTGGCCGCCCGTCTACCCCAAGCAGCCCGACGAGCCGGCGCGCGTGGCGCCGAGCCGCGCCAAGGGCAGCTGACTCAGCCGCAGCCGCCGGCCAGCGCCGCGTCGCGCGTGTGCGGCCGGCCGTCGAGGTAGCCCGTCCCCGGGGAGTCGTTCGGCAGCTCGATCAGCGCCTCCGCCGGCCCCTGCCCCAGGTCGATGTGGACCTGGGCGATGATCCCGCCGCCGTGCTCGCTGTAGCGCCAGGCCGCGGCCACGGCCCAGGTGCCGTGAGCCTGCTGGCAGCCCGTCTCGTCCTCGTAGCGGTACACGTAGACGCCGTTGGCGTCGAAGACGTGCCGGGTCGGCCCGCTCTCCAGCCGCTCGCCCGCCAGCTCCGCGCGGGCCGCGTCGTCGTCGCGCACGGACGTGATCGGCCGCCCCTGGTAGTCGCGGCTCGGGCCCCCGCTCGACGACGGCGCGCCGCCGCCGCCACCGCCGGACGGCGGATCGGCCGGCGGCGGCTCGGACGCCAGCAGAACGCCGGTGTTGCGCAGCATCTCCGACACCCGCGCCGACTTCAGGAAGCCCACGTACGCGCGCACCTTGAGCCGCATCTGGCGCGCCCGGGAGCGCTTGCGGTGCATGACGTACTGAACGGGGTACGCGCCCGGGAGCTTGAGGGCGTGCACGCTGGCGTTGCTGGGCGCGACGCCGCCGATCGCCACCACGCACGCGCCGCTGCCGCGCCGGACGCGCGACCAGCTGGTGACGGCGACGACGGCGCGGTTCTGCCGGGCCTCGCTCACGCCGCCGTCGCTGCGGACGACGGTGTGCGGGCTTCTGTAGGGGGCGCCGAAGCGCGGCTCCGCCCACGCGTCGCCGCGCTTGCCCGGGCTGCCGACCAGGCGCCGCCGGATCGCGTCCGGCTGCCCCTCCGGCAGGGTCGTCACCTGCGACCAGCGGGTGATCGTGCCGCGCGCGATGCCGCGCGCCTGCGCGAGGCTGACGCCGCTCGCGCACACCGGGTTGTCGCGGTGCACGACGAGCACGTCGGCGTCGCGCGCGAGGTCGAGCAGCACCTGCCACGACCGCTTCTCGCTGCTGCGCAGGAACCGGTCCGTGTAGATGCCCTCATCCTTCGAGATCGCCTTCGCGTGCCGGAAGGCGACCGTCGTCGACTCGCTGTTGCTCACCGAGTTGACCCAGTTGACGATGTAGGTAGTCCCGCCCGCCTTGACGCGGTTGTGCGGCCCCGGCTCGAGGATCGTGTTGACCGGGATGTGGCCGATGTGCGTCCAGAAGCGCTCAGCCACGGAGGCGTTCTGAAACCACGAGGTCTTCACGCGCTTGGCTTCGGCGCTGGCGGGCGCGAGCGCCGCGATGAGGAGGGTCAGGACGAAGGCGAGGCGGACCATGACCAACCAACGCGGCCGTCTTCCTGAAACCGGTGGGTCCGCGGCTGGGCGCCGGTCAGCGCGCGGACGCGCGCGCCAGCGCCCGCCGCTCCACGGGCCCCACCCGTCCAGTAGGCGCCAGGCCGCGTGGCGAGCGCGACGCCCCCGGGCGCCTGGAGCGGACCGGCGGGCGGCCGCGCCCTTCCCATGGCGCCGCCACCGCCGCCGGCGACTGAATGCTGCTCGCATGATGGCGCTTTAGGCCCGCATACCGGCACAAAAGCGCCATCACGCGGCCGCACCCAGGGCACGAGCGCGACGGCGCGGACTCGGCTCGCCGATCGCGGCCACACGGTCGCGCACCGCCGCCTCAGCTCCCGCGCTCGAGGATCACGCAGTGGTTGCGCGCCCGCGAGATCGCGACGTACATCTGGCGGTCGCGCGTCTCGGGATCGAGGTCCTCGGTCTCCACCAGGACGACCACCGGCGACTCGAGGCCCTTGAAGGCGCGGATCGACGAGAAGTGCACGTTCGCGCCGAGCTTCCCGCGGTCGCGCGTGAAGGTGAAGCGCCCGGTGGCGTCCGGCGCCACGCCCGAGCGCTCCAGCGCGTGCGAGGACAGCACGACGATGTCCTGCGGCAGGACCTCCTCGCGGTCGACGAGGAACTCGAGCGTGCCCGCCAGCGCGGCGCCGACGTCGGCGCCGCTCCAGCGCACGACCTCGCGCCCCGGCGGGCCCTTGACGTCGAGCTCGATGTCGCCCTCGTAGAAGGCCATCACCGCCTCGTGGATGGCCTGCGTGTTGCGGCAGTTGACCGTGAGGTCGTAGTGCATGAAGCCGGGCGGGATGCGCAGGTCGGCGTCGTAGATGCGCTGGTTGTCGTCGAGGAACAGCCAGATCGATCCCTGCTCGGGATCGCGCAGCGTGCTGCCGAGGGCGTTCGAACCAGTCCGACTCGAGGTCCTGCGCCTCGTCGACCACGAGCGCGCCGTACTGCCCGCCGAGCTCATCCATGGCTTCCAGCAGCGCTGCCGGCAGGTCCTCGCGGAAGTAGGACTGCGGCGCCTCCCCCTGCGGATGCTCCGGGAGCTCGATCGACGCGCGCCCGGCCCAGTGCCGGCAGAGGCCGTGGAAGGTGAAGTAGGAGATGCGGTCGTGGCGCTCGCGCCGGCGCAGGTGCGTCGCGAGCTGCTTGTTGAAGCAGACGAACAGCACCTCCTCCCCGCGCGACGCGAGCCGCTTGGCGCGCTCGACGGCGATCATCGTCTTGCCCGACCCGGCGCAGCCGTGCACGGCCATGCGCGGCGTGCGCCAGTGGCGCGCGACCAACCCGGCCTGCTCGGTCGTGAGCGTCACGAGCGCCTGCTCCTCCTCGAGGAACTCCTCGGCCATCGGCACCCGGATCTGCACCTCCGGCGCCAGCGTCCGGCGCACGAGATCGGGCTCGGGCGCGACGCGCTTGTCGCGCGAGCCGCGGTGGAAGGCGAGCGTCCGCTCGAGCGCGCCCGCCACGTCCTCGCGCACGTCGATGCGGTCCCAGAGGATCTCGCGCGGGGCGTCCGGCGCCAGCACGAGCTCGTGGATGGTGATGTCCGGGAACGCGAGCGCGTGGACGACGTGCAGCCTGCCGCGGGCACCGGCGGCCTCCTCGAGCTTGCGCCGGACGTTGTGGCGGTGGTCGAGCGCCAGGCCGAACGGGTCGCGGATCGGTTCGGGCTCCGGCGGCCGGTACCACGTCCCGTGCCGGCACTCGAGCCCGCCGCCCTTGACCTCCAGGCAGACGACGCCGCGCTCGGCGTGGCACAGCACGAAGTCGCACTCGTCGTCGAGCGCGCCCTCCGCGTGGTCGCGCAGGACGAGGCTCGCCGAGTGGAAGACGCTCCAGTCGTCGCCGAGGCCGGCGCGCAACGCGTCGAACACCTGCGCTCGGCCTTGGACTTCAGGTCCGCATCGTGCAGGGTGCGGGGGTACATGACGGCCATGGCGCTGGAGACTCAACGCCCCTCGACGCGGTTCCTGGCGCCCGCGCGTCAGATCACGACCGTCCTGCACGACCGTCCCACCGGATGACGCCCGAGTACACCGACCGCTTCGAAGCCGCCCTCGCCTACGCCGCGCAGGCGCACCGCTCCCAGCGCCGCAAGGGCAGCGACCTGCCCTACGTCGGCCACCTGCTCTCCGTCGCCGGGATCGCCATCGAGTCGGGCGCGTCGGAGGACGAGGCCATCGCCGCGCTGCTGCACGACGTGGTGGAGGACCAGGGCGGCCCCGAGCGGCTGGCCGACGTGCGGGCGCGCTTCGGCGAGGAGGTGGCCGGCATCGTCGCGGAGTGCAGCGACACCGACGAGGTGCCCAAGCCGCCATGGCGCCCGCGCAAGGAGGCCTACGTCGCGCACCTGGCCGCGGCGTCGCCGGGTGCGGTCCGCGTGTCGCTCGCCGACAAGCTCCACAACGCGCGGGCGATCCTCTACGACCACCGGCTGGTCGGGCGGCGGGTGTGGGAGCGCTTCAGCGCGTCCGCGGAGGACACCCTCTGGTACTACCGCGC
>DATLGB010000103.1:0-13882 GCA_035540675.1 Solirubrobacteraceae bacterium | reverse complement strand
TCGGCGAGCAGGCGGTCGACCCAGCGCGGCTCGAAGAGCGCGCGCTCGCGGGCGGCGCGCGAGGTGAGCGCGTCGGCGACGAGCTCGAGGTACGGCCCGTGCAGGTGCTTGAGCGCCGGGACGGGGAAGTAGCCCTTCGGGCGGTCGATGACCTCGGCGGGGATCACGCCGCGCGCCGCCTCCTTGAGCACGCCCTTGCCGCCCTGGGCGAGCTTGAGCTCGGGCGGGCAGGCCGCCGCGAGCTCGACCAGCTCGTGGTCGAGGAACGGCGTGCGCGCCTCCAGGCCCCAGGCCATCGTCATGTTGTCGACGCGCTTGACCGGGTCGTCGACCAGCATGACCGTCGTGTCGAGCCGCAGCGCGCGGTCGACGGCGGTCGCCGCGCCCGGCTGCTCGAAGTGCCGCGCCGCGAAGCCGCGGCTGGGGTCGACGCGCACGCGGTGGGCGCCGGTCACCAGCTCGCGCACCAGCTCGTGCGGGCGGTCGAAGAACTCGCTCGCGTAGGTGTCGAGGCCGTCGCCGTTGGCCGACGCCAGCGGCTGGTACCACGAGTAGCCCGCGAACACCTCGTCCGCGCCCTGGCCGGACTGCACGACCTTGATCTCCTTGGCGACCTCCTCGGCGAGCAGGTGGAAGGCGACGCAGTCGTGGCTGACCATCGGCTCGCTCATCGCCCGGATCGCCGACTGCAGGGACGGCAGCAGCCGCTCGTCGTCGACGACGATCTTGCGGTGGTCGGTGCCGAACTCGCGCGCGACGAGGTCGGAATAGCGGAACTCGTCGCCGTCGGTGCCGGCGCGCGACGGGAAGCCGACGGAGAAGGTCTTCAGACCGGTCTGGCCCTCCTCGGCCAGCAGCCCGACGATCAGGCTCGAATCCAGGCCGCCCGACAGCAGCACGCCCACCGGCACGTCGGAGACCATCCGCCGCCGCACCGCGACGCGCAGCGCCTCGAGCACGGCCTGCGCCCAGTCGCGCTCGCTCCAGGCGGCGCGCGCGGGGTCGCGCTCGAACGCGGGCCGCCAGTACTCGCGCGTCGTGCGCCGCCCGTCGGCCGCGATCCGCATCACCGTCGCCGGCGCCAGCTTCCGGACGCCGGCCAGGACGGTCCGCGGCGGCGGGACCACCGAGTGCCAGCTCAGGTAGTGGTGCAGCGCGACCGCGTCCAGCGTCGTGTCGACGTCGCCGCCGGCCAGCAGCGCCGGCAGCGTCGAGGCGAACCGCAGGGCGCCGGGGACGTCGGCGTAGTAGAGCGGCTTGATCCCGAGCCGGTCGCGGGCGAGGAACACCGCGCCGCTGTCGCGCTCGACCACCGCGAAGGCGAACATCCCCTTGAAGTGGTCGACGCACCGCTCGCCCCAGCGGTGGTAGGCCTTGATGATCACCTCGGTGTCGCCGCTGGAGAAGAAGCGGTACCCGGCGGCCTCGAGCTCCTCGCGCAGCTCGGGGTAGTTGTAGATGCAGCCGTTGAACACCGCGACCAGCCCCAGCTCGGCGTCGACCATCGGCTGCGCGGCGCGCTCGGAGAGGTCGATGACCTTCAGCCGGCGGTGCCCGAGCGCGACGCGCCCCTGCGCCCACGCGCCCGCGCCGTCCGGCCCGCGGTCGCCCATCGTGGCGGCCATCCGCACCACCGCCTCGGCGTCCGCCGGCCCGTCCTGACGGATCTCTCCCGCGAACCCGCACATCGTGCCGTCACCCCGCCGCCGGCACGCCCACCGGCACGCCCCGCCGCTCAGGAGGGCCCAGCGGGCGCGCGAACGCCGCGCTCGCCGCCTGCACCACGCTCGCCAGGCCACCGGCGCCGCGCCCGAGCGCGCGCTGGCGCTCGGCCGGCGCCGCCGCGGCCAGCTCCTCGACCAGCTCGAGCTCGCGGGCGCATCCCAGGGCCGCGGCGTGCGGCCGCGCCGCGACGACCAGCGCGCGCGCCGCCTCGCGCGCCGGCACGCGCCCTCGCGAGCCCGGCATGACGAACCGCGCGTCGATGCCGTCGCGCGCGGCCAGGAAGCGGTTCTCCTCGAGCACCTCGGGCGCGTCGAGCAGCGCCTCCGGCGCGTACCGCTCCTCGCGCTCCAGGCGCGCCACCGCCTGCACGAGCGCCACGAGCGCGGCGACGTCGCGCAACGACGTCTGCGCGTCCATCACGCGCACCTCGACGGTGCCGAGGCGCGGCTGGAGGCGCACGTCCCACCACAGGAAGGTCGGCTCGGGGAACGCGCCGGCGTCGATGAGCGTCGCCACGCAGGACACCCAGTCGTCGTACCCGCCGAAGCGGCGCGGGATCCCGACTCGCGGGAAGGCGCCGAACAGCGGCGTCCGGGCGGAGGCCAGGCCGCTGTCGCTGCCGCGCCAGTACGGCGAGTTCGCCGACAGCGCCAGCAGCAGCGGGACGTGCGCGCGCAGGCGGTTGGCGAGGTCGAGCGCCGCTTCGGGGCCGGCCACCCCGACGTGGACGTGCAGCGCGAACGTCGGCTCGCGGCGGGCCAGCTCGCGCATCGACTCGTAGACGACCCGCTGGCGCGCGCCGGAGGCGACGAGGATGTCGCCTGCGCGCGCGAGCGGGTGCGTCCCGGCGACCGCCACCGCGTGGCCGAGCGGGCGCAGCTCCGCCTGCAGCGCGCTCCGCAGCGCCGCCAGCTCGCAGACCGCCGCGGCCACCGTCACGTGCACGCCGGTCGCCAGCTCGAGCGCGGCAGCGTGCGTCTCGGCGCTGACGCGGCCCGCCAATCGCGGCGACAGCGCCGGCAGCACGTCGTCGATCGTCTGGGCGAGGTTCCAGCTGCCGGGGTCGAGGAGCATGACCTCCTCCTCGACGCCGAGCGTCCAGTCGCGCGCCGCCTCCGGCCAGCGCGCCCATTCCGGCCGGGCGCGCACCGTCAGGCCGCCCGGCGCTCCGGCGGCGGCGCGGCGCGGCGGGCCCCGGCGGCGTCCACGAGGGCGGCGAACAGCGCGTGGTGCTCCGGGCGCTCGACCAGGCACTCGGCATGCCACTGCACTCCGACCACGAACTCGCCCGAGGGGACCTCGACGCCCTCGACGACGCCGTCCGCCGACCAGGCGACGGCGCGCAGGCCCGCGCCGAGCCGGTCGACCGCCTGGTGGTGGAACGAGTTGACGTCGAGCCCGGTGCCGCCGACGACGCGCTCGAGCCGGCTCGCGCGCTCGATGCGCACGCGGTGCGTCGGGACGTCTCCGGGAACCCCCTGGCGGTGCTCGAGCCGCACGCCGTCACGATCGGGCAGGTGCTGCACGAGCGTGCCGCCGCGCGAGACGTTGAGGATCTGCAGGCCGCGGCAGATGCCGAGGAGGGGCAGCCCGCGCAGCCGCGCCCGGCGCGCCAGGTGCAGCTCGAAGCGGTCGAGCTGGGGCTCGGTCGGCCCGAGCTGCTCGTGCGGGTCCGCGCCGTAGGAGGAGGGCGTGATGTCCGGCCCGCCGGACAGGCACAGCGCGTCGACGCGGTCGAGCAGCGCGTCGGTGGCATCGGCCGCCAGCGGCGGCAGCACGACGGGGATGCCGCCCGCCTGCTCGACCGCCTCGAGGTAGGAGAAGCCGACCGCCAGCTCGCACCGCCGCGGGTCGCTCTGCGGCGCCGGTCGCGCGTCGGTCGCGCGCCGCACCTCCGACGTGGAGACGCCGATCAGCGGGCGCGCGCTCACTCGAGCACCCAGGTGTCCTTGCCGCCGCCCTGCTGCGACGAGTTCACCACGAGCGAGCCGCGGCGCAGGGCCACGCGCGTCAGCCCGCCCGGCAGCACGCTCGCGCCGTCGCCGTGGGCGAAGGCGAACGCCCGCAGGTCGACGTGCCGGGGCTCGAGGCGCCCGCCGACCACCGTCGGGTGCCGCGACAAGCTGATCGTCTCCTGGGCGATGAAGTCCTCCGGCCGCTCGCGCACCTCGGCGACCGCGGCCGCCAGCTCGTGCTCGCCGGCGTGCGGGCCGACCACGACGCCGTACCCGCCGCTGGCCGAGCGCGGCTTGATCACGAGCTCGTGGGCGCGGGCGAGCAGCGCCTCGCGCGCCTCGTCGTCGCCCAGGTCGTAGGTCGGCACGGAGCGCAGCAGCGGCTCCTCGTCGAGGTAGAAGCGGATCATCGCCTCGACGTAGGCGTGCGTGAGCTTGTCGTCGGCCACGCCGGTCCCGAAGGCGTTGACGCAGGCGAGCGTGCCGGCGCGGCAGGGCTCGAGCAGCAGGCGCGCGACGCCGGTCGGCTCGCCGTCGTCGCCGGTCAGCCGGTCCTCGTCGGTGCGGCGGTAGACGACGTCGACGCGCCGGAAGCGCCCGTCGATGCGCGCGAGCAGCTCGTCCCCGCGGACCTCCAGCTCGCTCGGGCGGACGAGCGGCAGGCCGAGCCGCTCCGCCACGCAGCGGTGCTCGTACCAGGCGCTGTTCTCGGGACCGTCGGTGAGCACGACCACCGTCGGCCGCCGTGTGGCGTCCGGCGCCGCTGCCAGCAGGGTGCTGCCCAGCAGGTCGAAGGCGCGGTCGATCGCGCGGCGGTTCGCCGGCGCCGGCAGGTGCTCGTCGAGCGCCTCGCGCGCGGCGACGGCGTACGCGATCCCCGACGGCGTGCGCACGTTGTCCTCGAGCACCACGAAGTCGCCGGTCTCGTTGCGGACGACGTCGAACCCCGCCACGCCGATCGGCACATCCGGGGGCGGCCGCACGTCGCGCATCGCCGGCTCGAAGTGATCGGCGGAGGCGACGACGCGCTCGGGCACCAGGCCCGCGCCGATGATCTCGCCCGCCCCGTAGACGTCCACGACGAAGGCGTTCAGTGCGCGCAGCCGCTGCACCAGCCCGGCCTCGAGCTGCTCCCACTCGTCCGCGGTCAGCACCCGCGGGACGGGATCGAAGCGGAACGGCTCGGCGTCGCGGCCGTCGCCGAAGGTGACGCCGCGCGCCTCCAGGCCCGCGGTCACGCGGCGGCTCAGGTCGCCGAGGTCGCACCCGGACAGCGCGTCGAGCACGTCCTCGTAGCACGGGCGCGGCGTCCCGGGATCGTCGAACGCCTCCTCGAAGGGGCCTGCCTGCTGCCGCACCAGGCTCATCCGCTGCACGGGGTCGGCATCTACCCGGGAGGTTCGCATCCAACGCCCGCCGCGGCCTTGTCCGCCGGGCCAGAATCCGCCTGCCTGCGTTCGCCCGGCGGACGGGTGCGTCAGCGCCCGCGCGCCGCGAGCGCGCGAACCGCGAACGGCGCGACGGCCACCATCAGCAGCAGCCGGAGGCTCTGGACGGCCAGCACGAACGTGCTGTCGGCGCCCGAGCCGACCGCCACCGCGAGGACCGCGGGCAGCCCGCCGGGCGTCGTGGCGAGGTACGCGTCGAGCAGCGTGGCGGGCGTGGTG
Source organism: Solirubrobacteraceae bacterium (assembly GCA_035540675.1). Classification (GTDB taxonomy): domain Bacteria; phylum Actinomycetota; class Thermoleophilia; order Solirubrobacterales; family Solirubrobacteraceae; genus DATLGB01. The sequence continues at coordinate 8,535 of DATLGB010000103.1, read as the reverse complement.
GCGGCGAGGCCGGCCGCGAGCAGGGCGCAGACCGCCATCAGGCCGAGCACCGCGAGCAGGACCGGCACGAGCAGCCGGCCGATCTGCCGGAGCGTGTCGAGCGTGAAGCGCAAGCCGACGTCGAGACCGACCGCGACGAAGGCGGCGTCGCGCAGCAGCGGGGGCACGACGAACCAGCCGCGCGGCGCGAGCAGCGTGACGGCCGCGGCGAGCGCCATCGGCGCCAGCAGCGTCCCGGCGGGCAGCGGCACCCGCCGGGCGAGCGCCACGCCCGCGGCGCACACCGCCAGCGTCACGGCCCAGTCGCGCGCCGCGCCGGCGACCGGCCCACCGGGGAGCGCCGCGCCGGGGCCGCCGGGTCCCGGCGCGAACGCCAGCGCCGCCAGCACGGGCGTCAGGGCGACGATCACCACGATCCGCAGGTACTGCATGAAGGCGACCAGCCGGTCGTCGGCCCCGAGGTCGCCCGCCATGGCGACCATGCCGGTCGCCCCGCCGGCGACCATGCCGAGGCTGGCGGTGGCGCGGTCGACCGGCGCCAGCCGGGCCAGCGCGAGGCCGGCGCCGAGGCTCGCCGCCAGGGTCCCCGCCGACACGAGCGCGACGACCGGCCAGTCGGCGGCGACCGCCTCCAGCGACGACGCCTGGACGTAGCCGCCGACCGTGGCACCGATGACGGCCTGCGCCGCGACGTTCACCGGCCGGGGCACCGCCAGCCGCCCCGGTCGCGCCAGCGCGAGCGCGATGCCGGTGAGCAGCGACCCGAGGATCAGCCAGGAGGAGACGGACATCTAGTTCGCTATCCTAATTACCTATGGCAACCAGTTCCACCGTCTCCGGGCTCGCGGCGCACCTGCGCCTCGCCGTCACGCGCACCGCGCGGCGGCTGCGCCAGGAGGCGGGCGGCGAGCTCAGCCCCACTCTCGCGGCTGCGCTGGCGACGGTCGAGCGCCACGGTCCGCTCACGCCGAGCGAGCTGGCGGCGCGGGAGCGCGTGCAGCGCCCGACGGCCACGCGCGTCGTGGCCCGCCTCGAGGCCGCGGGGCTGATCGAGCGCACCGGCGATCCCGCCGACCGCCGCTCGTTCCTCGTCGCCGTGACGCCCGGCGGCCGCGCGCTGCTGCGCCGGCTGCGCACGCGCAAGGACGCCTACCTGGCCGAGCGCCTGCGCGCGCTGCCGGCCGAGGACCGGGCGGCGCTCGCGCGGGCGGCCGACATCCTCGAGCGCCTGTTCGAGGACGGGGAGCGGCGCGAGTGAGCGCCGCCGTCCGCCGCGCGCTCAGCTCCCTGGAAGTCCGCAACTACCGCCGCTACTTCGCGGGCCAGGTCGTCTCGATCAGCGGCAACTGGATGCAGATCGTCGCCGAGATGTGGCTGATCGTGCACCTCACCGGCTCCGGCGTCGCCGTCGGCGTCACGGCCGCGCTGCAGTTCCTGCCGATCCTGCTCTTCGGCGCGCTCGGCGGCGTGCTGGCCGACCGCTACGACAAGCGGCGCCTGCTGATGCTCACGCAGGGCCTGATGGCGCTGCCGGCGCTCGCGCTGTGGGGGCTGGTCGGCGCCGGCGGCGTCGAGGCGTGGATGGTCTACGCGCTCGTGCTGGCGCGCGGCGCGGTCACCGCGATCGACAACCCGGCGCGCCAGAGCTTCGTGATGGAGCTCGTCGGCCCCGACCGGGTGGTCAACGCCGTCTCGCTCAACAGCGTCATCGTCCACACCTCGCGCATCCTGGGGCCGATGCTGGCGGGCGCGGTCATCGCCGTGGGTGGCGTCGGGCCATGCTTCGCCATCAACGCGCTGTCGTTCGCGGCGATGCTCGTCGCTCTGCGCGGGATGGACCCGCGCGCGCTGCGTGCGCCGGCGCCGGCGCCGCGCGCCCGCGGCCAGGTGCGCGCGGCCGTGCGCGAGGTGGCGCGGCGACCCGAGCTGCGGATCCCGCTGACGATGATGGTCGTGATCGGGACCCTGTCGTTCAACTTCCAGGTGCTGCTGCCGCTGTTCGCGCGCTTCACCTGGGACGGGACGGCGGCGACCTACGCGCTGCTCACGACCGCCATGGGCGTCGGGTCGGTGGCGGGCGCGCTGGCAGCCGGCGCGCGCGGCCGCGTCAGTCCCGGGCTCCTCGTCGGTTCCGCCGCCGCCTTCGGGATCGCGCAGGTGGCCGCGGCGTTCGCGCCGTCGCTGGCGCTCCAGGTCGCCGTGCTCGTGCCGCTCGGAGCCGCCAGCGTGACCTTCGCCGCCGGGGTCAACTCGTCGCTGCAGCTCGCGGCCGGCGACGCGCTGCGCGGGCGCGTGATGGCGCTGTACTCCGTGGTCTTCCTCGGCTCCACGCCGATCGGCGCGCCGCTCGTGGGCTGGCTCGCGGAGGTCGCCGATCCGCGCGCCGGCATGGCGGTCGGCGGTGCCGCCGCGATGCTCGTGGCGGTGTGGGCGCAAGCCGCCTGGCAGGAGCGCGGGGAGGATGCTGCTAGCGTCTTCGGCGCCGGGCGGCACTCGTCGCCCGTGAGGTTCTTGCCTTCAGTGCGCGCTCGGCGCGAGTTGGGGTCAGTCGAATCTCCCCCCAACTCGTCGCGGTCCTGTGCGGCCGCAGAAGGAGCAGCACCGATGTCCTCCCCCTCGTTCGCCGAGCTCGGCGTGACGCCCGCCGTCGCGGGCACCCTCAGCCGTCGCGGCTTCGACGCGCCGTTCGCCGTGCAGCGCCTCGTGCTGCCGGACGCGCTCGCCGGCCATGACGTGCTCGTGAAGTCCCCCACCGGCTCGGGCAAGACGCTCGCGTTCCTGATCCCGCTCGTGGAGCGCCTGCGCCGCGAGGACGCGGCCACGTCCGCGCTCGTGCTCGCCCCGACCCGCGAGCTCGCCGGCCAGATCGCCGACGACGCCCGCGACCTCGTGCAGGCGCGCGGCCTGCGCGTCGCCGTCGCCTACGGAGGCGTCGGGATCGTGCCGCAGGCCAAGGCGGCGCGGCGCGCGCAGCTGCTGGTCGCGACGCCCGGCCGCCTGCTCGACCTCGTCGGCCGCGGCGACGTGAAGCTCGGCAACGTCCGGATCCTGGTCCTCGACGAGGCCGACCGCATGCTCGACATGGGCTTCCGCCCGGACGTCGACCGCATCGTGAACGCCACGCGCGGCGACCGGCAGACCATCTTCTGCTCGGCCACCCTCGAGGGCGAGGCCGGCCGGCTGGCCGACGAGTACACCCGCGACGCCCGCCGCCACGAGCACGCCCCGCCGCAGCGCCGGCAGTCCGCGATCGAGCACCGCTTCCTCGCCGTCGAGCACGACGCGAAGGTCGACCGGCTCGTCCGCGAGCTCGCCGACCACGAGCGCGACCTGTCGCTCGTGTTCGTGCGCACGCGCCGCGGCGCCGACCGGCTCGTCAAGCGCCTCGGCGCCCAGGGGATCGACGCGGTGGCGATGCACGGCGACAAGACGCAGGGCCAGCGCGAGCGCGCGCTGTCGCGCTTCGAGGACGGCAAGGTCGACGTGCTCGTCGCCACGGACGTCGCCGCCCGCGGGATCGACGTCGCCGGCATCTCGCACGTCATCAACTACGACGCGCCCGAGGACCGGGACGCCTACGTCCACCGCACCGGCCGCACCGGCCGCGCGCACGCGACGGGGGTGGCGATCACCTTCGTCACGGGCGAGCAGGAGCGCGAGATCGGCAAGGTCGCGCACGGCCTCGGCCTCGAGCACCCCTTCGCGGCGCCGGTGCAGGAGCACGCCGGCCAGCGCCGCTCCAGCGGGCGCCGGCGCCGGCGCCGGTAGCGTCAGCGCAGCGACGCCCGCCCGGCGCGGGCGCCAGTTGCGCCACACTGGTTCGTTCGAGTTCGCACATGCGCCAGCGCCGCCACATCCTGCTCGCCGTCGCCGCCGCCGCTCTGGCGGCGCCCGGCGCGGCGCACGCGCGGCCCACGGCCGCGGCGCTGCCCCTGATCGACGCGGCGCCGGTCCGCGCCGCGGAGGCGGTCGCGCGCACGTGCTTCGCCCGGCCGCTGGCGGCCGGGACGGCGGGCGCCGACGTGCGCGTGCTCGCCGCGCCCGCGACCGGCTTCCTCCAGGCGCGCCTCGACGGCGCGCCCGGCGGCGCCGACTGGGACCTCGCCGTGTTCGACGGCGCCGGCCGCCTGCTGGGCGCTTCGGCGGCGTTCGGCGGTCGCGAGGTCGTGCGGGCCGCGGTGACCGCGGGCGACCGCGTGACGGTGCAGGCCTGCCGCTACGGCGGCGCCGCCGAGGCGCCGGCGCCCCGCCTGAGCGTCGAGGGGTGGGTGGTGTCGGGCGCGCCGGCGCGCGCGCCGGTCGACTCGCTCGTGTCGATCCGCTACCGCGGGCGCCGCCAGTTCGAGCGCCTGACCGCCCTCGGCCTCGATCTCAACGAGATCGGCCGCGACGGCCGCATCGACGCGGTGCTGCACGGCGCTCGCGACGCCCGCCGGCTCCGCGCGGCCGGGTTCCGCTTCCGCGTCCGCATCAAGGACCTCGCCGCCTGGGACCGGCGGCACCTGAATCGGCGGGTGCGGCCGTCGGCGCGGCCGCTGCCGAGCGGGCGCACGAGCTACCGCAGCCTCGTCGACTACGAGATGGACATGAAGCGCCTGGTCGACGAGCACCCGAACCTCGTACGCCCCGTGATCCTGCCCAAGGCGTCGGTGGAGGGCCGCACGATCGCCGGGATCGAGATCGCGGACGACGTCCACGCGCCGCCGGACGGCCGGCCGGTGCACGTCGAGATGGGGCTGCACCACGTGCGCGAGTGGCCGTCGGGCGAGGTGGTCGCCGAGTTCGCGTTCGACCTCGCCAAGGGGCACGGGCGGGACCCCCGCATCACCGACCTGCTGCGGCGCACGCGGACCTTCCTGTTCCCCGTCATCAACCCGGACGGCCTGGCCGCCGCGCAGCGGACCGGCACCGCCACGACCCCGGCCGACGACGACCTCCTGCTGACGCTGCCCCTGATCGTGTCCGGCACCGGCTCCTACCGGCGCAAGAACTGCGCGCCCGGCCCCGGCCAGGTCAACGCGCTGCCCTGCGAGCTCAAGGACGGCGTCGACCTCAACCGCAACTACGGCGCGTTCTGGGGCGGCCCTGGCTCGGGCGACACCTGGGCCGACCAGACGTTCCGCGGGCCGGCGCCCTTCTCCGAGCCCGAGGCCGAGGCGGTGCACCAGTGGAGCTCGCGCCAGCAGGTGATGGTCCTCAACTCCCACCACACCTTCGCCGGGACCGTCCTCTACCAGCCCGGCTTCTCGCGCAAGGACGAGCCGGGGCTGCCGAGGGGGACCAAGCTCCCGTACGAGTCGCGGATGATCGCGCTGGCCAAGGCGATGGCCGCCGCGGCGGGCTACGAGGCGATGTACTCCTACGAGCTCTACGACGTCACGGGGGCGACGGAGGACTGGAACTACTTCGCGCAGGGCGCCTTCGGCTACACCACCGAAGTCGGCTACGGCAACTTCCACCCCGAGTACGAGAGCGGCGTCGTCCACCAGTACCTCGGCGCGCCCGGCACGGGGCAGAAGGGGCTGCGCGAGTCGATGCTGCTGGCCGGCGAGGCGGCGGCGGACCCCGACAACCACGCGCTGATCGCCGGCGCCGCGCCGGCCGGGCGCGTGCTGCGGCTGACCAAGGACTTCCAGACGCCGACGTCGTACGTCCTCACCGGCGAGGGGACGCCGTCGGAGGCCGAGGGCGACCCGATCCTCATCCCGGAGCACTTCGAGACGACCCTGACCGTGCCCGCGTCGGGACGCTACGAGTGGCACGTGAACCCGTCGACGCGGCCGCTCGTGCTGCTCGCCGGCGGCACCGAGGCGTGGACGCTGACCTGCGAGGACGCCTCCGGGCGCGTGCTCGAGACGCAGCAGGTCGTCGTCGGTATGGCCGAGCGTGGGGTCCGCGACCTGCCGTGCGGCGGGACGCTGCCGCCCTCGGGCGGCGACGGTGCGGCGGCGACGCCGCGCCTGCGCATCCGCTCGGCGCGGCCGGCGCGCGGTGGCCGGCGGGTGGTGGCGGCGCTGCGGGCGACGGGCGCCACGCGCCTCACGCGCCTGCGGGCGACGCTGCGCGACGCGCGGGGGCGCGTGCGCGCGAGCACGCGCCGCGCGCGCACGCGCCCGGCGACCCGGATCGTCCTCCGGGCGCGCCGCCAGCTGCGGCGCGGCCGCTACGTCCTGAAGGTCACGGCGCGAACGCCCGCCGGCACCCCGCTCAGCGCCACGCGCCGCCTCCGCGTCCGCTGAAGCGCCCGCCGCGGCGACGTTCGTACCCGGACGTTCAACAACCCCTTCTTCGCGGGCCCCTCTAGCTTGGGTGGTCAGAGCACGGACGCGACGCCACCCCTTCGCGGGCGGCGCCTCGCGCGCAGATTTGAGCGGCTGCCACTCATGACGGCCGCGCGGCGCGCGACAGACTGGGAACTCGAGCCGTCGTCACGAGTGGGGGAGAGTCCATGAACCGCCTGCGCAGAACCCTGATCGCCACCGTCGCCGCGTGCGCCGCGCTCGCCGCGTCCGCCGCGCCGTCGCCCGCCGTGGTCGGCGGCAACGACGCCTCGCCGGGCGAGTACCCGTCGGTCGCCCGCGTCACCTTCGGCCCCGGCTTCCTCTGCACGGGCACGCTGATCGCCCCGCAGTGGGTGCTCACCGCCGGCCACTGCGGCTCGATCACCGGTGCCGCCGTCGGCTCGCCCGCCGCCTGGCCGGCCGCGCTGATCGACGTGCGCATCGGCGGCACCCGGGCCGGTGAGGGCGAGCGCGTCCCGGTCACCTCCGCGACGATCCATCCGAACTACCTCGCCAACGTCGGCTACGACATCACGCTGCTGAAGCTCTCGCGGCCGTCGACGATGAGCCCCACGAAGGTCTCCGGCTCGACCGAGACGGCGCTCTGGAGCCCAGGGACGATGGAGAAGATCGTCGGCTGGGGCGCCACGAAGGAGGGCGGGAGCGCGGCCAAGACGCTGCAGGAGGCCGCGGTGCCCGTGACGACCGACGCCTACTGCGCCGACGCCTACGACGAGTTCGACGCACGGTCGATGATCTGCGCGGGCTTCCCCCAGGGCGGCGTGGACACGTGCCAGGGTGATTCGGGCGGCCCGATGTTCGGGACGACCTCGGGCGGCACGCTGCGTGTCGTCGGCGCGACCAGCTTCGGCTACGGCTGCGCCCGCGCCGGGTATCCCGGCGTCTACGCCCGCGTGGGCGACACGACGCTGCGCGAGTGGATCCGCTCGAAGGCGCCGGACGCCGTGGGCCAGAGCTAGGCCACGACGGCCAGGCGCGGCACCGCCGACGGCAGCGCGCCGCTGGCCGCGCGCAGGCCGTCGACGAAGCAGTCCACCAGCGGATCGCGGTCGTGGGCGCGGACGGCGGCGAGGATCTGCCGCACCGGCCCGCGGCCGCGCACGGGACGCAGCATCACGTCGGGTCGCACCGTCACGCCGGCCAGCGACGGGATCATCGCGATCCCGAGCCCGGCGGCCGCCATGCCCTGCAGCGCGTTGTAATCCTCGGACTCGAAGCGGATCTGCGGGCTGAAGCCGGCGTCGCGGCAGGCGCGCAGCACGATGTTCGAGTCCGCGCAGGTGCCGCCGACCTCCGTCAGCAGCCACGGCTCGCCGGCCAGGTCGTCCAGCGACAGCGCCGCCCGCGCGGCCAGGTGGTGCCCCGCCGGCAGCGCGACCAGCATCGGGTCCTCCATCACCGGCAGGTAGTCCAGGCCGTCGCGGCGCTGGACCGGGTCGAGCTCGGACTCGATGACCATCGCGACGTCGAGCCCGCCCGCCGCCAGGCGCTCCACGGCCGGGTCGGGCTCGAGGATGTGCAGGTCGACCTGGACGTCGGGCTGCTGGACACGCAGCTCCGCGAGCGCGCCCGGCAGCAGCCCGGCCGCGGCGGTCGGGAAGGCGGCCACGCGCAGCGCGGGGCGCGCCTGGCCGGCCGCCTCGCGGACGTCGGCCTCGAGCCGGCGCAGCTGCTCGAGCACCGCGTCGGCTCCGCGTAGCAGCGCCTCGCCCGCCATGGTGGGACGTACGCCGCGCGCGTCGCGCTCGAGCAGGCGCGTCCCGAGCGTGCGCTCGAGACGGGAGACGTGCTGCGAGATCGCGGGCTGGGTGAATCCGAGGGCGTCGGCCGCTGCCGAGAACGAGCGGCGGACGGCGACCTCCCGGAACGACGTCAGGAGCCGCGGGTCCAGCATAAGCGCACGTTATCACCGCCGCCGCCGGCGATCAACCCCCATGATCTACGGGCGGCCGTCCCGAGAGCTCGCCGTGCTGGATCAGCCGCCGGCGGCGGAGGCGACGTACTCGGCCACCGCGTCGGCCTGCGCGCCCTCGAGCAGGTTCTCCGGCATCTGGTCGGGTCCGCCGCGGATCGCCTCCCGGACCTCGTCCGCGTCGGGCTTGAGCTCGTCGAGGTTCGGCCCGAACGTGCCGTTGGTCCCGGCGTCGGCCAGGGTGTGGCACGAGCCGCAGGTTCCCGCGAACAGCGCCTTGCCGTCCGTGCCGCCGGCGGCGCCGCCGCCCTGAGTGCCGCC
>DATLGB010000102.1:0-37441 GCA_035540675.1 Solirubrobacteraceae bacterium | reverse complement strand
TTCCCGGACAAGGGCGCGGTCGTCGAGGCGCTCGCCCTGCGCCACCTCGACGAGTTCAAGGCGCTGATGGACCGGCTCGCGGACGAGGCCGAGCGCGAGCCGCCCGCCGACCCCGTCGGCGCGACGCTCGACGCGTTCGCCGCGGCCTTCCGGGCACGCCCGGGGTTCCGGACGATGTGGTTCGGCGGCCTGCGCACGGAGGAGCTGCGCGACGCGACGCGCCCGGGGCTGCGCGAGATCGCCGCATCGCTGGCGCGCGTGCTCGCCGCGGGCGCGCCGGCCGCCCGCCCGGCCGACGTGGCGACGGTGGCGCAGATGACCGTGACCGTCGCGGACGCCCTCCTGCGGGCGGCGTTCCGCGATGATCCCGACGGCGACGCCGCGCTGCTGGCCGAAGCGCGGACGCTGCTGCGGGGCTACGTGACCGACCGCCTGGGAGCCGTCTGAATGACCGACTCCGGACTCACCCGCCGCCGCCTGGTCGGCGCCGCGCTCGCCACGGGCGCCGCCGCCGCACTGCCGCCCGCCGCGGAGGCGGCCAAGCAGCGCCGCCGCACGGCGCCGCCGCGGCGCCGCCGCGCGGACTTCGTGGTGGTCGGCGCGGGCCTGGCCGGGCTCACCGCCGCGCGCGAGATCGTCCGCGCCGGCAGGTCGGTGATCGTGCTCGAGGCGCGCAACCGCACCGGCGGCCGCGTCCTCAACCACGGCCTCGGCGGCGGCGAGATCTCCGAGGCGGGCGGCACCTTCGCCGGCCCCACGCAGGACAAGATCGTCGGCCTCGGCAGGGACCTCGGCGTCGGCACCTTCGAGACCTACAACACCGGCAACAACGTCTACCACTCGTCCGGCAAGCGCGTGGAGTGGAGCGACACCGGCCCGACCGGCACCGCGCCGCCGGACCCGGTGATCCTGCCCGACCTCGCGCAGGCCGTCACGCAGCTCAACTCGATGGCCGCCGAGGTCCCGGTCGACGCGCCGTGGCAGGCGGCGCGGGCGCCCGAGTGGGACGGGCAGACGCTCGAGTCGTGGATCAACGACAACTCGATCACGGAGGACTTCCGCCGGCTCGTGCCGATGGCCACCCGGCCGATCTTCGGCGCCGAGCCGCGCGAGCTGTCGCTGCTGTACGTCCTCTACTACATCGCCGCCTCGGGCGACGAGCGCCACCCGGGGACCTTCGAGCGCAACTTCAACACCCGTGACGGCGCGCAGCAGTGGCGCTTCCACGGCGGGTCGAGCGCGATCGTCGACCGGATGGCGCGCGAGCTCGGGCGGCGCGTCGTGCTGCGCGCGCCCGCGCGCCGGATCGAGCAGGTGCGCGGCGGCGTGCGCGTGGTCTCCGACCGCGTGACGGTGAACGCCAAGCGCGTCATCGTCGCCGTGCCGCCGACGGTCGCCGGCGACGTCGCCTACGAGCCGGCGATGCCCCGCGAGCGCGACGAGCTCACACGCCGGCTGCCGCAGGGCACGCTGATCAAGGCGGCCGCGGTCTACCCGCGCCCGTTCTGGCGCGAAAAGGGGTACACGGGCCAGGGTCTCACGCCGGACGGCTTCGTGGCCGCCACGTTCGACGACTCGCCGCCGGACGGGTCGCCCGGCGTCGTCTTCGGCTTCGTCGGCGGCGACAAGGCGCGCGCGTTCCGGCGCCTCGCGCCGGCCGAGCGCCGCGCGGCGGTGCTCGGCGAGTTCGCCACCTTCTGGGGCGACGAGGCGCGCCAGGCGTCCGACTACTTCGAGACGGACTGGACCGGGGCGACCTGGAGCCGCGGCTGCCCGGTCGCGATCTACGCGCCCGGGACGATGCTCAGCTACGGCGAGCAGATCCGCAGGCCGGTCGGGCGGATCCACTGGGCCGGGACCGAGACCTCGACCTACTGGAACGGCTACATGGACGGCGCGGTGCGCTCCGGGCTGCGCGCCGCCAAGGAGGTGCTCGAGGCATGAGGCGGCTGATCGCGCTCGCGGCGCTGGCGGTCGCGCTCGCCGCGCCCGCCGCCGCCCTCGCGCAGGAGCGCCCCCGGGGCGACACGCGCGTGTTCGCACTGATCCCGCGCCCCGGCTTCCCGGCGATGGCGTACGTCGCGCCGAACGGGCGGGTCTACGAGGGGACGTACACCAATCCGGGCGGCGACAACGTCCCGTCGCGCGTGTTCGAGTACGAGGCCGACGGGACGCTGATGCGCTCGTGGACGATCCGCGGCCAGAACCTGTCGGAGGCGCACGGGGTGCAGGTGGGCACCTTCGACGCCAGGGGCCGGCTGATCCTGCTCGACAAGAACCCGCCGCGCGTGCTGCGGCTCGACCGCGTGACCGGCGAGCAGGAGACGATCGCCCGCTTCCCGGCCGGCGCGATCCCGAACTACGCGGCGTGGGGCCCCGACAACGCCCTGTACGTGACGGACTACGAGGGCGCGACGATCTGGCGCGTGCCGCCCGGCGGTGGCGACCCGAAGCGGTGGCTGCAGGACGCCAACCTCGACGGCGGGCCGTTCGGCACCACCGGCATCGTGCTGGAAGCCGGCCGCACGTCGTTCCTGATCTCGCAGATGAGCGCGGCGGGCGGCGGCGCGGGCAACCCGACGACGGGGCGGCTGCTGCGCGTGCCGCTGGCCGCCGGGGGCGCGCCCGGTCCGATCTCGGTGCTGTGGGAGAGCACGCCGTTCGACGCGCCCGACGGCTTCGCCGTCGCGAAGTCCGGCGTCATCTACGTGGCGCTGCTCGCCGCGAACCAGATCGCCGTGATCGGGCCCGACGGCGCCGAGCGCGAGCGCTTCGGCGGTGCCGGCAGCCCCGTCCCCTTCGACGCGCCGTCGAGCGCGCGGTTCCTCGGGACGCGGCTGATGGTGGCCAACCAGGCGTACATCACGGGAGAGCCCGCGCACCACGCGATCCTCGACGTCGAGACGCGCGAGGCCGGGCTGCCGGAGTACATCCCGCCGGAGCCGGCCGCCAAGAAGAAGAAGGCGTCGAAGAAGAACAAGCAGCGCAAGCGCAAGCGCGGCAAGCGCCGCCGATCCTCGTGACCACGGTCCGCGAGGCCGCGCTCGAGCTCTTCCGGGCGCACGGCATGACCACCATCTTCGGCAACCCGGGGTCCACGGAGCTGCCGATGCTCGGCGACCTGCCGCCGGACTTCCGGTACGTGCTCGGGCTGCAGGAGGCGGTGGTGGTCGGCATGGCGGACGGCTTCGCCGCCGCGTCGGGCGCGCCGGCGCACGTGAACCTGCACACGGCGCCCGGCCTCGGCAACGCCATGGGCGCCATCTTCAACGCGCAGGCCAACAAGTCCCCGCTCGTGATCACGGCGGGCCAGCAGGTGCGCGCGCAGATCACGATGCAGGCCAACCTCACCAACCCGGACGCCATCCGCGTCCCGCACCCGTTCGTCAAGGACGCCCACGAGCCGGCGCGCGCGCAGGACGTCCCGCTCGCGCTCGCGCGCGCGATCCACCAGGCGACGCTGCCGCCGCGCGGCCCGGCGTTCGTGTCGGTCCCGATGGACGACTGGGCGGCGGACGTCGATCCCGTGGCCGCGCGCGCGGTCATCGCGCGCGCCGTCGGCGGCCGCGCCGTCGCCGCTCCCGCGGTCGTGCGGGCGCTCGCCCGGCGCCTGGAGGCGGCGTCGAACCCGGTGCTCGTGGCGGGGCCCGACATCGACGCGAGCGGGGGCTGGGACGCCGCCGTGGCGCTGGCCGAGAAGCAGCGCCTGCTCGTCTGGGCGTCGCCCGCGCCCGGCGGCTCGCGGCTCGGCTTCCCGGAGGGGCACCCGCAGTTCCGCGGGATCCTGCCGCCGGCCATCGGCCCGGCCGGCCAGGCGCTCGAGGGACACGACCTCGTGCTGGTCGCCGGCTCGTCGGTGTTCCCGTACTACCCGTACATCCCCGGACCGGCGCTGCCCGAGGGCGCGGCGCTCGTCGCGATCACGAGCGACCCGGCGGAGGCGGCGCGCGCGCCGGTGGGCGAGGCGATCGTCGCCGACGTGGCGCTGACACTGGAAGCGCTGCTCGCCGAGGTGAGCGAGTCGTCACGGCCGCTGCCGGAGGGCGTCGGAGAGCCGCCGCCGGTCGAGGACGCCGACCCGCTGCCGCCGTCCACCGTGCACGCGACGCTGGCCGAGGTCCTGCCCGACGACGCGATCGTCGTGCTCGAGTCGCCCTCGTCGACGCTGGCGCTGCGCAACCGGCTGCGGATCTCGCGTCCCGGCTCGTACTTCTTCTGCGCCGCCGGCGGCCTCGGCTGGGGCCTGCCCGCCGCCATCGGCGTCCAGCTCGCCCGGCCGGACCGGCCGGTGGTCTGCGTGCTCGGCGAGGGCTCCGCGCAGTACGCGGTCGCCGGCTTCTGGACCGCCGCCGCCTACCGCGTCCCGGTGACGTTCCTGATCCTGCGCAACGACGAGTACGCGATCCTCAAGTGGTTCGCGACGATGGAGCAGGTGACGGGCGCGCCGGGGCTCGACCTGCCGGCCCTCGAGACGGCGGCGATCGCCACCGCCTACGGCGTCCGGTCTGCGCAGGTGCGGCAGCGCGACGAGCTGCGCGAGGCACTCTCGCGAGCGCTCGCCTCGCCCGAGCCGGAGCTCGTCGAGGTGCGCGTGGCGCCCGGGATGGCGCTGGCGTAGCCGGCGCGAACGTCCTCCTTCCGGCGGATCCGATGACCTTCCTTCGGCGGATTGACCGCTGCGCCGCGCGAACCTAGCTTCGCCCGCCATGGGAATGAGAACGAGCTACGCGCCGGGGACCTTCTCGTGGGTCGACCTGGCCACCGACGACATCGACACCGCCAGGTCCTTCTACGCGGCCGTCCTCGGCTGGGAGGTCGAGGACGCCGGCGCCGGCGGCACGACCTACTCGCTCTGCCGCCGCGACGGCGACCTCGTCGCCGCGCTGTACGAGCCGGGCGACCGCCCGGTGCCGCCAGGCTGGACGAGCCACGTGACGGTCGGCGACGCCGATGCGACCGCCGCGCGCGCGTCGGAACTCGGCGGGGCGGTGATCGAGCCCCCGACGGACGTGCCCGGCGCCGGCCGGACGGCGCTGCTGCGGGACCCGCAGGGCGCGGTCTTCGCGATCTGGCAGCCGCGGGCGCGCATCGGCGCCGAGCGGGTCAACGACGCCGGCTGCCTGTGCATGAACGAGCTGGTCACGCCGGATCTCGACGCGGCGCGCCCGTTCTACGAGGCGCTGTTCGGGTGGACGGTCGACGGCGCCGGCGGCTCCGGCGCGGGTCCGACGATGGTCTTCAACCGCGGCAACATCAACGCGGCGATGTTCACGGCTCCGGACGGCGTGCCGCCGCACTGGCGCGCGTGCTTCACCGTCGAGTCGGCCGGGGCCGCGCTCGGCCGAATCCGCGACCACGGCGGCGAGCAGCTGCTCGCGCCCGCCGACATCGGCCACGGCAGCATCGCGATGGCGCGTGACCCGCAGGGTGCGGTCTTCACGATCTTCGCCGGCGAGACCCACCCCTGACCCGGCGCGGGGGGCGAGCCGCGCCGCCCCCGCGACTAGGGTCGGCACATGGTGGAGGGCGAGCCCGGATCGGCGTTCGAGGACGAGGTCGTCATCCGCCGCGTGCGCTTCACGGCGCCGGACGGGGCGTTCGCCGTGCTCGAGGCCGACCGCGACGGCGACGAGGTCGTCCTGGTCGGCCCCGTCGCCCATCTCGAGGAGCGCGAGCGCGTCGCCGTCAGCGGCACCTGGCAGGACGACAAGCGCTTCGGGATGCAGGTGCGCGTGGCGCGCGCCGAGCCGCTGCCGCCGTCGGGCGACGAGGCGCTGCTGGCCTACCTGCGGCGCGTCAAGCACGTCGGCGACACCCGCGCGGCGCGGCTGCTCGACCGCCACGGGCCGCGCGTGCTCGACGCCATCGACGAGGACCCGCGCGCCGCGTTCAAGCGCGCCGGCCTCAGCGCCCGCCAGGCGGGCGAGGCGGCGAAGGCGTGGGACGCGCTGCGCTCGCAGCGCGCGCTGCACCTGCTGCTGGCGCCGCACGGCCTCGCGTGGCTCGTGCCGCGCATCGACAAGCACTACGGCGGCCGCGCGCACCGCGTCGTCAAGGAGGAGCCGTACGAGCTGACGACGGTGTTCGGCGTCGGCTTCACGACCGCGGACCGCATCGCGCGGGCCGCCGGCGTCCCCGCCGCCAGCCCCGCCCGCACCGCCGCGGCGCTGCTGCACGTCCTGGCCGAGGCCGAGCGCGACGGCTCGACGTGCCTGCCGGTGGCGGAGGCCGCGCGCAAGGCGGCGCAGCTGACCGCCGGCGACCCGCCGGACGCGCCGTTGATGACCGAGCTGGTCGCGCAGCAGCGGCTCACGATCGAGGTCGACCGCGACCGGCAGGCGTGGGCCTACCGGCCGCCGACCGCGCGGCTCGAGGCCGAGCTGGCGACCCGCGTCCGCGAGCTCGCGGGAGCGCCCCCGTCCAGGCGCCTGCGCGCGCCGGACGCGCCGCCGCCCGACGAGCGGGAGATGACGCCGGCGCCCGCCCAGTGGGAGGCGGTCACGAACGCCTTCGCGCACCGGCTGTCGATCGTCACGGGCGGCCCGGGCACGGGCAAGACGGCGACGATCCGGATGCTGTGCGCCGCCGCGCACGCGCAGGACGCCCGCACGCTGCTCGTCGCCCCCACCGGCCGCGCCGCGCGCCGCGTCGCGGAGTCGACGGGCCTCGAGGCCTCGACGGTGCACTCGACGCTGCAGTGGATCCCGGGCGAGGGGCCGGTGCGCGACGAGACGAACCCGCTGGAGGGCGACCTGCTCGTCGTCGACGAGACCTCGATGGCCAACCTCGAGCTGCTGGTGTCGCTGCTGCGGGCGGTCGGGCCGCGCATGCACGTCGTGCTGGTCGGCGACGCCGACCAGCTCGCGCCGGTCGGGGCGGGCAAGCCGTTCGCGGAGCTCGTCGGCTCCGGCCTCGTCCCGACCGCGGCGCTGACGCACATCTTCCGCCAGGCGGCGGGCTCGCTGATCGTGCGCGCCGCGCACGAGGTCAGGGCGGGCCGGCCGCCGACGTTCGAGGCGCCGGAGAACACGCGTCGCGACCTGTTCATGATCGAGCGCCCGGACCCGGCGCAGGCGCTCGAGGAGATCGTGTCGCTCGTCGCGACGCGGCTGCCGCAGCACTACGACCTCGACCCGGTGGAGGACGTCCAGGTCTTCGCGCCGGTCTACAAGGGGCCGCTCGGCATCGACGCGCTCAACCTCCGGCTGCGCGAGGCGCTCAACCCGGGCGGCGAGCGCGTCCTCGGCGGCCGGCTGCGGATCGGCGACAAGCTCATGCTCTCGGGCCGCAACCTGCACGACCTCGGCCTGATGAACGGAACGGTCCTGCGGCTGCTCGCGGTCTCCGACGACGCGCTGACCGTCTCGGCCGACGGTCTGGTCGTCGACCTGCCCGACGAGGAGGCGCCGCGCCTGCAGCTCGCGTACGCGTGCAGCGTCCACAAGGGCCAGGGGATCGAGCTGCCCGCGGCCGTGCTGGTCGCCCACCCCGCCGCGGGCGCGTTCTTCCTGCGCCGGGAGATGCTCTACACGGCGATGACGCGGGCGCGCACGGCCACCGTGATCGTCGGCCGCAGCGACGTCGTGGCGCAGGCCGCGGCGCGCGCCGACACGGCGGGGCGCCACTCGCGTCTCGTCGCGCGACTCCTAGGCTGAAAGCACGGCCGGGCGTCCGGCGCGAGAATGCGCGCCGGGAGAAGGGAGACACGCTGTCGATGGCGCGTAACGATGTGGATCCGCAGGAGACCCGCGAGTGGGTCGAGGCCCTCGACGCGGTGCTGCGCAACGACGGTCCCGAGCGGGCCGAGCACCTGCTCACCGAGCTGCTCGAGCAGGCGCGCCGCCGCGGCGCGCCCGTTCAGGCGGGGCTGAACACTCCCTACGTCAACACGATCCCGCCCGACCGCGAGGAGCAGTTCCCCGGCGACCAGGCGCTCGAGCACCGCATCCGGTCGCTGATCCGCTGGAACGCCATCGCGATCGTGATGCAGGCCAACAAGGAGTCGTCGGAGCTCGGCGGCCACATCGCCTCCTACCAGTCGGCGGCGACCCTCTACGAGATCGGCTTCAACCACTTCTGGCACGCGCCGTCGGACAAGCACGGCGGCGACCTGATCTACATGCAGGGCCACTCGTCGCCGGGCTTCTACGCCCGCGCCTACCTCGAGGGCCGGATCACCGAGGAGCAGCTGCTCGGCTTCCGCACAGAGGTCGACGGGGGCGGGCTGTCGTCGTACCCGCACCCGTGGCTGATGCCGGACTTCTGGCAGTTCCCGACCGTCTCGATGGGGCTCGGGCCGATCATGGCGATCTACCAGGCGCGCTTCATGAAGTACCTGCAGGGGCGCAACCTGTCCGAGACGGCCGGGCGCAAGGTGTGGGCGTTCATGGGCGACGGCGAGATGGACGAGCCCGAATCGCTGGGCGCGATCTCGCTGGCCGGCCGCGAGAAGCTCGACAACCTGATCTTCGTCGTCAACTGCAACCTGCAGCGCCTCGACGGGCCGGTGCGCGGCAACGGGAAGATCATCCAGGAGCTCGAGATGGACTTCCGCGGCGCCGGCTGGAACGTGATCAAGGTGATCTGGGGCGGGCGCTGGGACCCGCTGCTGGCCCAGGACGAGAACGGCCTGCTCGTGCGCCGGATGGAGGAAGCCGTCGACGGCGACTACCAGACCTACAAGTCGCGCAACGGCGCCTACGTGCGCGAGCACTTCTTCGGCGCCTCCCCGGAGCTGCGGGAGATGGTCGCCGGCATGAGCGACGAGGAGGTGTGGGCGCTCAACCGCGGCGGCCACGACGCGCAGAAGGTCTACGCCGCCTACGCCGCCGCCGCCAAGCACACCGGGCAGCCGACGGTGATCCTCGCCAAGACGATCAAGGGCTACGGGATGGGCGAGGCGGGCGAGGGCCAGAACATCGCCCACCAGGCCAAGAAGGTCACCGAGAAGGCGCTGCTGAAGTTCCGCGACCGCTTCGAGCTGCAGCTCAGCGACGAGCAGGTGCGCAAGGGCGACTTCTTCCGCCCGCCCGACGACAGCGAGGAGATGCGCTACCTGCGCGAGCGCCGGGAGGAGCTCGGCGGCGGGCTGCCCGTCCGCCGCCGACGCGCCGACGCGCTGGAGATCCCCGAGCTGTCGCTGTTCAAGGGCCAGCTCGAGGGCACGGGCGAGGAGCGGGCGATCTCGACGACGATGGCCTTCGTCCGCATCCTCGCCGCGCTCGTGCGCGACAAGCAGATCGGCGCGCGCGTGGTGCCGATCGTGCCGGACGAGTCGCGCACGTTCGGCATGGAGGGCATGTTCCGCCAGCTGGGCATCTTCAGCCAGGTGGGCCAGCTCTACCAGCCGCAGGACCGCGACCAGCTCATGTACTACCGGGAGGACAAGGCCGGCCAGATCCTGCAGGAGGGCATCAACGAGCCCGGCGCCTTCTCCTCGTGGCTGGCCGCGGCCACCTCGTACTCCAACCACGGCATCTCGATGGTGCCGTTCTACATCTACTACTCCATGTTCGGCTTCCAGCGCGTGGGCGACCTCGCCTGGGCGGCCGGCGACAGCCGCGCGCGCGGGTTCCTGCTCGGCGGCACCGCGGGGCGGACGACGCTCAACGGCGAAGGCCTGCAGCACCAGGACGGCCACAGCCACGTGCAGGCGGCGCTGATCCCCAACTGCATCTCCTACGACCCGACGTACGCCTACGAGCTGGCCGTGATCATCCAGGACGGCCTGCGGCGGATGTACGCCGAGCAGGAGGACGTCTTCTTCTACGTCACCCTGATGAACGAGAACTACCACCACCCCGCGCTGCCGGAGGGCGCCGAGGAGGGGATCCTGCGCGGCATGTACCTGCTGCGCGAGGCCGGCGAGGTGGCCGACGACGCGCACGTGCAGCTGCTCGGCTCGGGCGCGATCCTGCGCGAGGTGGAGGAGGCGGCGACGCTTCTCGCCTCCGACTGGGACGTCACCGCCGACGTGTGGAGCTGCCCCAGCTTCACCGAGCTCGGGCGCGACGGCCACGAGACCGAGCGCTGGAACCGCCTGCACCCGGGGGAGGAGCCGCGGCGCTCGCACGTGGAGACGCTGCTGGCCGACCGGGAGGGCCCGGTCATCGCGGCGACGGACTACATCCGCGCGTACCCGAACCAGATCCGGCCGTTCGTCCGGGCCCCGTACACCGTGCTCGGCACGGACGGCTACGGCCGCAGCGACTACCGCGTCAAGCTCCGGCGCTTCTTCGAGGTCGACCGCCACCACGTGGTGGTCGCGGCGCTGCGGGCGCTGGGCGACGACGAGGCGGCGGCCGAGGCGATCCGGCGCTACGAGATCGACACGGAGGCGGCCCCGCCATGGCAGCGGTGAAGGAGGTCACGGTCCCCGACATCGGGGACTTCTCGGACGTGCCGGTCATCGAGGTCCTGGTGGAGGTCGGACAGGAGATCGCCGCCGAGGACCCGCTGGTCGCGCTGGAGTCCGACAAGGCCACCATGGAGGTGCCGGCCCCGTTCGGCGGCGTCGTCGAGGAGATCAAGGTCTCGGTCGGCGACAAGGTCTCGCAGGGCGACCTGCTCCTGACGCTGGCCGAGGAGGGCGACGGCGACGACCAGGAGGAGGACGGCGGCGACGAGGAGGCCCGCCCCGAGGCCGACGCCGACGCCGAGGAGGAGCCGGCGGTCGACGCCGAGGGCGAGGAGGCCGAGCGCGACGACGGGAGCGGCGACGACGAGGAGGCGCCGGCGCCGCAGGGCTCCGACGCGCCGCCCGAGGAGGCGCCCGAGCGCGAGGACGAGCCGGCTCCCGCCCCGGCGCCCGCCGCGCGCGGCGGCGAGGCCGGCGATCGCGAGCCGGTCTACGCGAGCCCGGCGGTGCGCCGGCTGGCGCGCGAGCTCGAGGTCGACCTGCGTTCAGTGAAGGGCACCGGCCGCAAGGGCCGGATCACGGTCGAGGACGTCCGCGCGGCGGCCGAGGGCGGCGGCGAGCGGCCCGAGCCGGCGAAGGCCGAGCAGGCGGCCGCGCCCGCGGCGAGCACGGGCGGCCGCGAGGAGCGCGTGCCGCTCTCGCGCATCAAGCGCATCAGCGGCCCGCGCCTGCAGCAGGCGTGGCAGACCATCCCGCACGTCACGCAGTTCGACGAGGCCGACATCACCGACCTCGAGGCGTTCCGCAAGCGCATCAACGCCGAGCAGGACGTCAAGGTGACGATGGTCGCGCTGATGGTGAAGGCGTGCATCGCGTCGCTGAAGGCGTTCCCGGACGTCAACGCGTCGCTGGATGGCGACGATCTGATCCTCAAGCGCGACTACCACATCGGCTTCGCGGCGGACACGCCGCAGGGCCTGCTGGTGCCGGTGATCAAGGACGCCGACCAGAAGGGCCTGCTGGCGATCGCCGCCGAGCTGCGCGAGCTCTCCGAGAAGGCCCGCTCGGGCAAGATCTCGGCGGCCGAGATGCAGGGCGGGACGTTCACGATCTCGTCGCTGGGCGGCATCGGCGGCACCGCGTTCACGCCGATCATCAACCCGCCGCAGGTGGCGATCCTCGGCGTGTCGCGCTCGGTCATGAAGCCGGTCTGGAACGGGAGCGAGTTCGAGCCGCGGCTGATGGTCCCGCTGTCGCTGTCCTACGACCACCGCGTCATCGACGGCGCCGCCGCGGCGCGCTTCACGGCGCACCTGGCGAGCGTGCTCAACGACCTGCGGAGGGTGCTGCTGTGACCGAGATCAAGGTCCCGGACATCGGCGACTTCGCCGACGTCCCGGTCATCGAGGTCCTGGTCGAGGTCGGGCAGGAGATCGCGCCCGAGGACCCGCTGATCGCGCTCGAATCCGACAAGGCCACGATGGAGGTCCCGGCGCCCGAGGGCGGCAAGGTCGCCGAGATCCTCGTCAAGGTGGGCGACAGGGTCTCGCAGGGGACGCCGATCCTGCGCCTCGAGGGCGCCGAGGCCGGCGGCGACGAGCCGGCCGGCGAGCCCGAGGTCTCCGAGCAGGCGCAGGAGGAGGAGCCGCCGCGCGCCGAGGAGCCGGCCGGCGACCGCGTCGACGTCGTCGTGATCGGCGGCGGCCCGGGCGGCTACACCGCCGCCTTCCGCGCGGCCGACCTCGGCCTGAGGGTCACGCTGGTCGAGCGCCACGAGCGGCTCGGAGGCGTGTGCCTGAACGTCGGCTGCATCCCGTCCAAGGCGCTGCTGCACGCGGCGAAGGTGATCGCCGAGGCCGAGGAGTCGGCCGAGCAGGGCATCCGCTTCGGCGAGCCGGAGGTCGACGTCGAGCGCCTGCGCGCGTGGAAGGACGAGGTGGTCGACAAGCTCACGGGCGGCCTCGCCGGGCTGGCGAAGCAGCGCAAGGTCACGCTGGTGCACGGGACGGCCGAGTTCACCGGCGAGCACACGCT
Organism: Solirubrobacteraceae bacterium; assembly: GCA_035540675.1. Lineage (GTDB taxonomy): Bacteria > Actinomycetota > Thermoleophilia > Solirubrobacterales > Solirubrobacteraceae > DATLGB01. Next base: position 25,050 of record DATLGB010000102.1, on the reverse strand, counting down.
GAAGGTCGGCGACGACGAGATCGCCTTCGAGCACGCGATCATCGCCGTCGGCTCGACCCCGGCCACGCTCCCGTTCCTGCCCGACGACGATCCGCGGGTGATGGACTCGACCGGGGCGCTGGCGCTCGAGGACGTCCCGAAGCGGCTGCTGGTGATCGGGGGCGGGATCATCGGCCTCGAGATGGCGACGGTCTACGACGCGCTCGGCTCGGAGGTCACCGTCGTGGAGCTGCAGGACCAGCTCATCCCCGGCTGCGACCCCGACCTCGTGCGGCCGCTGCAGAAGCGCATCGAGCGCCGCTACGCCGGCATCCACACCGAGACGTCGGTCACCGAGGTCGAGGCCGTCGAGGACGGCCTGCGCGTCACCTTCGACGGCGGCCCGGAGCCGTCGACGTTCGACCGGATCCTCGTCGCCGTCGGCCGGCGGCCCAACGGCAAGCTCGTCGGGGCCGAGAACGCCGGCGTCGAGGTCGACGACCGCGGCTACATCCGCGCGGACGAGCAGATGCGCACCAACGTCGGGCACATCTTCGCCATCGGCGACGTGATCGGCGAGCCCGGCCTCGCCCACAAGGCGACCCACGAGGGCCGCGTGGCGGCCGAGGTGATCGCCGGCCACGACGTGGCCTTCGACGCGCGTGCCATTCCCGCCGTGGCCTACACCGATCCCGAGGTGGCCTGGATGGGGCTGACCGAGACCCGCGCCAAGGAGGAGGGCGTCGAGTACGAGAAGGCGGCCTTCAACTGGGCGGCCTCGGCGCGCGCCATGACGATCGGCCGCCCCGAGGGCACGACCAAGATCCTCGTCGACCCGCAGTCGCGGCGGATCCTCGGCGCGGGGATCACGGGCATCGACGCGGGCGAGCTGCTGGCCGAGCTGGTGCTCGCGCACGAGATGGGCGCCGTCACCGACGACGTCGGGCTGACCATCCACGCGCACCCGACGCTGTCGGAGACGATCGGCTTCGCGGCGGAGGTCGCCGAGGGCACGATCACCGACATCTACGCCCCGAAGCGGCGCCGCAAGTAGATTCCGCGGCGTGTCCCCGCGCACCGTCGTCGGTGTCGCCGCGTCGGCGCTCGCGCTCGTGCTGGCGCTGTTCGCGATCGCGCTCGTGCGCACGAACGCCGCCGACCGCGCGCAGGTCGAGGCACGCTTCCAGGACCGCGCGCGCGTCTCGGCGGCGCTGACCGAGGCCGTCTTCTCGACCACGGCGGGGCAGAGCAGCCAGCAGAACGCGCGGCGCTTGGGGGGTCGCGTCACGACGGAGGCCTTGGATGCGGTCGTGCGGCAGGGCAACCTGCGCTACCTCGTGATCCTGGACGACCGCGGCCAGCTGCTGCAGGCGTCGTCCGGCACGCCGGACGCGTCGCTGCGCCGCCTCGCGGCGCGCCCGCCGGAGGTCGCCGAGGTGATGGCGGGGCGGCCGTTTCATCTGTCGGACGTCCTCGACGCCGGCGCGCTGCACTTCGTCTCGTCCTTCGAGGCCGAGTTCGGCCGGCGGCGCTACGTGGTCTCGGCGTTCTCGGCCGAGCTGATCTCCGGGTTCCTCGCCGGCTACCTCGGCGAGCTGCCGCGCGCGTGGCGGGCGTCGCCGTACGTCATCGACTCGGCCGGCCGCGTCGTCGGCAGCCCGGTGAGGGGGCAGGAGCCCGGGCGGGCGGTCCGCGAGCCGGGGCTCACCCGGGCGCTCGAGGGCGGGGGTCCGCTCGGAACGTTCGACTCCGCCGGGCGCGACCGGGCCTACGCGGTCGAGCCGGTCGAGAACTCGAGCTGGCGCGTGGCGCTGTCGATGCCGGAGGCGACGCTGTACCGCGGCACCGGCGCGCTGCTCGAGTGGCTGATCCTGGCGGCGCTCGCGGCCGCCGGCCTCACCGCGCTCGTGACCCTCGGCCGGGCCGTGCGCGCGGCGGCGGAGGTGCGGGCGGCCAACGAGGAGCTCGCGCGCTTCAACATCGAGCTGCAACGGTCCAACGCGGAGCTCGAGCAGTTCGCGTCGGTCGCGTCGCACGACCTGCAGGAGCCGCTGCGCAAGGTGCAGACGTTCGGCGACCAGCTCGAGCGGCGCTTCGGCGAGCACCTCCCGGAGGACGCGCAGGACTACCTGCGCCGGATGCGCCGCGCGGCGGCGCGCATGTCGACGCTGATCGAGGACCTGCTGCGCTTCAGCCGGGTCACGACGCACGCGCGCCCGCACGAGCCGGTCGACCTCGAGCGGGTGGCCTGGGAGGTGACGTCGGACCTCGAGGCGGCGCTGAACGAGTGCGACGGCCGCGTCGAGATCGGCCCCCTGCCCACGGTGCAGGCCGACGCGCTGCAGATGCGCCAGCTGCTGCAGAACCTGATCGCCAACGGGATCAAGTTCCGGCGGCCGGGCGTCGCCCCCGTCGTGCGCGTGGAGCCGGTGCCGGCGCCCGAGGGCTCGCTCGCCTTCGCCGTCGAGGACAACGGCATCGGCTTCGAGTCGCAGTACGGGGAGCGGATCTTCCGCGTGTTCGAGCGCCTGCACCCGCGCGACGTCTACGAGGGCACCGGCATCGGCCTGGCGATGTGCCGCAAGATCGCCGAGCGCCACGGCGGCACGATCGACGCCGAGGGGCGCCCGGACCGCGGCGCGCGGTTCGTCGTCACACTGCCGGTCGCGCCGCCCGCGGCGGCGTCCGCGCCCACCGACGAGCCGGAGCCCGCCCATGCCTGAGCACCCCGCGCGCCCGATCACGATCCTCGTCGCCGACGACGACGAGGACGACCGCCTGATGACGCGCGACGCGCTGCGCGATGCGCGGCTGCACAACGACCTGCGGTTCGTCAACGACGGCGTCGACCTGATGGACTACCTGCACCGGCGGGGCCGCCACGCCGACCCGGAGCAGTCGCCGCGGCCCGGCCTGATCCTGCTGGACCTCAACATGCCGCGGATGGACGGTCGCGAGGCCCTGGCCGAGATCAAGCGCGACCCCGAGCTGCGGCGCATCCCCGTGGTGGTGCTCACCACGAGCAAGGCCGAGGAGGACATCCTGCGCTCCTACGACCTGGGCGTGAACTCGTTCATCAGCAAGCCGGTGACGTTCGTCGGGCTCGTCGAGGTCATGAAGGTCTTCTCGCGCTACTGGCTCGAGATCGTCGACCTGCCGGGCGACGCGCCACCGCCGCGCTGACCGCGGTCGCGAGCCTGCGGCAGCGGCGCGGTACCCTGTCTGCGAGCAAGGGAAGTAGCCCCGAGACACGGCGCGTTCGTCAGCACGGTCCACGAAGAGCGTGGGCCCGGCGCGTCGGCCACACGGCTCGACGAGTCGCGGGTGGGCGAAACCTTCGGACCCATGCCTGCCCGAAGGAGCCGCCCGTGCGCATTCCCGGACTCGACGTCAAGCCACCCTCCGCCCGCAAGGCCCTCGTCTGGTCGATCATCTGGACGCTGCTGGGCATCGCCTTCGCGCTGGTGGTCGTGGTCGTGCAGGACACCCAGGCCGCCGGCGAGTACCTGACCGGCTTCCTGATCGAGAAGTCGCTGTCGCTGGACAACCTGTTCGTGTTCGCCGTGCTGTTCACCGTGCTCGGCGTCCCCGACGAGCACCGCCACAAGGTGCTCGTGCTCGGCATCGTGCTGGCGATCGTCCTGCGCGCGATCTTCATCCTCGCCGGTGCGGCGCTGCTGGACACCTTCCACTGGATGACGTACGCGCTCGGCATCCTGCTCGTGCTCACGGCCTACAACATCGCCCGCCACGGCGGCGAGGACCACGACCCGACGCAGTCGCGCGTGATGAAGGTCGTCCGCCGCGTCGTGCCGGAGGACGCGTCGCCGATGCTGCTGCCGCTGGTCGCGGTCGGCGCCTTCGACGTGATGTTCGCGATCGACTCGATTCCGGCGATCTTCGCCATCACGCGCGACACCTTCGTCGTGATCGCGGCGAACGCGTGGAGCCTGTGCGGCATGATCAGCCTCTACTTCCTGCTCGAGAACCTGCTCTCGCGCTTCCGCTACCTGCACTACGGGCTGGCGGTGATCCTCGGCTACGTCGGGGCGAAGATGCTGCTCACGGACGTGTGGCACCCCTCGATCCTGCTCAGCCTCGGCGTCGTCGTGCTGTCGCTGATCGTCGCGGCGATCGCGTCGATGATCGTCGAGCGCCGCGAGGGCCCGGACGGCCCCACCCAGCCGCATCACGACGCGGCGGCGGCGTAGAGCGCCTCGAGCGCCCGCGCCTGGGCGACGGCGTCGGCGCGCCCGTACGGCGGGGCGCCCGACGCCAGCGCCTCGAGCTCGCGGGCGAAGGCGTCGGCGGAGGGCGCCTCGACGTGCTCGACGCCGTCGCCCGTGCGCAGCTCGATCACGGGGCGGCGGGCCTGCCACGGGTCGGCCACGAACAGCGCGCCGTCGGTTCCGACGACCTCGAGCTCGTGGCGGAAGGCCATCGACATGCCGCAGTCGAAGTGGCCGAGGACGTCGCCGGGGAACCGCAGGGCGGCGGCGAACGCGACGTCGACGCCGTCGCCGCCCAGCACCTGGTGGGCGGCGACCGCCTCCGGCTCGCCGGCGACCAGCCGCAGCGCGCTCACGCAGTAGCAGCCGACGTCCATCAGCGCGCCGCCCTCCAGCGCCGCGCTGAGGCGGACGTTGCCGGGTGCCGGCTGCGGGAACGAGAAGTGCGCGCGCACCGCGCGCAGGCGCCCGATCGCGGGCAGCAGCTCGAGCAGCCGCTGCGTCTGCGGCACGTGCCGCCACATGAGGCCCTCCATCAGCACGCGGCCGGCGCGCTCAGCGGCGTCGAAGGCGCGCTCGGCGTCGGCGGCGCGGCGGGTGAGCGGCTTCTCGCACAGCACGTGCTTGCCGGCCTCCAGCGCGGCGATCGACCACTCGACGTGCAGCGCGTTGGGCAGCGCGACGTACACCGCGTCGACCTCGGGGTCGGCCAGCAGGGCCGCGTAGGACCCGTGCGCGCGCGGGATGCCGTGCTCGCGCGCGTACCCCTCGGCGCGCGCGCCGTCGCGTGAGGCGACGGCCACCACGTCCACGGCGTCCGTGGCGCGCGCCGCCGCGATCACGCGCCGGTTGATGCGCGCGGTCGACAGCAGGCCGAGCCGCATCAGGCGACCGGCCGCAGGTGGCGCAGCGGCTTGCCGCGCAGCTCGCGCACGACGGAGGCGACGAGCGCCTCGGAGTCGTCGCGGCGCCCGTCGGTGACGGCGCCGACGATCCCGCGCTTGCGGCCGATCAGCTCGATCATCGTCTCGTCGATCGTCTCCGCCGCCAGCAGGTACCAGGCGGTGACGGCGTCGCGCTGGCCGATCCGGTGCAGGCGGTCCTCGGCCTGGTCGTGCATGGCCGGCGTCCACTCGAGGTCGAGGAACGCGACGTTCGAGGCGCGCGTCAGCGTGATGCCCTGCCCGCCGACGCGCGTCGCCGCCAGCAGCAGCTGCGGCCCGTCGGGGCGCTGGAAGGCCTCCACCGCCTCCTGCCGGCGCTCGACGCTGTCGTCGCCGAGGATGTGCAGCGCGTCCGGGAAGCGCTGCACCACGCGCTGCTGGACCTCGCGGTTGCCCGTGAACACGACGAGCGGCTCGTCCGAGGCCAGGAAGTCGTCGATCCAGGCCAGCGCCGCGGGCAGCTTGCCGCGCGCGGCGAGGCGCTTGAGCGCGTTGAGCTGCGCGAGGCGCTCGGCGCGCAGCGTCGCCTGCACCTTGGCCTCGAGCTCGGAGAGCTCGAGCGGCTGCTCGCGCAGCCACGCCACCACGTCGCGCTCGGCCAGCCGGTACTCGGCCTCGTTGTCGAGCGCGACGGGGACGACGACCTGGCGCTTGGCCGGCAGCTGGGGCAGCACATCGGCCTTCAGGCGGCGCACGAAGCAGCGCCGCCGCAGGTGCCAGTGGATCCGCTCCTCCGCCCCCGCGCCCTGGAAGCGGCGAGAGAAGCGGGCGCCGGAGCCGAAGTCCTCGAGCCGGCCGATGATGCGCAGCTGCGCGATCAGCTCGTCGGGATGGTTCATCACGGGCGTCCCCGTCAGGGCGAGCTTGAGCGCGTCGGGCGGCAGCGAGTTGGCGAGCCGCCGCACCGCCTGGGTGCGCTTGGCGCGCGGGTTCTTGACGTAGTGGGACTCGTCGAGGACGAGCGCCCTCGGGCGGCGCAGCTGCAGGCGCGTGCCGTGCGCGTGCACGATCTCGTAGTTGATGACCGTGATGTCCGCCTCCTCGATCGTGCCGCTCGTGCCGGAGACGACGGCGATCGAGCGGTGGGGCAGCCAGTGTGCGGCCTCACGGCACCAGTTGAGCTTCAGCGACGCCGGGCAGACGACGACGGCCGGATAGGCGTCGTCGGCCTCGAGGGCGGCGAGCGCCTCCACCGTCTTGCCGAGCCCCTGCTCGTCGGCCAGGAACGAGCGGCGCGCCTCGAGCACGTAGCGCACGCCCGCGCGCTGGAACGGGCGCAGCTCGCCGCCCAGGCGGTCCTCGATGTCGAGCGGCTCGCCCTCGGCGGCGCGCGAGCGGCGGACGTCCTCGATCGCCGCGGCGTGCTCGGCCCGCAGCTGCTCGAGCGCCAGCAGCGCGTTCGGCGCGACGTCGACGCCGAAGGTGCGCAGGAAGTGCTCGAGCGGCTCGACCAGGTAGGCGTCGATCGGGACCGAGCCGCCGTGCGCCTCGGCCGCCGGCAGCGCGGCGAAGGCCTTGGCCGTGTCGGGGTCCCAGTTGACGTCGAGCCGGAAGCGCGGCTCGCCGACGCTCTGCACGAGCGACAGCGTGGCGGGCGCGGGCCGGCGGCCGACGAGCAGCTGCGTCAGGCAGCGCTGCGCGCGCGGGTCCGGGCGCGCCCCGGCCAGCGCGTCGAGCCCCTCGGCGACCTCGCGCGTGAACGGCAGCCACAGCCGGTTGCCGCGGTCGACGGCGAGCGCCGCCAGCTCGTCCGGCAGCTCGGCCGCCACGGTCTCGAGGATGAACCAGCCGGCGCCGTCGTAGCGGCCGGCGGTGACGCGGCCGACCCAGCCCTTGACGGCGCGCGCCAGCCACTGCTCGACCTCGGGCGCGACCTTCAGCCACGGGTGGCGCTCGAGCACGCCCTGCACGTACGGCGCGGTGGCGTCGGCGCGCGGCGCCCACCACTCGCGGGCCTCCCAGTCGAAGCGCCGGCCCGGGATCGCGCGCACCGCGTCGACCACGTCCGGGCGGTACGGGAACGAGAAGACGACCGACTCGTGCCCGTAGCGGTCGTGGCGCAGCTCGACGTTGTGGACCGGTTCTGCGGCCTTCATGGGACCCATGGACGCTACCGTCACCGCCCGATGGCGAGCTCCGACGCCCTCGAGTCGGTCGGCCGCGGGCAGCAGCGCGTCGCGCTGGCGTCGGTCGTCGCCGCGGCGGTGCTGGTGGCGGTCAAGCTGGCGGCCGGCATCGCGTCGGGCAGCCTCGGCCTCGTCGCGGAGGCGCTGCACTCCGGCACCGACCTCGTCGCCGCGCTGCTGACGCTGCTCGCGCTGCGGGTCGCCGTGCGCCCGCCCGACCGCGACCACCCCTGGGGCCACGGCAAGGCCGAGCACCTGGCGGCGTTGGCCGAGGCGGCGTTCCTGGCGGCGGCGTCGGTCTTCATCGCCTACCACGCGTCGCGCCGGCTCGTGTCCGGCGAGATGGGCGACGTGCGGGCCGAGTGGTACGCACTTGCCGTCCTGGCCTTCGTGATCGTCGTCGACTTCGCGCGCGCGTTCGCGTCGTGGCGCGCGGCGCGCCGCTACTCGAGCCCGGCGCTGGCGTCGAACGCGCTGCACTTCGCGTCGGACCTGCTGGGCTCCTTCGCGGTGCTGATCGGCCTGCTGCTCGTCCGCGCCGGCTACCCCGAGGGCGACCCGGTCGCCGCGCTGTTCGTCGCGGTGCTGGTGATCCTCGCCGCCGGCCGGCTCGTGCGCTCCAACGTGCAGGTGCTGATGGACCGCGCGCCGGAGGCGGCCGCCGAGTCCGCGCGGCAGGCGATCGCGCGCATGCGCCCGGCGGTCGAGCTCCAGCGCCTGCGCGTGCGCGAGGCCGCGGGGTCCTACTTCGTCGACGTCGTCGTCGGCGTCCGCACGGACGCCGCCGTCGGGCAGGGGCACGCCGCCGCGGACGCGGTCGAGGCCGCCGTGCGCACGGTGCTCCCGCACGCCGACGTCGTCGTCCACGTCGAGCCCAGCCGCGAGGGCGGCGAGATCCGCGAGCGCGTCAACGCCGCGGCGCTGGCGGTCCCGGGCATCCGCGAGATCCACAACGTGCGCGTCATGACCGTCGACGGCCGCCCTGAGGTCTCGCTGCACCTCAAGCTGCCGGCGACGCTTCCCGTCGAGGAGGCGCACACGCTGACCTGCGAGGTCGAGGCGGCGATCCGCCGCGCGGTGCCGGAGCTCTCGGACGTCCACACCCACATCGAGCCGCTCGCCGAGTCGCGCGGCGGCCGCGCGCTGCCCGACGAGGAGGTGGCGGCGGAGTCCGACGTCATCCGCGGCGTCGTCCGCGAGCTCACCGGCCGCGAGGCCGAGGACCTGCGCATTCGCCGCCGCGAGCGCGGCGGCCTCGTGGCGCTGCTGACGATCTGCGTCGACCCGTCCCAGCCGCTGCGGCAGGCGCACGCGCTGGCGTCGGAGGTCGAGGAGCGCGTGCGGCGGCGGGCGCCGTCGATCGCCGACGTGATCGTGCACACCGAGCCGCGCGCCGACTCCTAGCCGGCTGCGGTACAAACCACACATGGCCTCCCTCCTGGACCTCACGGCGCAGGGCGACGTCGGCACGATGGCCGACGAGAGCAAGCTCTCCAAGGTCAAGCTGATGACGCCGCAGCAGCTGTACGAGCTGTGGGAGCGGCAGCACTGGTCGGCGCACGCCATCGACCTGTCGCGCGACGGTGCCGGCTGGGCCGCCGTGCCGCCGGACGAGCAGGCGGAGATGCTGTGGGCGCTGTCGTCGTTCTTCGTCGGCGAGGAGCGCGTGACGACGCAGTTCTCCGGTCTGGTGCTGGCCTACGAGGACCAGTCCGAGGAGGCGTACCTGACGACCCAGCAGGTCGACGAGGCGCGCCACACGCAGTTCTTCTCGCGCTACTACCGCGAGGTCTTCGACCGCTCCGGCGGCATCGACGAGCAGCTCGAGCGGGTCCGCGCGGACGTCAACGACGCGTTCCTGACCCTGTTCGACGGGCACCTCGTCGAGGCGTGCCGCCGGCTGGTGGCCGACCCGGGCGACCGCGAGGCCAAGGTGGACTTCGTGACCACCTACCACATGGTCATCGAGGGCACGCTGGCGCTGACGGGACAGCACTTCATCACGGCGACGCTCGAGTCGCGCGGGATCATGCCCGGCTTCGTCGAGGGCTTCCGCAGCATCAGCCGCGACGAGCACCGCCACGTCGCCTACGGGACCTGGTACCTCAAGCAGGCGTGCCGCGACCCGGCGCTGGCGCGGCGCGCGCAGGAGAAGCTCGCCGAGCTGATCCCGATCGCCGCCGGCGTGCTCGTCCCCACGGGCCGCGACCCGTTCGGCGAGTGGGAGCTGCTCGGCTACAGCTCGGCGCAGATCAACGAGTTCGCGTTCCGCGCCCTGTCGCGGCGGCTCAAGGTCATCGGGATCGGGCTCGGGGTCGCGGCCTGACCCGGCGCGGGCGGACGCTCGCCCGCGCCTACGCGGCCGCCGGGCCGGCGTCAAGGTTCGCACGCTCTCGCCGTTAACCGAGGAGTGCAGCACATCCCGCTGATCCTTCCGACGCTCGTCGTGCTCGCCGTGGTCTGGGCCGAATGGCGCCACACCCGCTGGGTCGCGTGGGTCGCGCTCGTCGCGTCGTTCGTCCTGCTGGTCGGCGTCCTGCGCTACCCGACGCTGAGCGCGCAGGAGGTCACCGAGTTCGCGGCGACGCACTTCGCCCTCGCGCTGGTCGTCGCGCGCACCATCGGGGCCGCCTGCTTCCTGTGGTACGTCGTGCGGACCATCCGCACCGTCGGCGTCCCCTGGTAGCGCTCAGGCGCGGCGCGCGGCCAGCACCGCCGACAGCGTGTCGGCCTCCTCGGCGCGCTTGTCCGGCCGGTGGCGCAGGACGCGCGCGAAGCGCAGCGCCACGCCCCCGGGGTACCGCGGGCTGGCCTGCGTGCCCTCGAAGGCGATCTCCACGACGAGCTCGGGCCGCACCCGCACGACCCAGTCCGTCCGCTCCACCGCCAGCTCGAGCAGCCGCTCGGTCTGCCAGCGCAGCATTTCGTCGGTGAGCCCCTTGAACGTCTTGCCGAGCATCACGAAGGCGCTGCCGTCGTCGGCGCGCGCCCCGAGGTGGAGGTTGCTCAGCCACCCGCGCCGGCGGCCGTGGCCCCATTCGGCGGCGAGCACCACGAGGTCGAGCGTGTGGACCGGCTTGACCTTCAGCCAGCCGGTGCCGCGGCGGCCGGCCTCGTAGCGCGCGTCCAGCGACTTGACCATCACGCCCTCGTGACCGGCGGCGAGCGCGCGCTCGAGCACCGCGGCCGCGCCCGCGGCGTCCTCGACGAGCGCCCGCGGCACCCGGCCGGCCTCCGGCACGATCTCCGCCAGCGCGTCGAAGCGCTCCCGGCCGGGCCGGTCGAGCAGGTCGACGCCGTCGGCGTGCAGGACGTCGAAGTACAGGCCGGTCAGCGGGACGTCGCTGCGCCCGCGGCTGCCGAACCGGGCCGCCGTCACCTGAAACGAGTGGGGCCGCCCGTCGTCGCCCAGGGCGATCGCCTCGCCGTCGAGCACGGCGCTGCGGACCGGCAGCGCCAGCGCCGCCCGCACCAGCTCCGGGACCCGCGCCGTCACGTCGTCGAGCGAGCGCGTGAAGACGGCCACGTCGCCGCCGTCGCGATGCAGCTGCACCCGCGCTCCGTCGAGCTTGAAGTCCACCGCCGCCGGCGCCACGCGCGCGAGCGCCTCCTCGACGCCCGCGGCACTGCCGGCCAGCATCGGCTGCACCGGCCGCCCCACCTCGAGCCGGATCGCCGCCAGCCCCGGCGCCCCCTCGGCCAGCGCGACGGCGGCCACGGCCTTGATGTCGCCCCGGAGCATGCACGCCCGTCGCACGTCGGCGAGTGGCAGCCCGGCGGCGCGGGCGATCGCGTCGGTGAGGATCCCGGCCAGCGCCCCCTGGCGCAGCTCGCCGGTCAGCAGGCCGCGCAGGAAGGCCTGCTCCTCGGTCGTGGCGCGCGCGAACAGCGCGGCCAGCGCCTCCCGCCGCGCCGCCTGCGATCCGGCGCCGGCGATCGCCCCGATGCGCCCGAGGGCGCCGTCGACCTCGGCGACCTCGAGCGACGGCTCCGGCGCCGGCGGCGGCAGCTCGCGCAGCGACGCCCAGCCGACGCCGATCTGGCGCTGGCGCAGCTCGCCCGCCAGGAACGCCGCACCGGCCTCGGCCTCCGCCGGGCCGAGCGCGCGCAGCGTGCCGGCGAGGCGCGCGATCTTCTCCGAGCGCTTCGTCGTGGCGGCGACGTCGCGCGAGGCGGCGACGAGCTCATGCAGCCGCAGAGAGCCTCGCCTCCTCCAGGTCGAGATCGCGCTCGATCAGCCGCAGCACGTCCGGGCGCAGGCGGCCGTCGTCGCGCAGGCCGATGATCGCGGCGCGCTCGACCGCGATCAGCTCGCGCCGCAGCTCGCCGTAGCGCAGCCGGCCGTCCCGGTCGGGGGCCGCGCCGCCGTCGCCGCTCAGCACGGCCTGGCACTGGCGGAAGCGCGCGCGGTAGACCTCGCGCAGCCGCCGCAGCTTCTCCGGCGCCGCGCCCTCCTGCTCGAGCTCGTCGATGCGGTCCAGCGCGGCCTGGGCCGCCTCCAGGCGCGCGATCGCCTCCTCGGGCGACCACACGCGCTCGCCGCGCAGGCCGAGGCTCGCGAGCAGCAGCGGCAGCGTCAGCCCCTGGCCGACCAGCGTCGTCAGGATCACCACGAACGTGATGAACACGATCTGCGCCCGCGCTTCGACCTCGAACGGGATGGACAGCGCGGCGGCCAGCGAGATGGCGCCGCGCATCCCGCTCCAGCCGACCGCGAGGCGCCGGCGCCAGTCGTCCGCAGTGCGCGCGCCGGGGATGAACTGCGCGGTGAGCCGCACGGCGATCACGGTGCCCGCAACCGCCAGCGCCGACACGGTGGCCGTCCCCAGCGAGAGGTCGTCGCGCAGCTCGGCGGTCACCGCCGGGAACTGGAGCCCGAGCAGGATGAACACCAGCGCGTTGAGCGCGAACGTGAGCACCTCCCAGAACGCGATCGCCGACAGCCGCGTGTCGGCGTCGAAGGCGTCGTGCGCGTACCAGCCGATGTACAGGCCGGTGACGACCGCGGCCAGCACGCCCGACACCCCCACCTGCTCCGCCGCGATGTAGGCCGCGTAGACGACCAGCACCGTCCACAGGATCGCCAGCGGCCGGTCGCTGAGGCGCTTGAGCACGCGCCGCTCGAGCCAGCCCGCGGCGAGCCCGACCGCGATCCCGCCGAGGGCGGACACGACGAAGTCGACGGCGGCGTCGAGCAGGTCGAACGTGCCGCCGAGCGTCGCGCCGAGGGCGATCCGGAAGGCCACCAGGCCGATCGAGTCGTTGAGCATCGCCTCGCCCTCGACCACCCGCGCCACGCGGTCGGGCGCGCCCGCGCGCCCGAAGGTGGCCAGCGCGGCGACGGGGTCCGTCGGCGCGACGATGGCGCCCAGCGTGAACGCGGCGGCCCACGAGAGCCCCTCCACCACCTCGTGCGCCACGACGGCGACCGCCACCATCGTGGCCAGCACGAGCCCGATCGTCAGGACGGCCAGCGCCCGCCGCTCGGCCCGCAGCTCCTGCGGCGACGTCGCGAAGCCCGCCGACGCCAGCAGCGGCGGAAGGAAGACCAGGAACACGACCTCCGGGTCCAGCCGGACGTCCGGCAGCCCCGGCACCAGGCCGATGCCGAGCCCCCCGAGCACGAGGACGATCGGATAGGGGATCCGGATGACGTCGGCGAGCCGGACGAAGGCGGCGGCCGCGAGGAGCAGCACGAACAGGAACTCGAGCTCGCCCACCGGCCGTCACTCTACGATCAGGTCATGGCAGAGCGGGAGATCGCCCCGCTCGGGCCGGGTGACCACGTCCGCGGAGCGGACGGCGCCGAGCTCGAGCTGGTCATGTACGGGGACTTCGAGTGCCCCTACTGCGCGGCGGCGCAGTCGATCGTGGCGCGCGTGCGCGACCGCCTGGGCGAGCGCCTGCGCTTCGCCTTCCGCCATTTCCCGCTCGAGGACGTCCACCCGCACGCGCTTCGCGCCGCCGAGGCCGCCGAGGCCGCGGCCGCCCAGGACGCGTTCTGGGAGATGCACGACGCGCTCTACGGCGCCCGCGGCCGGCTCGCCGAGCGCGACCTCGTCGCGCTCGCGCGGGCGCTCGGGCTCGACGCCGGGCGCGTGACCGCCGAGCTGACGGCGGGGGTCCACAGCGAGCGCGTGCGGCGCGATCTCGCGGGCGGCCGCGCCGCCGGCGTGACCGGCACGCCGGCGTTCTTCGTCAACGGCGTCCGCCTCGGCGGCGCCTTCGACGCCGGTTCGCTGGTCGACGCGCTGTCAGCCACTGCCGCCGAGCGAGCGGCGTCCGCCTAGGATCTGGACCTCGTGGGGCTCGATGGTGACTTCGAAGTGGGTGTCGACCGGCGCCCGGGGTGGCTCGTCGTGCGCCCGCACGGCGAGCTCGACATCGCCACCGTGGAGGCCCTGCGCCGGTCGCTGGCGGCGCGCGAGGGCGACGAGGGGCTCGCGCTCGACCTGCGCGGCCTCGGCTTCCTCGACACGTCGGGCCTGCAGCTCGTGCTCGAGACGTTCCGTCGTGCGCGCACGGAGGACTGGGAGCTCGTCGTGGTCCGCGGGCCGCGCAGTGTTCAGCGCGTGTTCGAGATCGCCGGGCTGGAGGACATGCTGCCCTTCGCCGACGCGGCGCCCGGCGATGACGCCACGCACGGCTGACCGCGCCGCCGCCGCGATCGCCACCGCCGCCGGCGCGGCGGTGCTGGCGCTCTTCGCCGTTCTGGACATCGTCACCGGCCATCAGGTGGTGCTCGTCGTCGCCGTCATGACGGGCCCGGTGGTCGCGGTGCTGGCGGCCGGCCCGCGGCAGGTCGCTGCGCTGGCGGTGGCGGCGGTCGCCGTGTCGCTGGCCAGCGGGGGATGGAACGACAACCTGGGCGACGCCGACTGGGCGATCCGGGCCGCGGTCGTCGCGGTCGGCGGCGCGAGCGCCGTCGCGGCCGCGCGCTCCCGGGCGCGCGAGCGGGGGCAGATGGGGCGGATGCAGCTGCTCGAGCGGCTCGCGGAGGTCGCCGACGGCTCGCTCTCCGTCGGCGCGACGGCCGAGCGGATCGTCGACGTGCTCGTCCCGGCGTTCGGCGACCTCGCCGTCATCGACGTCGTGCGGCCCGGCGGCCTCACGCGGGTCGCGGCCGCCGGCGCGGGGGCGGCCGCGGTCCGCGGCGCCCGCCCGCCCGGCCTGCCGGCCGCGGCGGAGCTGCTCGACGGGCCGGCCGAGGTCGCGCGAGCGCTCGGAAGCGATGCGGCAGGCTTCGCCGGCGGCCTGGTCGTCCCGCTCCAGGCGCGCGGGCGCACGCTCGGGGCGCTGGTCGTCGCGGCGTCCCGCCGGCTCGGCGCCCGGGACCTCGAGTTCGCCCGCGTGTCAGCCGGCCGCGCGGCGCTGGCGCTCGACACCGCCGGGCTGTCGTCGGAGCTGTCCGTCGTCGAGCGCCAGCTGGCCGCGGCGCTCTCGAACCTGGCCGAGGCCGTGACGGTCCAGGACGTGAGCGGCAACATCGTGTTCGCCAACCAGGCGGCGGCGGACCTGCTGGGCTTCGAACGGCCGGAGGACGTCGTCGCCACGACCGGCGCCGTGATCGTCGCCCACTTCGACTCCACGCACGCCGACGGGCGGCCGATCGAGGTCGACGAGCTGCCGGGGCGGCGCGTGCTGCTCGGGGAGGAGCCGCCGCCGCTGCTGGTGCGGGCGCGCCGCCGCGACACCGGCGAGGAGCGCTGGCGCGTGGTCAAGGCGACGGCGGTCCGCGACGGCGCCGGCCGCGTGCAGTTCGCCGTCAACGTCGTCGAGGACGTCACCGACGTCAAGCGCGCCGAGCTCGCGCAGCGCCTGCTCGCCGAGGCCAGCAGCATCCTCGCGTCATCGCTGGACCTGCGCGAGACGCTCGAGCGCGTCGCACAGGTCGCGGTGCCGTCGCTGGCCGACTGGTGCGCCGTGCACGTTCCGGGCGACTCCGGAGCGCTCGAGCTCGTCGCCGTCGCCCACACCGACCCGGAACAGGTCGAGCGCGCGCGGGAGATCGGCCGCCGCTTCCCGGCGCGGCTGGACGAGCCGGGCGGGATCGCGCGGGTCCTGCGCGAGGGGACGGCCGACCTCATGCCGGTGATCCCGCCGGAGGCGCTCGCACATCTCGCGCGCAGCCCCGAGCACCTCGAGAGCCTGCGCGGCATCGACATCCGGTCCGCGATGACGGTTCCGATGCGCGCGGCGGGCCGGCCCACCGGCGTCATCACCTTCGTCAACGGGTCCGACCGGCCGCCGTTCGGCGAGGCGGAGCTCGAGATCGCGCTGGAGATCGGGCGGCGCGCGGGCGTCGCCGCCGAGAACGCGCGCCTGTTCGAGGAGCGCGCCGAGATCGCCGAGACGCTGCAGCGCGACCTGCTGCCGCCGGACCTGCCGGAGATGGCGGGCTGGCGGACCGCGACGATGTACCGCGCCGCCGGGCTCGGCGCCGAGGTCGGCGGTGACTTCTACGACGCCTTCCCGGTGGGAGACGGCTGGCTGGTCGTGGTCGGCGACGTCGCCGGCCGCGGCCCGGCGGCGGCGAGCCTCACGGCGATGGCGCGCTACACGCTGCGCACGGCGGCGACCCTCACCGGCGACGCGGGCGAGGCCGTGCGCATCCTCAACCGCGCGCTGGCCGAGCGCCCGCGGATGGCGCTGTGCAGCGTCTGCGTGGTGCACCTGCACGGCGGTGCGCGCGACGGCGAGGTGATGGTGCTGGCCGCCGGGCACCCGGACCCGTACATCGTGCGCGACGGCGTCGCCACGCGGCTGGTCGTCGGCGGCCCGCTGCTGGGGGCGCTGCCCGACGGCGAGTGGCCGCCGCTCGAGCTCGAGCTCGAACCGCGCGAGCAGATCGTCGTCTACACCGACGGCGTCATCGACGCCCAGGGCACGGAGGACCGCTTCGGCGAGCGGCGCCTCGCGGCGACGTTGCAGGGCGCGCGCGGTGCGGCGGACGCCGTCGCGCGGGTGCGTGACGCTCTCGACGAGTTCGCGGGCGGCGGCCGCCGCGACGACACCGCCGTGCTGGCGATCGAGCGCGAGCCGGCTGCGGCGGCCGCACGGGCCCCGGCCCGGCACGAGACCAGGCTGCCGTCGGGCGCGGCCGCGCCCGGCGCAGCGCGCCGGGCCGTGGAGGCGTGGCTCGGCGGGGTCTACGACGAGGCGCGGCTGAACGACGTGCGGCTGCTCGTTTCCGAGGTGGTCACCAACGGGGTCGTCCACGGCGGCGAGCCGCTCGATCTGGTGGTGGCGGTCGGGCAGGACGTCGTGCGCATCGAGATCCACGACCAGGGTCCCGGCTTCCGGCCGGGCGAGGTGACGGTGCCGCCGCCGGAGGCCACCGGCGGGCGCGGGCTGATGCTGGTCGACCGGATCGCCGCCCGCTGGGGCGTCGGCCCGGGGCCGCGGCACTTCGTCTGGTTCGAGCTCGACCTCGGCTGACGCGTCAGCCGAAGAAGACCTCGGCCGTCTCGAACAGCTCGGGATCGAGCAGCTTCGGCTCGGCCAGCGCCTCCGCCAGCGGCACGGTCACGATGTCCGTCCCGCGC
This sequence comes from Solirubrobacteraceae bacterium, assembly GCA_035540675.1. GTDB lineage: Bacteria > Actinomycetota > Thermoleophilia > Solirubrobacterales > Solirubrobacteraceae > DATLGB01. The sequence continues at coordinate 8,227 of DATLGB010000102.1, read as the reverse complement.
AGCGCGACCATCTTGCCGAAGTCGCCGCGCGTCGCGGCGTCCACGGCGGCGACGCCGAAGCGCGTCCCGAGCACGCGGTCGTAGGCGTTCGGGGTGCCGCCGCGCTGGACGTGGCCGAGGATCGTCATGCGCGTCTCGAAGCCGGTGCGCGACTCGATCTCGCGCTCGAGCGCCACGGCGATGCCGCCGAGGCGGACGTGCCCGAACGCGTCGGTGCCCTGGTACTCGCTCTGGACCTCGCCGCTCGCCGGGACCGCGCCCTCCGAGACGACGACGATCGAGAACTTGCGGCCGGCCGCGTGCCGGCGGCGCAGGTGGTTGCAGACGTCCTCGATGTCGAACGGCCGCTCGGGCACGAGGATCGCGTCGGCGCCGCCGGCGAGGCCCGAGTAGGCGGCGATCCAGCCGGCGTGGCGCCCCATCACCTCGACGACGATCACGCGGTTGTGCGACTCGGCCGTGCTGTGGAGGCGGTCGATCGCGTCGGTGGCGATCTGCACCGCGGTCTGGAAGCCGAACGTGAAGTCGGTGCCGGCGAGGTCGTTGTCGATCGTCTTCGGCACCCCGACCACCGGCACGCCGGCCGCGGCGAGCCTGCCCGCCACGCCGAGCGTGTCCTCGCCGCCGATCGGGATCAGCATGTCGACGCTGCGCTTCTCGAGCCCGCGCCGGACGCCGTCGACGCCGGGGCCGCCCGACTTGAACGGGTTGGTGCGCGACGTCCCGAGGATCGTCCCGCCCCGGGGAAGGATGCCGCGCGTGGCCTCGTGGTCGAGCGCGAACCCCTCACCCTCGAGTACGCCCGCCCAGCCGTACGTGAAGCCGAAGAACTCGTGACCGTGGACGTTGATGCCCTTGCGGACGATGGCGCGGATGACGGCGTTGAGCCCGGGGCAGTCGCCCCCGCCGGTCAGGAGCCCGATGCGTGCCATCGCCGCAGCGTAGCTACGGCAGGGTGTGCAGCGCCGTGCCCGCGAACAGGCACTGGTACCCGCGCGCGGCGCCCAGGTTGTCCTGGGCGAGGAAGTCGACGCTGATCACGTCGCCCGCCGGGCTGCTCCAGGTCAGGCGGCCGTGCAGGTCGCCCGTACCGCCGGTCAGCAGGTTGATCGCGTCGCCCTCGCGGAAGTCGTTGTCGGCGGCGAGGGTGGTGGACGCGGCGGTGTTGGAGCCGGGGTGGGTGCCGGTGACGCGCACGTGGCCGACGCCGGCGCCGGTGCGCACCCCGCGGACGTCGAGCACGCCCTGCCCCGTGCAGCGCGCCTGGATGCGCACGCCGGCCTGGTCGAACACGGTCGTCGTCTCGGTGCTCGCGAGCTGCTGGTAGTGCAGCCGCACGACCCGCGACGCGGCCAGCTGGTCGGCGACCGTGGCGCTGGCGGCGCGGTCGGCCTCGAGCGCCCGTCCGGCGACCGCGGCCGACGGCACCTCCTCGAGCGTGGACTCCGCGATGTCCGGGCCCTCGATGCTGTCGCGCGCGATGTCGCGGCCGCTGAGGTTCCCGACCACGCGGCCGGTGATCGTGTTCGAGCGCAGGTCCGCGCCCTTGAGCGAGCGGTCGCGGACGTCCTTGCTGCGCACGGAGTTGTCGCGGATCTCCTTCGAGCCGATCAGGCTCGCGGCGACGGCCGGGCCGCCCCACGTCCCGGCGAGCGCCAGGACGGCGATGACCAGCGCGGGTGAGGGGCGGCGGCGCAAGTCGTAGAAGCTAGCGGGATCGCTGGTCGCGATGGCGGCGATCGGTCCGCACACGGCCCTCGTCGCACCGACGCGCGGCGTGCCGCCCGCGGCTGCCGCCCCCGCGGAGCTACTATCCTTGCCCCGCCCACGGGGGCGTAGCTCAGTTGGTTAGAGCGCCGGCCTGTCACGCCGGAGGTCGCGGGTTCGAGTCCCGTCGCTCCCGTAGTCGAGATTCCCCGCCCCGGCAGGGTTTTCGTCGCGAAGGACGGAAGGGCGCGGTGCCGGATGCAAGGGAGACAGAACCTCGTCCTCCGATCGTCATCGGCGGCGGCTACGTCGCCGTGAGCAGGCGCAGCTCTTCGCCCACCCCGGGTCCCGGGTGATCATGCTGGCCGCACGGCTCTCGCGCGCCGCATCCGCGAGTGACCGACGGCGTCGGTGAGGCGCCGCCGCAGTGCGCGGACGACGACGAACTGACTCGTGGACCGCTGCGCCGCGGGAGCTGGCGCGTGCGTAGCTCGTCCGCTGCACGTGAGCTCTCGTGGCTCGTTGTCTTGGATGAGTTGTGGATGCACGCCTCAGCGCTTCCGCCCCGCGCGCGACCTCGGCCCACAGGCCCTCACCGTCGTGTCGTGGAACTCGACGCACGCGCTCGCCGCGTTGTTGGTGTGGTCGGCCTCCTGGATGGCGCCTGCGACGTTCACGCGGTGGATGAGCAGGTAGCGACCGTCGGGGACGTTGGTGATGTCGATGTACTGGTCGGGGATGTGCCAGGGGTAGATGTCGGCCCAGCCTGAGGAGGTCCCCATGCGGAAGTACGGCTCGTCGGGGTAGAGCGGGTCCTTCGGGTCGCGGTTGTCCTCGGCGTCGCAGGTGCTGGGGTAGACGTAGCGGGCGGGCCCGTCCGCGGGAGTTCCGAAGCTCGGATTGATCAGGTCGAGGTGGCACATACCCTTCTCGGGCGGCTCGCCGACCAGTCGTCCGGGGGAGCCGTCGCTCCGGACCGTCCAGAGCCCGATCTCGTCCAGTCCGCGGGCGTGGACGTGACCGTGCGCGCTGGAGAACCTCGCGTCGCCCACCCTTCTCAGCACGTAGCTCCCGTCGCTGCTGTAGATCGCCTGGTAGGCGTCGGTCGGGGTTTCGCTTTGGGGGTAGGCGCGGATCTCGAACGGGCCGGGCCCCGCGTTGTGGATGACCATGTCCCAGCGCAGGCAGCGCAGGACGGGCTCCTGGGTCCCGGGCTCGTCGGCGGTCAGTCCGGTGATCTCCTGCGGGTAGCAACTCGGCTGGTGTGCGGGGACTCGCATGGTCGCGACGTAGAAGCTCGCCGCGGCGGTCGTCTCGATGTGGAAGTTGTCGGGTCGCTCCGGGACGAGGTCGGGCACCATCGACCGGGGAGTGTTCGGTGGCCGGCCGAGGAACGTCAGCCGGGAGACGTAGGAGGTCAGCGGATCCGTCAGCTCGCCGGCGCCGAGCAGCGAGGAGGTGGTTCTGATGCTCCAGCCGCGCTTGGCCGTCGCAAAGACGTCGAACGGTGACGTGCCGACGACGTCGCGCGGCGCGATGACGATCCGGTAGCGACCGTTCTCCGGGCTCTGCAGCCAGAGGCCTTCCGCGGATGCGTAGGCGATCGAGTTCGCCTTGGCAACCACGGATCCGCTGGGGCCATACAGGTAGAGGTCGAGGTCGTAGCCGGCGTCTTGCTGCTCCGTGGGCCAGCGAAGCGAGACAAGGAGACCTCCGGGCTGGCTCCATGCGCCCCGGGGGAGTCGCAGCTCGAGGTCGTAACTACGGCACGTCACCTGCGTGCAGACCGACGGGTCGGGGGCGGCAGCGTTCGAGACCTTGTCAGACCAGCGCGCACGGTCTCCGACGCTGTCGAAAGTGGTGCCTCCCTCGGCGCGGGCGGGCGACGTGAGGGCAAGAGCGCCGAGGCTGAGGATGAGGGGAAGCCGAAGCAAGCTGATCACCCTTCCGGCTTCCGCCACATCAGCCAGTGCACCGGACCGCCCGCCGCCAGCTCGACCTCCTCGAGCACCTCGAAGCCGTGCCGCTCGTAGAGATCGCGGTTGCGCGGGGTGCTGGCCTCCAGGTAGGCCGGGACGCCCTCGCTGTCGCAGCGCTCGAGGACGGGGCGCAACAGTGCCGAGCCGATGCCGCGCCCCTGGCAGCCGGGCTCCACCCCCATGTACGGGAGGTAGTAGTGGTCCTCGCTTCGCGCCCGGTGCTTTGACTCCATGAGCCGGCTGTAGCGCAGGAAGCGAGGGAGCTCGCTGCCACAGATCCGCGGTAGCCCGGCCAACACGCGCAGCTGGGTGACGGGACCGGCCTGCCACCTGCCCGGCGGCAGCCACAGCGCGCCACCGGCGACATGCTCGGTCGTGTGGCACTCGCCGGCCGGCAGATAGAGCCGGCGCAGGAAGAGCGTGAAGCCGCGCTCGAGCTGGCGCAGCCGCCGCGCGTCATCCCGGAGCAGCCAACTCGCCACGGGATCGTCGTAGAAGGCCGCGGCCATCGCCTTCGCGAGCGGTGCGAGGTCGGCCGGCGCCGCCTTTCGCACGCGGTGGGCCTCGGCGTGGCGTGCGGGAAGCCCGCCCATGCCAGCGGTTGCGTACCGATCGGTTGCCATCGCCACGCGCTCCTCCTCTGATTCGCCTGAGGTGCCGGTCGGACATCGCCGGCCTTTGATCTCAAGGCGTTACAAGCGAGGGCACGATTCGTGCCGCGGCGTCTGTCAAAGCTGCCACGGGGGCGGCTCGGGCCCGGGCAGGTAGCTGCAGAACGTGCCGGTTCGGATCGTGGCTTCGAGGTGTCGACCGAGTGGCTCGTTCTCTTCGGCGATCCGCCTGAGCGACTGCTTGATCGTCTTCGTCACGTTGACGCGCGCGCGCTCCACTGGAGAGGCTGCCTTCCTTCCCCTTCCGCCGAGCCCCGTCGCCCGTGCCAGCTCCGCGCCGAGGTATTCCAGCTCCTCCCGCGCCCGCGCGACACGCTCGGGGTCGTGGAACGACTCGGCCTCCGTGAGCTCCTCGCGCAGCTCCTCGAGGCGGCGCCGGTAGGCGGCCTTGGCCTCGTCGTCGAGCAGTTCGCCGGCGTCGCCGAGGCCGCCCGGGCGCAGCCCGTGCTCGTGCGCTTGTTCGGCGCTGAAGCGCGCCACGATCCCTTCCGCCCCGGCCGCCAGTGTCTGGGCGGCGATCTCCGTGTTCGGGTTCGCGAGGAGCTCAGCGATGTAGTGGAGTCCCTTGGAATCCTTCAGGGAAACCTCGCGGCCGCCATACGCGACGCGCCAGAAGTCACCCTCGCGACGGAAGACCTCAGCGGACGGCATCGCCGACGGCGCGTCCGTGAGCTGCGCGCATCGCGCCGCGACTCGGGCGAGCCCGAGCTCGGCAGCCGTCGCGGTGGCCACGTCCAGCAGCTCGTGCGCCCGCTCGCGATCGCCCCGCTCGGCGCGGGCCAGCAGCATCGAGGCGTACTCGGTCGCGGTCTCCGCGCCATATGCGCGGGCGCCGATCCTCGCGTTGAGCTGCAGCGCCGCCTCGAAGTGCTCTTGCGCCTCCTTGTAGCTCGACATCAGCGCAGCGAGTCGCCCCAGCGCGTAGTCCACGGGACCGGCGCAAGCTGCCGCAAACGCGGCCACCACGTAACGACCGCGGTACGGGAACAGGAGGTCGTACAGGACGCGCGCCCGCGGCGCATCCTCGAAACCCGCGCATAGATCACCTAGCACCCACAGGTGCGCCAGCCAGTTGTGGTCGCGAGGCAGGTCGAATCCGCCTGCAGCCAGCCGCTCGTATCCACCGCGCGCCTCCGCGTCTCGGCCGAGCATCGCGTGCACGCTGAACAACACGACGCGGGTTCCCGGGATCAGGTCCCCGTAGAGTCCCGCCAGCGCGGCGACCGGCGCCTCCAGCGCCTCGGCCTCGCCGCGGTGCCTGACGATCGGGTACAGCTGGGCGGCGTAGTAGACCGCAGCAGCGTCGGCGATCCCGGCGCGCTGGCCGATCTGGAACGCCTCATCGGCCAGGCGGCGCGCCTCATCGAGCCGGCCCTCGAGTAGCGCCCGCATCGCTCGCAGGTACCCCGTCACCCAAAGATGGCCCGGCTGGCCAACGGCCGCGGCCATACGCGCGTGCCGATCGATCTCGCTGTCCACCGCGGCCAGCTCGCCCAGCTCGAGATGATCGTGGATCCGCCACAGCCGCCCGCGGAGCTGGAGCCGCAAGCTTCCGGTCGTATCGGCCAGGCTCACCAGCTCGTCGGCGAGGGGAAGCCGCTGCGCGAGCGTCTCCGGGCGCATCAGCGCGTAGTGGCGGCAATCAAGCGCCTCGACGAGCACCCCAACATCGCCCACCCGCCGGGACATCTCCACCGCCGCCGCGCTCACCTCGTCTGCGCGGGCGAAGTCATGCAGCCAGAACAGCTCTGGGGCGAGGCGCGCGAGCACGCTCGCACGCAGCGCGCTGTCCTCCTCCGGCAGGGCGCCCAGCGCCTCCTCGAGCAGCTTCGGCCTGAGCTCGTCGCCGAAACCCGCCTCGGCATAAGGCGCGGCGAGCGCCAGTGCCGCCCGCGCCAACCGAGCCGGGTCACCCAGAGCACGCGCCAGCGCCGCCGCGCGTACCAGAGCTTCACGCGCCTGCGCGGTCTGCCCGGCCTTCATCCATGCGTCCCCACTTGCGATCAACAGCTCGCAGCGACGCGCCTCGGCGCCCGACGCCGGCTCGGTCTCGAGCGCTTGGCGCGCCCGCTCGTAGTGACGGGCGGCCTCCTCGTAGGCGAGCTGAGCCAGCGCGCGATCTGCCGCGCGCTCCGAATAGCCCGCCGCCTTCTCGACCTCCCCGAGCTGAGCCCCCTCCAGGAAATGGTGGGCGAGCTCGGCCAGATAGGGCTCCGGGTCGGCCTCGTAGATGCGCTCCAGCGCCCGCCCGACTTCGTTGTGGAGCTCGGCACGCCGGCTCGGGTCGAGGTGGGAGTAGACGGTCTCGCGGACGAGGTCGTGGGGGAACCCGAAACGGCCCAGCGGCAGTGCGAGCTCGACGGCGAGCCGGTTCTGGACCGCTTCGCCCATCCGCTCGAGCAGCTCATGGCGAGAGAGTGACGTGAGTTCCTCCAGGAGCCCGAGGGTGAACTCGCGCCCCACGATCGAGGCCACGTTGAGCAGGTCCCTGGTTTCGGCCGTGAGGCGCTCGAGGCGCCGCCCGATCGCCTGCCGCACGCCATCCGAGAAGGGCCTGCGCTCCGGGGTTGCGTCGAATGGCCGGAGGCCGCCCTCTGCAGCGGCGGCTCGCACCAACTCGCCCACGAACAGCGGGTTGCCGCCGCTCGCCTCGTGCACCGCGTCGACCAGGGCCTCTGTCGCAGTTCCTTCGGTCGTCTCTTCGATGAAGCGAGCTACGTCCGGCCGGCTGAGACCGCGCAGGGAGATCTCCTTGCCCTCCCGGGCGAGATCGCCGATCAGGTCCGCATCCGACGATCCGCGGAGGATCTCGACGTCCCGGTAGGTCCCCACTATCAGGGCGGGCGTCGTCCGCAGCGCTCGCGCGGTGAACCGGAGCAGCAGCAGCGACGTGGGATCGGCGGCATGGAGGTCGTCGAAGACCAGCAACAGCGGGCGGGCGCGCGCGGCACTGCCGAGGAAGCTGCTTACCGCATCGAAGAGCGCGAAGCGCGCCTCTTCGCCCTCGAGCGTCGGCGGCGCCTCGAGCCCGGGCAGCAACTCCCGAAGCTCGGGCACCATCTGCGCGAGCTGGCTTGCGCTCGGACCGAGTTCGTCCGCCAGCTCATCTGCGTCACGTTCGCCGAGGTAGGCCCGAACCACTTGCAGCCACGGCCAGTAGGGCGGGGCGCCTCCGCCATCCCAGCAGCGCCCCCAGTACACCGACATGCCGGCTTCGGCCGCCTCGCTGGACAGCAGCTCCGCCAGGCACGTCTTCCCGACGCCGGGCTCGCCCGAGAGCAAGAACAGGCGGCCGCGGCCGGCGAGCGCCGATGCGACCCCCACTTCCCGTAGCTCCGCCAACTCGCGCTCCCGGCCCACGAACACCTCGGCGGCGACACCACGAGACACTGTGAGCTCGCCGCCAGCGTCTGCCCCTCCTGGAACCTCCACCGGGGTCACGAGCGCAGACCACCAGTCCGCAAGGAATTGGTCAAGTCCGCCGCCCTCGGACTTCACGCAATCGCGACGACCACGGACTTGCATCCGGCCCGATGCGGGCCCTGGCGAGCGCCGTGGCGGATCGCGTCGCGACGATCCGGCGCAAATCGACCCAGGGGGTAGGTGGGGGTTGGCGCGACTGAGAGAGAAGTGGCCCAGGAAAGCGAGGGGCCCGCTTCAGCGGGCCCCTCGTCGTACGGCGGCGGGTGGCGGGGGCTGTCCCCGCTGAGCCGCTCAGTCGTCGTCGCGGTCGTCGTCGTCGCGGTCGTCGTCGTCGTCATCGTCGCCGACGCGGTCGCGGTCGACGTCGAGGACCTTGAACTTGCGCGAGAGGTCGACCTCGTAGCGGTAGGCGCCGCGGCGGACCGTGACCTCGTAGCGCTCGCGGTC
>DATLGB010000101.1:0-9763 GCA_035540675.1 Solirubrobacteraceae bacterium | reverse complement strand
ATGTCGACGAGCAGCGCGTCGCCCGACTCAACCTCGCGCGCGGCCTCGTCCACGTTCAGGTTCTCGATGCGCTGCTTGGCGGCGGCGACCATCTCGGCGGCTGTCGGCACGGTGACCTCCTCGTCGGGGTTGGCGTCGGGGCGAGTATCCGTCGCGACGAGCCCCTGCGCAAGCGCAGCGGGCGTGGGATCCGTCGAAGTCGTCGGCGAGCGGTCGGCGGAGTTCTCGTTCCGCCTGGCGCGCAGGCGCGCGCGCCCGCGGCGCCGGCCGAGCCCGCACCTTCCAAGCCCGTCGCTCGCTGCGCACCGGCGTGCACGGTGGCCGGCGACGGGGCGCTCGAGTTGTGGGGCGACTTGTGCACGCATACGGTGCCTTTCTCGCCCCGGCCGGCGCAGGCTCGCGCTCGCGGCGCCGGCCGAACGCGTACGCCCCCCGGCTCGCCGGGCCGCTAGCGGACGAGGGTGACGCGGCGGCTGAGCGTCTGCCCGCCGCCGTCGCCCGAGACACGCGCCACGACCGACAGCCGCGCGTTGCGCAGGCGCGCCAGCCGGCGCGCAGTGGAGCGCCGCGAATCGATGCGCCTGGTCACGCGCCCGGCGCCGTCGAGCCGGACCGTGACCCGGCCGACGCGCGGCGAGCCCAGGCCCGCGCGCCGCGCCGTCCCCTCGTCGGCCTGCAGGTCGAGGACCGCCACGCAGGCGCGGTCGCAGCCGAGGCGCACGCGGATCCCGCGCGCCGCCAGCGCGCGCCGCGACGCGCGCGGCACGGCAAGGGTCGCAGCGAGACGAGCGGGTGCGGCGCCCTGGGCGGGCGCGGCGGCCGGCGGCGGCGCCGCCGCCCCGTCGCCGGAGCCCGGCGGCGGGGTGGCGCCGGAAGTGGCGCCGGCGACCGCGGCCCCGTCGTCGATCGCGGCGGGCACGATCCCGCGGATCCACTCGCGCAGCGTCAGGTCGGCCACCCGCGCGTAGACCCCGTAGCGCTCCGGACGCGCGCAGCCGGCGCCGTAGCTCGTCGCGCCCGTGACCTTCAGGACGCCGCCGGCGTCCCTGCCGAACAGCGGCCCGCCCGAGTCGCCCTGGCAGGTGTCGACGCCGCCCGCCTGGTAGCCCGCGCAGATCTGGGTCGCGCTCTCGAAGGAGCGCGGATACGCGTTGCGGCAGGTGTCGTCGGCGACGATCGGGACCTGCGCGACCTGCATGACCGACGGTGACGCCCCACCCTCCGCGATGCGCCCGAAGCCGGCGATCGTCTGCATCACGCCGGGTGCCCACAGCGCCTCCATCCCCCGCCCCGCGACCTGCACCGGCACCTGCGCGGACGGCCGCTGGAGGTGCAGGAGCGCGAGGTCGTAGCCGTCCGTGAGCAGGTACTCGGGCGACGGGATGACCTGGTCGGCGACGATCGTCTCGCCGCCGCTGCCGTTCGCCGCCGTCGTTCCGAGCGTGACCTCGACCGCACCGGCCGGCCAGCCGACCGGAGTGCCGACTCCCGTAGCCCCCGTGACCGATCCGCAGTGGCCCGCGGTGAGCACCCACTCCGGCGCGATCAGCGTCCCGGTGCACCCGAAGACGGCGGCGATGGACACGTTGGCGACGGCGTCGTAGACGTGGTCGGGCGCGTCCGTGCCTCCCACGATCCGCGCCTGGGCGGACGGGACGGCGGCGGCGACGACGACGAGCAGGGCAATCGCGGCGCGGAGGATCACGCACTGAGAGTAGGCGTTTTGAACGGCGACGTTCGGGAGCGTTTGTCCGTTGACGGGCACCGTGCCGGCGGGCCGCGGCCGCGGTAGCGTCCGGCCTGCCGTGGACGACCTGCCCGAGCTGCCGTACTACGACCCGGAGCTGCGCGGGCCGCGCTTCCACGAGGTCGTGCACGCGCTCGCGGCCGAGCACTGGCTCGCGCGCTTCCCGCTCGGCTACGTCGTGCTCGACCGCGAGGCGGGCGAGTTCTTCCTGCGGTCGCGCTCGACCACGTTCCCCGGGCGCACGGTGGCGGAGGTGTTCGGCGTCACCGGCGGGCCGCTGCGCGAGGAGATCGACCGCAACATCCTCCACATCGACGGCCCGCAGCACGGCCGGCTGCGGGGGCTGGTCAACCACGCGTTCACGCCGAAGGCGGCGGACCGCTGGCGGCCGGTGATCCGCGAGGCGATCGCCGAGACGTTCGCGCCGCTGGTGCCGCCGTGCGACGTCGTGGCGGAGCTGTGCAAGCCCTATCCCGCCCGCGTGGTCGCGACGGTGGTCGGCGCGCCGGTCGACGACGCGCACCGGCTGGCCGAGTGGTCGAACTGGATCCAGCGACAGTTCTCCGCCGACTTCGTCGAGCACCGCGAGCGGATCGAGCAGGCGTGCGCGGAGATGTACGAGTACCTGTGGGCGCTGCTCGCCCGCCGCCGGGCCGAACCGGCGGACGACCTGCTCGGGACGCTGCTGGCGGTGCCGGACCTGACCGACGACGAAGTGGTCAACCTCGTGCTCAACGTGCTCGTCGGCGGCGTCGACACGACGCAGTCGCAGCTCGCGCAGGCGCTGCGGCTGTTCGCCGAGCACCCGGACCAGTGGGCGCTGCTGGCCGGCGACCCGTCGCTGGCGCCGCGCGCCGTCGAGGAGGTGCTGCGCCACGAGCCGGTGACGCCGTTCACCGCCCGCATCTGCACCGACGACCTGAGCTTCCGCGGCGTCGACTTCCCGCGCGACACGGTCGTGCTCGTCGCGTCGCTCGCCGCCAACCACGAGGGCGTCGACGGCGGCTTCGACATCACCGCGGAGCGCGACGCCCGGCGCGCGCTGACGTTCGGCGCCGGCATCCACTACTGCCTGGGCGCGAACCTCGCGCGCGCCGAGCTGCAGGAGTCGCTGGCGTTCCTGGCGCCGCGGATGCCCGGGCTCGCGCTGGCCGGCGAGCCCGGGTACGACAGCCCGCAGGGGATCTACGGGCTCAGCTCGCTGCCGCTGCGGTGGGACGCACCGGCGCCGGCGTGAGCGCGCGCGCCCCGACGTAGCCCCACAGGGCGGCGGGGAGGATCGCGCCCCCGGCGTCGCCTCCGACGAGGGCGACCGGGACGACCAGGCCGAGCGCCAGCGCCGCCGGCCGCGGGAGCGCGCGCGTCCGCCACGCCCAGACCGCGAGCACGACCGTCGCGACGAACGCGACGAGGTTCCCCGGCACGCCCACGGCCGCGAACCAGCCCGGCACCGTGCCGGTGACCAGGCCGGCGAGGACGCCGATCGCGACGAGCAGCTGCCCGCCGATGGCGGCGGCGGTCGCGCGCGGCGGCGCCTGGCGCTCGCGGCGCAGCAGGAGGAAGCCGGCGGCGGTGAGGACGAGCGCGGCCGCGAAGCTGCCGTCGTTGACGTAGTGCTCGGGGCGGGTGAGCTCGGTGAACGCGAACGTCGGGTGCATCACCTGGTTGACGGCCTGGACGAGCCAGGCGGCGGCTCCGGCGAGCGTGGCGAGGGCGAGGCGTTGCTGGGTCATGCCGTGAAGCCTGCGCGTCTCGCGCCCCGGTGTCATCGGCCGCCGCGCCGGTTCGCTCCTCCCCCGGGCGGCGGAGGCCGCGGCCGGGCGCGGTCGGCCGTGCGGCCGATGCGCACGTCGACGCCGGCGGTTACCGTCGCCGCCGATGCGCGCTCGCCTGCGTCAGGTCACCCGGCTCGACCTCGCCCTCGCCGTCGCGCTGCTCGCGTCCGGAATCCCGATGGCGCTGGTGGGGGAGCGCGCGACGTCGGCGCCGGTCGCCGTGCTGCTGGTGACGCTGTACTCGCTGCCGCTCGCGCTGCGCCGCCCCTTCCCGCTGCCGGCCTCCACCGCCTGCGTCGGCGTCGTCCTGCTGTACTCGAAGGTGGATCCCGTCAACCACATCGCGACGATCCCGCTCGCACTGGCCTACGCGGGCTACATCGCCGGCGCGGGGACCGACCCGCCCCGGACGTGGCTTGCGGCGGCGCTGCTGATCGGCTCCCTGGCGCTCGTGGCGCTGCCGGGGGAGCGGCTGGGGGTCTCGCTGCTCGTCGGCGTCCCGCTCGCGTTCGGACAGGCGCTGCGGGCGCGGGCGCGGCAGACGGAGGCGCTGGCGCGCGAGGCCGTGCGCGAGGAGCGCCAGCGCATCGCGCGCGAGCTGCACGACGTCGTCGCGCACTCGATCAGCGTGGTCGGGCTGCAGGTGCAGGTGGTCCGGCGGCGGCTGCGGCCCGACCAGGCGGCGGAGGCGGCGGACCTCGCCGCCGTGGAGACCACGATCCGGCAGGCGATGGCGGAGATGCGGCGGCTGTTCGGCGTGCTGCGGGCGGAGGACGACGAGGCCGCGCTCGCGCCGCAGCCCGGCCTCGCGGAGCTCGACCGGCTCGTCGAGCAGACGCGCGCCGCGGGCCTACCGGTGGAGCTCACGGTCGAGGGCGAGCGGGCGCCGCTGCCCCCTGGGGTCGACCTCGCCGCCTACCGGATCGTGCAGGAGGCGCTCACCAACGTCCGCCGGCACGCGGGTGCGCACGCGGCGCGGGTGGCGCTGCGCTTCGCGCCCGACCACCTCGAGCTGTGCGTCGACGACGACGGCCGCGGCGGCGGGCACGGCGCCGGCGGGCACGGGCTCGTGGGGATGCGCGAGCGGGTGGCGCTCTACGGCGGGCGCCTCGAGGTCGGCCCGCGCGCCGGCGGCGGATTCCGCGTCCGGGCGTGGCTTCCCGTGCGGGAGGGAGCGTCGGCGTGATCCGCGTACTCGTCGCCGACGACCAGGGCATGGTCCGCTCCGGGATCCGGTCGCTGCTGGAGAGCGAGCCCGACGTCGACGTGGTCGCCGAGGCCGTCGACGGCGCGCACGCCATCGCGGCGGCGCGGCGGGAGCGGCCGGACGTGATCCTGATGGACATCCGGATGCCGAACCTGGACGGCATCGCGGCGACCACGGCGATCACGGGCGAGCTGCCGGGCTGCCGCGTCCTGCTGCTCACCACGTTCGACCTCGACGAGTACGTCTTCCGCGGCCTGCGCGCGGGCGCCGCCGGGTTCCTGCTCAAGGAGTCCTCCGCCGAGGACCTGGTCGCGGCGGTGCGGACGCTCGCCGCCGGCGAGGGCCTGCTGGCGCCCGCCGTCACGCGGCGGGTCATCGAGGCGTTCGCCGCCACGCCGGCGCCGCGCCCGGAGCACGTGGCGGCGGTGCAGGAGCTCAGCGCCCGCGAGCTCGAGGTGCTCGCGCTGCTCGCCCGCGGCCTCACCAACGCGGAGATCGCGGCGGAGCTCGTGGTCAGTGCCGCCACCGTGAAGACGCACGTGGCCGGCATCCTGGCCAAGCTCCGGCTCCGCGACCGCGTGCAGGCGGTGATCTTCGCGTACGAGAGCGGCCTGGCCCGGGCCGGCGACTGAGTTCTGCGAGAGTGCCGCCGTGACCTCGTTCGCCACGGACGTCGCCGCCGCCTACGCCGTCGACGGGCCGGTGGTCGAGCTCGGCCGCGGCGTCCACGACGGCGCGCTGGCCCGCGAGGCGGTGGTGCAGGTCCCGCTGGCGATGATGAACCGCCACGGCCTCGTCGCGGGCGCCACGGGCACGGGCAAGACCAAGACGCTGCAGGTCGTGGCCGAGCAGCTCTCGGCGCACGGCGTGCCGGTGGTGGTGGCCGACGTCAAGGGCGACGTGTCCGGCATGGCCGCGCCGGGCGACCCCGCGGGCGGCGCGGGCAAGCGCGCCGCCGAGCTGGGGATGGCGTACGAGCCGGCGTCGTTTCCCGTCGAGTTCCTGTCGCTCGGCGGCCTCGGCCCCGGCGTGCCGATCCGGGCGACGGTGAGCGACTTCGGCCCGCAGCTGCTGGGCAAGGTGCTCGGCGCCAACGAGACGCAGGAGCAGTCGCTGCAGCTCGTGTTCCACTACGCCGACGAGAAGGGCCTGCCGCTGCTCGACCTGTCCGACCTGCGGGCGCTGCTGACCTTCCTCGACTCCGACGCCGGCAAGGGCGAGCTCGAGGGCATCGGAGGCCTGTCCGGCGCGACGGTCGGCGTACTGCTGCGGACGCTCGTCGGCCTCGAGACCGGCGGCGGAACCGAGTTCTTCGGCGAGCCCCAGCTCGACGTCGCCGATCTGATGCGGACGGCGCCGGACGGGCGCGGCGTCGTCTCGTGCGTCGAGCTCGCGGCGGTGCAGGACAGGCCGGAGCTGTGGTCGACCGCGCTGATGTGGCTCGTGGCCGAGCTGTTCGAGACGCTGCCGGAGGCTGGCGACCTGCCGAAGCCCAAGCTCGTGGTCTTCCTGGACGAGGCGCATCTGCTCTTCGACGGCGCGACCGACGCGTTCCTGGCGTCGATCGAGCGGACGGTGCGGCTGATCCGCTCGAAGGGCGTCGGCGTCTTCCTCGTCACGCAGACGCCCAAGGACGTGCCGGCCGGCGTCCTCGCGCAGCTCGGCAACCGGGTCCAGCACGCCCTGCGCGCGTTCACGCCGGACGACGCCAAGGCCCTGCGCGCGACGGTGTCGACGTTCCCGAGGTCCGAGCACTACGACCTCGAGGCGCTCCTGCCCTCCCTCGGCATCGGGGAGGCGGCCGTCACGATCCTGTCCGAGCGGGGCGTCCCCACGCCGGTCGTCCACACCCGGATGGTCGCCCCGCGCTCGCGCATGGCCCCGGTCGACGATTTGGACGCCATCGCCCGCGCGTCGGCGCTGTGGGCCAGGTACGGCACCCGCACGGACGCGCAGTCGGCGCGCGAGCTCCTGCAGCAGCGGCTCGACGCCGCACGCGAGCGGGCGGAGGCCCCGCCCGCGGACGAGCCGCCGCCGCGCCCGCGCTCGCGCCGCCGCAAGCCCGCACCGCCGCGGCCGGGGCCGGGCGGGATCGGGGACTTCCTCACCTCACGCGAGGGCAAGACCCTGCAGCGCGAGGTCCTGCGGGGCGTGTTCGGCATGCTGCGCAAGCGCCGGTGACCGAGCGAGCGCCCGCGCCGCCCTTCACGCCCGAGCACGAGGCGTTCCGGGCCGAGGTGCGGGAGTTCGTGGCGCGCGAGCTGCGGCCCCGGGCGCCCGACTGGGAGCGGGCGCGCTGGTTTCCGGACGAGGTCTTCGGCTGGTTCGCGGAGCGCGGCTGGCTCGACCTCGACCCGATCCGATCCGCGGTCCTCAGCGAGGAGCTCGGCCGCTGCGGCTCCGGCGGCCTGGCCGCCGGGATCGGCGCCCACGTCGGCATCGCGACGCCGCCGATCCGGCGCTTCGGCACCGAGTTCCAGCGCGCGCGCTGGGTCGAGCCCGCGCTGCGCGGCGAGAAGATCGGCGCGCTGGCGATCACGGAGCCGGGCGGCGGCTCGGACGTCGCGGCCGTGCGCACGCGCGCGCAGCGCGTCGACGGCGGCTGGCTGGTCAACGGCGAGAAGACCTACATCACCAACGGCGTCCGCGCGGACTTCTACGTCACCGCCGTCCGCACCGCGCCCGAGGGCGGCCACCACGGGATGTCGTTCCTGGTCATCGAGCGCGGCGCGGGTGTGCGTGCATCGAGACTCGACAAGCTGGGCTGGCACGCGTCGGACACGGCGACCGTCGTGTTCGACGACGTCTTCGTCCCCGCGGACCACCTGCTCGGCGAGCTCGACCGCGGCTTCTACCTGATCATGGCCAACTTCCAGGGCGAGCGGCTCGGGATGGCGCTCGTCGCGCTCGGCGAGATGCGCGACACGCTCGAGCGCACGCTGGCGTGGGCGGCGGAGCAGCCGCCGTCGCAGGCGCGCCGCTTCGCCCTGGCGGAGCTGGCCGTGCTGGTGGAGGCCGGCGCCGCGGTCGCCTACGACGCGCTGCGGCGCATGCTCGCCGGCGACGACGCGGTCCGCGAGGTGACGATGGCCAAGCTGTGGACGCAGCGCGCGAACCTGCGCGTGCAGGAGGAGTGCGTGCGCCTGCGCGGCGTCGAGGGCGCGCTCGTGGCCACCGGGCTCGAGCGGGCGCTGCGGGACGCGCGCCTGGGGCCGATCGGCGGCGGCACCGACGAGATCATGCGCGAGATCCTCGGCCGCTCGTTCGGCCTGTAGGCGCTCAGGGCGCCCAGCCCTCGACGCGCGGGAACCCGCGCGGGCGGGGCCGCGACGGGTCGAACTGGCGGGCGATCCCGCCGCTGGCGACGACGCGGCCGCTGCGGCCCACGGGAAGGAAGACCCACTGGTCGGCACCGCCGGCGGCCACGAGGAGGTGGTGGCCGGCCGGCGCCCAGGCCAAACCGCCCGACGCCCGTACGGGCAGCAGCGGCCGCCCGCGGCGGAGGTCGCGCAGCCGGCGCAGCTCGACGCCGCGATCGCCCGCGACCGCCAGCCGCCGGCCGTCCGGCGAGAGCGCGGCGGCCAGCGCCGGGCGGCGCAGCGGCACCCGGCGCAGCAGCCGCCCGCGGCGGCCGAAGACGCTGATCGCATCCGGCCGCACCTCGACCAGGCGCCGCCCGTCCGGGGTCCAGGCAAGCGCGACCGGCGTCCCGGGCCCGCGCGCCCGCCGCCACAGCCGCCGGCCGCGGTCGGGCGCCCACAGCTCGAGGGCGCCGCCGGCACGCACCACCGCGAGCTCGTGCGCGGCGCCGGGGCGCCACGCCGCCGGCACGGCGGCCACCGCCTCCACCAGCGGGCGGTCGCCGCTGCCGTCGCCCGCCACGACGCGCAGCGCGCCGCGCGTGCGGTAGGCGATGCGGTAGCCGTCGGACGACCAGCGCGGGTCGGCGACCGGCGCCGGCCGCGCCAGCGCCCAGCGCACCGCGCCGCCGGGCTCGACCGCCAGCAGCTGCCGGTCGCGGGTGACGGCGACGAACAGCCCGCGCGGCGACCACGCGGCGTCGCGATACGGCCCGAGCCGCCGGCGGGAGCCGTCGCGCTGCACGACCCACGCGCCGGCGGGGCCCGTGACGAGCAGCCGGCCGGCGGCGGGCAGCTCCGTGAGCGCCGGCCGCGGCGGCGGGAGCGGGCGCTCGAGCCGGATCAGCTCGCGCACCCAGTGCCCGACGGCCTCGCCGGGCGGCGTCGCCAGCGCGCCGGCCAGCGCCAGCGCCGCCACCGCGGCGGCCGCCAGCGCGAGCGTGGGCCGCCGCGCGCGGCGCGGCGCGGCGGCGCGCTCGGCCGCCGCGGCGAGCACCACCCGGCGGGCGCGCGCCCGCGCCGCGTCGGCGTCGGGGACGGCGGCGTCGCGCAGCCGCGCGCCGACCTCGCGCTCAGGCTTCATCGCCGTCCTCCCGCAGCCGCGCGGCCAGCGCGTCGAGCCCGCGCCGCACGCGCGAGTTGACGGTGCCGCGCGGCAGGTCGAGCATGCGCGCGATCTCGCCCGGCGTGTAGCCGAGCAGGTGCCGCAGCACGACGGCCGCGCGCTGGTCGGGCGCGAGCGCGGCCAGCGCCGCCAGAAGGTCCTCGTCCGGCGCGGGGCGCACCGGCGCGGCGCGCTCGACCGGCTCGCCGACCTCGTGCCGGAGCGCCCGCGCGCGGGCGAAGTCGATCGCGCGGTTGACGACGATGCGGTGCAGCCACGGCCGGAACGGCCGGCGGCGGTCGAAGCGCCCGAGCGCGCGCAGCGCGCCGAGGAACGCCTCCTGTGCGATGTCCTCGGCGGCGGCGGCGTCGTGGACGACGAGGAACGCCGCGCGGTGCGCAGCCGGCCAGTGGCGGCGGAACAGCTCGTCGACGGCGGCGACCGAGCCGCCCTCGGCGGCGCGCACGAGCGCCGCGTCGGAGCGCCCGCGGACGGCGGCGCGCGAGCGGCGCGGCACGTCGACCACCGCGGCGGCGTCGGCTGGCTCCACCTCGTCCTCCACCCTACTCC
>DATLGB010000100.1:0-27441 GCA_035540675.1 Solirubrobacteraceae bacterium | reverse complement strand
CGGCTCGCGCTCGAGCTGATCGAGCGCCACGCCGGCGGCCGCGGGCGGCTGCTCGACCTCGGCTGCTGGGTCGGGTTCCTGCTCGCGGAGGCGCGCGACCGCGGCTGGGACGTCGCCGGCGTGGAGCCCAGCGCCTTCGCGAGCCGGTTCGCGCGCGAGCGGCTGGGCCTGCCCGTGCAGCGCGCCGACCTGTTCTCCGCCGACCTCCCCGAGCACGCGTTCGACGCCGTCGTGCTCGGCGACGTC
Organism: Solirubrobacteraceae bacterium; assembly: GCA_035540675.1. Classification (GTDB taxonomy): domain Bacteria; phylum Actinomycetota; class Thermoleophilia; order Solirubrobacterales; family Solirubrobacteraceae; genus DATLGB01. The sequence goes on along the minus strand of DATLGB010000100.1, from coordinate 27,195 downwards.
ATCGAGCACCTGCCCGACCCGGCGGCCGCGCTCGAGCGGATCGCGCGCCTGCTCGCGCCGGGCGGCGTCGTCTACCTGGCGCTGCCCGACGCCGGCAGCGCGCTGGCCCGGCGGATGGGCTCCCGCTGGTGGTCGGTGCTCCCCACCCACGTGCAGTACTTCACGCGCTCGAGCCTCGCCACCCTGCTGCGGCGCAGCGGCTTCCAGCCGCTCACGGTCGCCACCGCACCCAAGACCTTCAGCGTGCGCTACTACCTGTGGCGGCTCGGCGGCTACTCGCCGGCGCTCGCGCGGGCACTGGTGGCGGGCGCCCGCGCCACGGGTCTGGCCGAGCGACCGTGGACGCCCGACTTCCGCGACCGCATGGCGGTCGTCGCGCGGCTCGGCGCCTGAGCCGCCGGTAGCGTCCGCGCCGCCCTGCTGACCGCGCCCGACATCGCCCTCGGCCTCGCCGTGCTGCTCGGCACGCTGGCCGCCTGCGCCGCCGCGGCCGCGCTCGCGGTGCGCGCGCTGGCTCCCGCCGCCGGGGGCGCCGTCCGGGTGCTGGCACTGGCCGTCGCCGGCTCGGCCGCGCTGGTGGCGGCGGTGGTGCTGCCGGGCGCCCTCGGCCTGCTGCGCCCGGGCTGGATGGCGGCCTGCGCCGCCGCGCTGGCGCTGGCGGTCGCCGCGGCGACCCGCGGCCGGCGCGCGGCGCCGCCGGATACCGGCCGCCGCTGGGCGCGCCCGCGCGCGCGGCCGTGGCTGCTCGCGGCGCCGGCCGGCCTGCTGCTGGCCGCGTGCGCGATCGCGCTCGTGCGCGACGTGGCGGGCGCGCCGGTGTCGAGCATCGACGCGCTCAACTTCCAGCTCCCGATCCCCGCCCGCTGGATCCAGCGCGGCGACGTCTGGGGCCTGCACCAGTTCATCGCCGACTACTCCAACGCGACCTACCCGCACAACGGCAACGCGCTGATCGCGGCCGTGATGCTGCCCTTCGACTCGCCGTTCCTCGCCCGCCTGGTCGCGGTGCCGCTGTGGGCGCTCGCGGGCGTCGCCGTGTACGCGATCGCGCGCGAGCTGGGCGCGGCGGCGCCGCCGGCGGCGCTGGCCGGCGTCACGTTCTGCGCGCTGCCGGTGGCGGCGCGGGCCGGGCTGGAGGGCGCGCAGACCGACATGCCGATGCTGGCCTGGCTCGGCGCCGGCGTGCTGTTCCTGCTGCGCCACCACCGCAGGCGCTCGGGCGGCGACCTCGTCCTGTCCGGGTTGGGGCTCGGGCTCGCGCTCGGGACGAAGTGGTACGCCCTGCCGGCGGTCGCCGTGGTGCTCGTGCTGTGGGCGGCCGGCCGGCGGCGCGACCTCGTGCGGCCCGGTCTGCGGCTGCTGGCGCTGATCGCGCTGGCGGGCGGCTTCTGGCTCGTGCGCAACTGGGTGCGCACCGGCAACCCGCTGTTCCCGCAGCCGTTCGGGCCGTTCGGCGCGCCGCCGGACCCGCTGCGCGACCTCGGCGGCTTCACGATCGCGCACTACGCCGGCGACGCCACGGTCTGGCGGGAGTACCTGTGGCCGGCGCTGCGCGCGGCGTTCGGGCTCGGCGGCGTCGCGCTGGTCGCGGCCGCGGCGGCCGCGGCCGTCGCCGGCCGGCGCGACCGCCGCGTCCTCCTGGTGGCGGCGGCCGCCCTCCTGCTCGCCGCCGCCTACGCCGTCACGCCCTACAGCGCGTTCGGCCCCGAGGGGCGGCCCGTGCTGGCGGGCGCCAGCACGCGCTACGGGCTGCCCGCGCTGATGGCGTGCGCGGTGCTGGCGGCGCGGGTGCGGTGGGCGCAGCCGCTGCTGGCGCTCGGCGTCCTCGACGGGCTGCTGGGCGCCTTCGACCTGCCGGCGGGGAAGGTCCTGCTCGGGCTGGTGCTGGCGCTCGCGGCCCTGGCCGCGGCGCGCGCGCTGGCGCACCGGCCGCGGCCGGCGGCCGCCGCCGTGGTGGCGGGACTCGTCCTCGTGGTCGCGGTCTCGGCGCAGCGCGCCAACCGTCACGGCTACGCGCCGCTGGACCCGGTGCTCGCCCACGTCGAGCGCGAGGCGCCGGCCGGCCGGACGATCGGCCTCGCCGGCGTCTGGTCGCCGGAGGGCGTCTCGCCGGTGCTGCCCGCGTTCGGGCCGCGCCTGGGCAACGAGGTCGCCTACGTCGGCGCGTTCCGCGACGGGATGCTGCGCGGACCGGCCGACGCCGCGGCGTTCGCGCGCCTCGCCCGCCGCTTCGACCTGCTGATCGTGGGCCGCGGGGCGCCGCCGCGCGAGGACGTGCGCGAGCTCGACTGGGCGCGCCGCGCCGGCTTCGAGGTGGTGACCGCGTCGCCGCGGCTTGTGCTCATGACGCGACGGGTAGGCGCGCCGTAGTGGACGAGGGTGCTCTCGAGCGCGAGGTGCAGGAGACCGGCCGCCGCCTGGCGGCGGCGATGCCGCCGCCGTCGCGCAACCCGCTCAAGATGGCCGACGACAAGGCGATGGACCTCGCCGCGCAGGACGCCGAGCTCAAGGCCGCCCTGTTCAGGTTCGTCGACGTCGTCCCGGCCTGCCGCAACCTCGACGACCTCGCGCGCCACCTCACCGGCTTCCTGCGCGAGGTCGACGAGCCGCCGCCGCCGATCGCGGTCGCCATGCGGATGGGCCACTCCAAGGCGGGCCGGACGGCGCTCGGCGCCGCCGCGACGGCGGGCGTGCGGCGGATGGCGCACCGCTTCATCGTCGGCGAGTCGCCGCGCGCGGCGATGGGCGTGCTGCGCGACCTGTGGCGCCAGGGCGTCGCGTCGTCCGTCGACCTGCTCGGCGAGGCGACGGTCACCCAGGACGAGGCGCAGCGCTACGCGGCGCGCTGCGCGGAGGCGCTCGAGACGCTCGTCGAGCAGACGACCGCCTGGCCGGAGCGCCCCCGGCTCGAGCGCGACACGATGGGACCGTTGCCGCGCGCGAACCTGTCGGTGAAGGTGTCGGCGCTGACGCCGCTGCTGCGCCCGGACGCGCCCGAGAAGGGCAAGCGCGACGCCGCCGACCGCGTCCGGATGCTGCTGCGGCGGGCGAACGCGCTCGGCGCGCACCTGCACATCGACATGGAATCGCTGGACTCGCGCGACGCCATCTTCGAGCTGATCCTCGAACTGCTCTCCGAGGAGGAGTTCCGGGACGGGCCGAGCGCCGGGATGGTGCTCCAGGCCTACCTGCGCGACAGCCCCGAGACGGCGGAGGCGATCCTCGACTGGCTGACCAGCGGCGCCGGCGCGCGCCGCGCGCAGCCGCTCACGGTGCGGCTCGTCAAGGGCGCCTACTGGGACCACGAGATCGTGCAGGCGCGCCAGCACGGCTGGCAGGCGCCGGTGTTCGACGTCAAGGCCGACTGCGACCTCAACTTCGAGGGCCTGACGCGCCGCCTGCTCGACGCGCGCGTCGCCGGCGCGCCGCTGCGGGTGGCGATCGCGTCGCACAACATCCGTTCGGTCGCACACGCGGTGGCGTACAACCGGCTGGCCGGCGGCGACGACTCCGACCTCGAGCTGCAGGTGCTGCGCGGGCTCGGCGACCCGCTCCAGGACGCGATCGCCGCGCAGGAGCTGCGCGTCCGGACGTACTGCCCCGTGGGCGACCTCGTGGCGGGCATGGCCTACCTCGTGCGGCGCCTGCTCGAGAACACCAGCAACGACTCGTTCCTGTTCGCCCAGGCCCACGGCGCCAACCTCGAGGACCTGCTCGCGCGTCCCGTGCCGTCGACGGTCAGTCGCTGACCGCGAGCAGCCGCCAGCGCCCGGGGACCCCGCGCAGCTCGCGCTCGCCGCGGTCCTCGAAGCCGATCCCGGCCCCGAGCAGCACCTGCGCGGTGGTCTGCGACAACAGGATCTCCCCGCCATCGGCCTCCGAGGCGACGCGGGCGGCGACGTGCACGCCGAGGCCGCCGACGTTCGCGCCGATGCGCTCGCACTCGGTGGTGTGGATGCCGGCGCGCACCGCCAGCCCGAGCTCGTCGGTCGTGGCCCGGATGCGTCGCGCCGCCCGCACGGCGGCCGAGGCGGTCGGGAACTCGGCCAGGAAGCCGTCGCCGGCGAAGCTCAGCTCGGTGCCGCCCTCGCGGGCGATCTCGGTGCGCACCACCGCGTCGTGGCGCTCGAGCAGGCTGCGCCAGGCGCGGTCGCCGAGCGCGCTGGCGCGCTGGGTCGAGCCGGCGATGTCGGTGAACAGGAGGGTGGTCAGGACCCGCTCGCGCCCGGCCACGCCGCCGGTCAGATACTCCTCCATGGTGTCCAGCAGCGGCGCCACGTCGCCGAAGTAGGCCATGTGGTCCGAGCCGGGCACCTCCACCAGGGTGCAATCCGGGATCGCCTCCGCGAGCCAGCGCGCGTGGGCGACCGGGATCAGGGCGTCGCCCGCGCGGTGGGAGAGCAGCGTCGGCATGGCCAGCTCGCGCGCCTCCGCGCGGACGTCGGCACGAGCGAACGTCTCCATCAGCCGCCGCAGGCTGCCGGGGTTGCCGGCGGTCCGCTCGGCACGCCCCCACCACTGCCGCATCTGCCGGTCCGCTGCCGCGGAGGGCGCGATCAGGTCGAGCGTGGCGCCGGTGCCCCAGCCCCGCGCGTACGCCTGCGCGAAGCGGTCGGCCTGCTCGGGCGCGAAGCCGTGGGGATAGTCCGGCGCCCGCAGCAGCCGCGCGGTCGCGCCGTACAGCAGCAGCCGCCGGACGCTCTCCGGGTGGCGGTGCGCGTACAGGATGGCCTGCGGCGTCGCCTGCGACCCGGCGGCGACCACGACCTCCCCCAGCCCGAGCGCGTCGACCACCGCCTCGACGTCGGCGACGTGCTCGTCGAGCGTCGGCGCCGTCGCGATCGCGTCCGAGGCGCCGGTGCCGCGCTGGTCGACGAGGATCAGCCGCGAGAACGCCGCCAGGCGCTCCCAGAACCGGCCCATGACCGGGATCTCCCAGCCCATCTCGATCGGATTGCCGACGGGCAGGAGTTGAAGGAGGTCGAACGGCCCGTCGCCGAGCACCGCGTACGCGATGCTCGTGTCACCGCTGCGCGCGTACCCCCGCTCCGGCTCCATCCGCGCGACGCTACCGGAGATACCCTGGCCCGATGGAGCCCTTCCGCAACGAGCCGATCCTCGAGCTTCGGCGCGCGCCCGTCCGGGCGCAGCTCGGCGACGCCCTCGCCGCCCTCGACGCCGAGCTGCCGGTGCGCGTGCCGGTGTGGGTCGGCGACGAGCGCCGGGAGGGCGACGAGCTGGTCTCGACCGACCCGGCCAATCCGGACCGCGTGGTGGCGGTGTCGGCGGTCGCGCGCCCGGCGGACGTCGACGCCGCGCTGGCCGCCGCGCAGCGCGCCTTCCCGGCCTGGAGCCGCGTCCCGGCCGCCGAGCGGGCGGCGATCCTGCGCCGGGCCGCGCAGATCCTGCGCGACGGCCGGCTGCGGGCCGCGGCGCTGATCCTGCGCGAGGCGGGCAAGCCGTGGCCGGAGGCCGACGCCGACGTCTGCGAGGCCGTCGACTTCCTCGAGTTCTACGCGCGCGGCGCGGTCGAGATCGCCAAGGGCGTCCCGCTGCTGCAGGTGCCGGGCGAGCGCAACGAGCTGCGCTACATGGCCCGCGGCGTCGCCGTCGTGATCTCGCCCTGGAACTTCCCGCTGGCGATCCCGCTCGGCATGGTCGCCGCGGCGCTGGCCACCGGCAACACCGTCGTGCTCAAGCCGGCCGAGCAGGCGCCGGGCTGCGCCGGCCTGCTGGTGTCGGTGCTGCGGGAGGCGGGCGTGCCGGCGGACGCGGTGTCACTGCTGCCGGGCGAGGGCGACGTCGGTGCCGCGCTGGTCGAGGACCCGCGGGTGGCCACCATCGCCTTCACCGGCTCCGTCGCGGTCGGGCTGCAGATCCTCAAGTCGGCCGCCGAGGTCCACCCGGGCCAGAAGCAGGTCAAGCGCGTCGTCAGCGAGATGGGCGGCAAGAACTGCGTCATCGTCGACTCCGACGCCGACCTCGACGAGGTCGTCCCCGCCGCGATCAAGTCCGCCTTCGACTACGCCGGGCAGAAGTGCTCGGCCGCCAGCCGACTGCTCGTGCACGACTCCATCCACGACGCGCTGCTCGAGCGGCTCGCCGGCGCGGTCGAGGTGCTGGAGGTCGGCCCGCCCGAGCGGCTGTCGATCGACGTCCCGGCCGTGATCGAGCGCTCGTCGCTCGAGCGTCACGCACGGTACGCGCAGCTCGCCGAGCGCGAGGGCCGCGTCGTCGCCCGCGCCCGCGAGCTGCCGCCCGGCGGCGGCTGGTTCGCCTCGCCCACGCTCGTCGCCGACCTGCCGGCCGACTCCGACGTGCTCACGGACGAGATCTTCGCGCCGCTGCTCGCGGTCGAGCGCGTGGCGTCGATCGAGGAGGCCTGCGACCGCGTCGACGCCTCCCCCTTCGCCCTCACCGGCGGCCTGTTCTGCCGCAACCCCGACACGGTCGACTACGTCATCGAGCGCTCTCCGGTCGGCAACCTCTACGTCAACCGCGCGATCACCGGCGCGATGGTCGCCCGGCAGCCGTTCGGCGGCAACAAGCTCTCGGGCACCGGCACGAAGGCCGGCGGCCCCGGCTACCTGCTGCAGTTCGTCGAGCCGCGCGTCGTGACCGAGAACACGATGCGGCACGGGCTGGTGGTCTAGGCGAGGATCCGGCGCAGCTCGACGGCGGTGGCGTCGTCGAGCTGGCTCGGCGTGATGCGGGCGGTCCGGTGGCCGGCGGCGAGCAGCGTGCGGTCGCGCGCGCGGTCGGTGGCGAACGCGTCGGGATCCGAGTGGGTCTCCCAGGGGTCTATCTCGACGATCACGCGCTGCTCGGGGAACAGCGCGTCGACGATGAGGCCTTCGACTTCGGCGTTCAGGATGGGTTGCGGCAGGTCGTGGCGGCGGCAGAAGGCGAGGAAGGCCTCTTCGTGACGGCTGCGGGTGCGGGTGCTGCCGGGCGTGTGGTGCCGGAGGGCGAGCTTGATGCGCGCGGCGCCGGTGCGGTGGGGGTGCGCGGCGAGGGTCCCGTCGAGGGCCGGCCGGTCGAACAGGCCGAGGTGGTGCGCTTCGTCGAGGGCGCGTTCGAGCTGGCGCGGGCTCAGGATCTCGGCCAGGTCGAGCAGCGTGCGGGTGGGCGTGGTGACGGGGATGCCGCGTCGGGTGGTCAGCTCCACTGGCCCGGCCGGGCGGTGGATGCGAAGCCCCGCCCGGTGCTTGCGGCCACCGCGCCCGGGAACGGTGACGTCGACCGGGCTCAACAGGCCCGTGCGGATCTCCCACAGCCAGGCGGCGGAGCCGTGGCTGAGCCCCGCACCGGCCCCGCAGGCCAGCACCGCCGCCATGAAGCGACCGTCCCGCGCGAGGGTCGGAGTGCCGACCGCGTAGACGCCGCGGTGGATCCGGTGCAGGCGCGCCGACTGGACGCGGCGGCGGATCGCGTCGTCGCTGAGGCCCACGGACCGCAGCTGCTGCGTGGAGATGACGTCGTGCTGGCAGGCGGCGAGTCTCGCAAGCCGCTGATCGGGGGTCGGGGCGACTTTTCCGCGCATATGACGGGTTAGTCGCCCTGACCCCGAAACTCGCCCCCTCACCGCCCGCGGCGGGCGGCCCGCCGCCGCTACGCCGCCGCGCCGGCGGCGCGCTCGCGCACCGCCCGCAGGAACAGCTCGTGCACCCGCGGCTCGCCCGCGATCTCCGGGTGGAAGGCGATCGCCAGCAGCGAGCCCTGGCGCACCGCCACCGGATGGCCGTCGACCGCGGCCAGCACCTCGACGTCGCCGCCGTGCTCCTCCACCCACGGCGCGCGGATGAACACGGCGCGCACCGGACCGTCGATGCCGGGGATGTCGAGGTCCTCCTCGAAGGAGCGGATCTGGCGGCCGAACGCGTTGCGCCGGCAGACCCAGTCGGCGACGCCGAGGTGGTCGCGGTCGAGCATGATCATGCCGGCGCAGGTGCCGAGCACCGGCACGCCCGACAGGGCAAGCTCGCGCAGCGGCTCGGCCAGGCCCTCGCGGGCGATGCCGAGCGTCATCGTCGTCGACTCGCCGCCCGGGATGACCAGGCCGTCGAGCCCGTCGAGGTCGGCGGGCACGCGCACCTCGCGCGGCTCGGCGCCGAGGTCGCGCAGCATGCGCGCGTGCGCCTCGAAGTCGCCCTGGAGTGCGAGGACCCCGACCAGCACCCGCGGCGCTACCAGCCGCGGCCGGCGAGCAGCTGCGACTCGTCGAGCTTGCGCGTCTCGAGCGAGGTCATCGCCGGGCCGAGGCCTTCGGAGGCCCGCGCGACGCGCGCTGGGTCGCGGAAGTGCGTGGTCGCCTCGACGATCGCCGCCGCGCGGCGGGCCGGGTCGTCGGACTTGAAGATGCCCGAGCCGACGAAGACGCCCTCGGCGCCGAGCTGCATCATCAGCGCGGCGTCGGCCGGTGTGGCGATCCCGCCGGCGCAGAACAGCACCACCGGCAGCTTGCCGTCGCGCGCCACCTGGCGCACGAGGTCGAGCGGCGCCTGGTGCTGCTTGGCGGCGGTCGCGAGCTCCATGTCGTCCATCACGGTGAGCGCCTTGATCTCGCTGGTGATGCGGCGCATGTGGCGCACGGCCTCGACGATGTCGCCGGTGCCGGCCTCGCCCTTGGAGCGGATCATCGCCGCGCCCTCGCCGATGCGCCGCAGCGCCTCGCCGAGGTTGGTGGCGCCGCAGACGAACGGGACCTTGAACGCCCACTTGTCGATGTGGTTGGCCTCGTCGGCCGGCGTCAGGACCTCGGACTCGTCGACGTAGTCGATCTCGAGCGCTTCGAGCACCTGCGCCTCGGCGAAGTGGCCGATCCGGGCCTTGGCCATGACCGGGATCGTCACGGCCTCCTGGATGCCCCGGATCAGCTCCGGGTCGGACATGCGCGCGACGCCGCCGTCCCGGCCGACATCCGCCGGGACGCGCTCGAGCGCCATGACGGCGGCGGCGCCGGCGTCCTCGGCGATCTTCGCCTGCTCGGCGTTGACGACGTCCATGATGACGCCGCCCTTGAGCATCTCCGCAAGGCCCGCCTTGACGCGGAACGTGGCTTCGTCGCGCATGGATCCGAGTCTAGTAGCGGCCCGCGCCGCGCCCGGGCTACTTCAGCTTGAACGCCTTGATGCGATCGTCGTACTGCGCGGCGTCGCGCGCGTAGACCCCGTAGGCGAGGCCCTGAAGCAGCGCGAGCAGCCCCGTGTGCGAGCGCACGTAGGCCGGCGAGTTGCTCGAGTACCACAGCGTGCGGTCCGCGAGCTTGGCCACCTCGCTCAGCGAGGCGTCGGTGATGGCCAGCGTGCCGGCGCGCCGGTGGCGGGCGATCTTCATCGCGCGCACGACCAGCGGGTGCGGCCGGCCGGCCGACAGCCCGATCACCATCGTGCTCTCGTCGATGCGGCCGAGCCGCGACAGGGATTCCTGCGACGGCGACGCGGCGATCTCCGCGCGGATGTCGAGCAGCATCAGCAGGTGGCGCAGGTAGGAGGCGAAGAACGCCATCTGGTCCACGCCGGCGATCAGCACGCGCTCGGCCGTGGCGATGGCGTTGACGGCGCCGTCGACCTCCGAGCGCGACAGCTTGCGCGCCGTCTCCTCGACGTTGGCGTGGTCGGCCGCGACGGCGGCCTCGAACGGGCCGTGGTCGAGCCCGAACAGCGGCTCGGCCTCCACGCCCTGCGGGCCGCGCTGGCGGTACTCCTCGCGCGCCGCCTGCTGGAGCTCGGGGAAGCCCTCGAAGCCGAGCGCCTGCGAGAACCGCACCACGGTCGACGACGACGTCGACGCGCGCCGTGCCAGCTCCTCGGCGGTATGGAAGGCCACCTCGTCCAGGTGGTCGACGACGTACTGCGCGACGTCCTTCTGTGAGCGCGAGAACTCGTCGAATCGCGAGGAGATGTACGCGGACAGGGTCTGGTGCCCCTGCGCGGCGGGAGGCATCGTGGCGGTCTTCGGCATGGCTGAGCCGGGTTTCGACCCGGCCCGGGCGTATCCTCCCCCGCCGCCATGAAGCGCCTCCCGACCCGCCTGCCCGGCCTCGTCGCACTCGCTCCGGCGGTGCACGGGGACGAGCGCGGCTTCTTCCAGGAGACCTACCGCGAGGACGCGTGGGCGGCCGAGGGGGTCAGCGGGCCGTTCGTGCAGGACAACCACTCGCGCTCGCGGCGCGGGACGGTCCGCGGCATCCACTTCCAGACGCACCCGGGGCAGGGCAAGCTCGTCCGCTGCGCCCGTGGCCGGGTCTGGGACGTCGTCGTCGACCTCCGGCGCGGCTCGCCGACGTTCGGCGAGTGGGAGGCGCTCGAGCTCGACGACGTCGCGGGCGTGCAGCTGTGGATCCCCGTCGGGTTCGGGCACGGCTTCTGCGTGCTGTCCGACGTCGCCGACTTCGTCTACAAGTGCACGGCCTACTACGACCCGGCGACGGAGGCCGGCATCCGCTTCGACGACCCCGACGTCGGGATCGAGTGGCCGCTGCCGGAGGCCGAGCTGCTGTTCTCGCAGCGCGATCGCGACGCCCCGCGGCTGACGGACGTCGCCGGCTCGCTGCCCTTCCGCGCATGAGTCGCGACGGCCGCTTCGCGCCGAGCCCGACCGGCGACCTGCACGTCGGCAACCTCCGCACGGCGCTGCTGGCCTGGCTGTTCGCGCGCTCGGCGGGCGCCCGCTTCATCGTGCGCATGGAGGACCTCGACTCGAGCCGCGTGCGCGCCGGCACGGCCGAGCAGCAGCTCGACGACCTCGCCGTGCTCGGGCTCGACTGGGACGGCGAGGTGGTGGCGCAGTCCGGACGCGGGTCGCTGTATGACGCGGCGATCGAGCGCTTGAGCCAGGAGGGTCGCCTGTACGAGTGCTTCTGCACGCGCGCCGAGATCCGCGAGGCGGCGTCGGCGCCGCACGGGCCGCTGCCCGAGGGCGCCTATCCCGGGACGTGCCGGCACCTCACGAGCCGCCAGCGCGAGCAGCGGCGCGGCGGCGGGCGGCCGCCGGCGCTGCGGGTCGACGCGCAGGGCGCCGTCGTGCGCTTCGCCGACCGGCTGATGGGCGAGCACGAGGGCGTCGTCGACGACTTCGTCGTCCGCCGCAACGACGGCGGCGTCGCGTACAACCTGGCCGTCGTCGTCGACGACGCCGACCAGGGCGTCGGCGAGGTCGTCCGCGGCGCCGACCTGCTCGACTCGACGCCGAGGCAGCTGTGGCTGGCGCGCGCGCTCGGGCTGCCCGAGCCCTCGCACGCGCACGTCCCGCTCGTCCTCGGCCCGGACGGCTCGCGCCTGGCCAAGCGCCACGGCGCCGTCACGCTGCGCGACCTCGAACCGGCCGCCGCACTGGGCTGGATGGGCCGGACGCTCGGCCTGCCGGGGCGCTCGCCGCGCGAGATGCTCGAGGCGTTCGATCCCGCCCGCCTGCCGCGTGATCCCACCAGATGGCAGGGAATCGCCGCCCGCGGCGGTAATGTCAGCTGATTCGATGGTGTTCACGCCCGTTCAGACGCGCAGGACCTTCGAAGAAGCGGTCGAGCAGATCGCCGAGAAGATCAAGCTCGGGGAGTTGCGCGTCGGCGACCGCCTGCCGTCCGAGCGCGCGCTGGCCGAGCAGATGCAGATCAGCCGCCCGACCCTGCGCGAGGCGGTGAAGGTGCTCGCCGACTCCGGGCTGATCGAGGTGCGCCGCGGCTCCGGCGGCGGCATGTTCATCGCCACCGAGCTCGTCCCCCCCGAGCTGCTGCACCGCCGCGACATGCGCATCGGCGAGGTCGCCCAGGTCCTCGAGGCGCGCCGCCTGCTCGAGCCGCGCGTCGCGCAGCTCGCGGCCATGCGGGCCGGCGACGACGACTTCCACGCGATGGAGCGCTCGATCGAGGACATGCGAGTGCTGGTCGGCGGAGGCCCGCTCACCGGCGGCGGGCGCGAGGACCGCTTCCTGCAGCTCGATGTCCAGTTCCACCTCGGCATGGCGCGCGCCACCGGCAACGACATGCTGCTGACGCTCGTCCGCCAGCTCTACCGGGAGCTCGAGATCGCCCGCGACATGGCGATGCACCACGAGCTGGTGCCGGACTGGACGATCGACGTCCACCTGCGCACGCTCGCCGCGCTGCGCTCGGGCGACCTCGCCCACGTCGACCAGGTGATGGACGAGCACCTCGCCCAGCTCGAGCGCACCTGGGAGCAGGAGACCGGCCGCGCGCTCGTGCGCCCGACGCCGGAGTTCCTCGCGCCGCTCGCCGCGCGCCGCGGCGTCTAGCGCGCGCGGGCTGGTCAGGAGTTGGCCGGAGTGTTGGCGACTTTGTCGTCGCATAGACGACAAACGCGCCACCGCCCCACCGCCGCCGCCCCGGCGCACGCGGCGCGACGGCTGGTCAGCGGTCGCCGCGGTGTGCTGGCGCAGCGGCCGGCTCGCCGCCGTCCCGCTCGGACACGTCCCCCAGCGCCCGCCGCAGCAGCGGCGGCACCAGCAGTGTGGTGGCGATCGACATGCCGACGATGACGGCGAAGAGGTTCTCCTCGATCACGCCCGCGGTGGCGCCGATGCCGGCGACGATGATCCCCACCTCGCCGCGCGGCACCATCCCGAGCCCGACCACGATGGCGTCGCGCGGCCCCATGCTGCGGGCGGCCAGCCAGGCGGCGCCGAACTTGGTCACGAAGGCGAGGACCGTCACGCCGGCCAGGGCGAGCAGCGTCGAGCCGTTCGCGAACGCGCCCAGGTCGAGCTCGAGGCCGATGAACGCGAAGAAGAACGGCGGGAAGAAGGCGTACAGCGGCGCGACCTCCTCCTCGAAGTCGTGGCGGTCCTTCGTCTCGGCCACCACCAGGCCGGCCAGGAACGCGCCGATGATCGCCGCCAAGCCGATCTGCGCGGCGAACGCCGCCAGGCCGAGGCAGAGGATCACCGCGGGCAGCAGCGGCGACTCGGAGAACTTGGGCGCGTGGAAGACGTCCGGGAAGCGCGCGACGACCCGGGTCCCGCCGACGGCGACGAACACGACGAACCCGAGCGCGAGGCCGATCACGACGGCGATCGAGACGATGTCCACCCCGCCCTTCTCGGCCACGCCGACCGCCACCGCCAGCAGGACCATGGCGAGGATGTCGTCGATGATCGCGGCGCCGAGGATGGTCCGGGCGGCGCGCGTCGTCAGCGCCCGCAGCTCGAGCAGCACCGCCGAGGTGATGCCGACGCTCGTCGCCACGAGCGCGGCCCCGATGAACACGCTCGTCTGGGCGGTCTCCCCCACGAGAAGCCCGCCGCCGTAGCCGGCGCCGAAGGGCACGACGACGCCGAGCACGCCCACGCGGACGGCGGTGCCCCCGACGTCGCGGATGTCCGACAGCCGGGTCTCGAGGCCCACCCAGAACAGCAGGAACACGACGCCGAGCTCGGCGAACAGCTCGAGCGTCTCGTCGGGCTCCACCAGCCCGAGCACCGACGGGCCGATCACGACGCCCGCGAGGATCTCGCCCACCAGCGCCGGCTGGCGGATCCGCTTGAACAGCTCGTCGCCGAGCTTGGCCGCGAGCAGGACGATGAACAGCGCGACGAGCGCGTCGGCGGTTCCGGTGGCGGCGGCGATGGGCACGTCGCCGATCCTTGCCCGACGGCGGCGGTTTCAGGCGTGCGGGAGCGAGATCCGCTTAATTCGGCGCGCCGCGGCGGGCGGCGACGGCGCGGCTGAGGGCGAGCGGGGCGCGCAGCAGCGCCTCCTCGTCCTCGAGCGCGCCCGCGGCGCCGCCGCACGAGCCGCCGCACGAGCACCCGCCGGCGCCGCAGCGCTGCAGCACCTGGGCTGCCGCGGCGTTGCCGATCGTCCGCTGCAGGCCGAGCGCGGCAGCGGCGGGCGTCCGGGTACCGGCCGGCGCCGGCTGCGGCGCCGCACGGCCGGCGGCGGCGGCGGTGGGCTCGGCGAGCGTGCGCTGCGTCATCGCGAGGCGATCCTACGCCCGGCGAGGAGCGCGGGCAAGCGGGCCCCGCGGCACCCTCACCGGCACATTCGTTTGCCAAAGGTGGTCAAACCTGCTTACCTTTCCGGCGCCCGAGGTCCTTTGGGAGGAGACCGCTGCCGTGACGCCCGACGTGCTGACCCGAGACCGTGCCGCCGACGCGGCCGGCGCCCCTGCGCAGCCGCAGCGCGGGCGCGAGATCTCGCTCGACGACAAGTACGAGCTCGGCGAGGGCCTCGTCTTCCTCTCCGGCATCCACGCGCTCGTGCGCACCACGCTCGACCAGATGCGCGCCGACCGCCGCGCCGGCCTCGACACCGCGACGATGGTCTCCGGCTACCAGGGGTCGCCGCTCGGCGGCTTCGACAAGGAGCTCGCTCGCGCGCGCAAGCTGCGCGAGCAGCTGCGCGTGGAGCACCGCCCGGCGCTCAACGAGGAGCTCGGCGCGACCACGGTGTGGGGCAGCCAGCTCGCCCCCGCGCTGCCGCGCCCGAACGCCGAGGGCGTGGTCGGCATCTGGTACGGCAAGGCGCCGGGCGTCGACCGCGCGGCCGACGCGCTGCGCCACGGCAACTTCGTCGGCGCGCACCCGAAGGGCGGCCTGCTCGCGCTGTGCGGCGACGATCCGTCCTGCAAGTCCTCGACGCTGCCCAGCGCGACCGAATCGACGCTGGCGTCGTTCGGGATGCCCGTGATCTTCCCGGGCAACGTCCAGGAGGTCCTCGACCTCGGCCTGCACGCCGTCGCCGCGTCCCGCGCGTCCGGGCTGTGGGTCGGCCTCAAGGTCGCCACGAACGTCGCCGACGCCGTCGGCACCGCGTGGGTCTCGCCCGACCGCGTGCGCCCGCAGATGCCGATCGTCGAGTGGCAGGGCGGCCCGTACGTCCACCAGCCCAGCGGCAGCCTGCTCGCGCCGGCGTCGCTGGAGATGGAGCGCACCCTCACCGGCCCGCGGCTGCAGCTCGCGCGCGAGTACGCGCACCTCAACGGCCTCAACCGCGTCACCCACGACGCGCCGGGCGCCTGGCTGGGCATCGTCGCCGCCGGCACCGCCTACTACGACCTGATCGAGGCCTTCCACACGCTCGGCATCACGCCGGAGCGCGTCGGCATCCGCATCCTCAAGCTCGGGATGGTCTGGCCGCTCGACGACCGCGCGATCCGAAGCTTCGCCCGCGGCCTGTCGGAGGTCGTGGTGGTCGAGGAGAAGGGCCCGTTCGTCGAGACGGGCGTCAAGGAGATCCTCTACGACCTGGCCGAGCGCCCGCGCGTATTGGGCAAGTACGACGAGGACGGCGCGCGGCTCGTGCCCGTCGAGGGCGCGCTCGACGCCGACCAGATCGCCCGCGTGCTCGGCGCGCGCCTGCACCGCCGCGACATCCGCATCGACTCGGTCGAGGCGCGGCTGCACACGCTCGAGCACCTGCAGCCCACGGGTGTCGACGGGGCCCCCGCCCGCACCCCCTTCTTCTGCTCGGGCTGCCCGCACAACCGCTCGACCGACGCGCCGGACGACGCCACGGTCGGGCTCGGGATCGGCTGCCACACGATGGTCCTGCTCAACCAGGCCGGCAAGGGCCGCGTCGCCGGGCTCACGCAGATGGGCGGCGAGGGCACGCAGTGGATCGGCCAGGCGCCCTTCACGGACACCAAGCACATCTTCCAGAACCTCGGCGACGGCACCTTCCACCACTCCGGCTCGCTGGCCATCCGCGCCGCGGTCGCGGCCGGCGTCAACATCACCTACAAGCTGCTCTACAACTCGACGGTGGCCATGACGGGCGGCCAGGAGGTCGAGGGCGTGATCGCCGTCCCCGACCTCACGCGCTGGCTGGAGATCGAGGGCGTCCGGCGCATCATCGTCACCACCGACGAGCCCGCGAAGTACAACGGCGTCGAGCTGGCGTCGATCGCCGAGGTCCGCGACCGCTCGCAGCTCATCCGCGCCCAGAAGGAGCTCGCGAAGGTCGAGGGCGTCACCGTCCTCATCCACGATCAGCAGTGCGCCACGGAGAAACGGCGCCTGCGCAAGCGCGGCAAGCTCGTCGAGCCCGCCAAGCGGATCGCGATCAACGAGCGCGTCTGCGAGGGCTGCGGCGACTGCGGGCAGAAGTCGGATTGCCTGTCCGTGCTGCCGGTGGAGACCGAGTTCGGCCGCAAGACGCAGATCCACCAGGCCTCCTGCAACAAGGACTACTCCTGCGTCGAGGGCGACTGCCCGTCGTTCCTCGAGGTCATCCCGGGGACCCGGGCCAAAACGGAGGCGCCCGCGCCGCCCGCCGGCCTGCCCGAGCCGGAGCTGATGGTCCCCGCCGACGACGCGACGCTGCGCTTCATCGGCATCGGCGGCACCGGCGTCGTGACCATCAGCCAGATCGTCGGCATGGCCGCGCTGATCGACGGCAAGCAGACGCGCGGGCTCGACCAGACCGGCCTCGCGCAGAAGGGCGGCCCCGTCGTCTCCGACGTCCGCATCTTCGCCGACGCGGGCGAGCGCTCCAACAAGGCGGTCGCCGCCGGCGTCCACGGCTACCTGGGCTTCGACCTGCTGGGCGCCGCCAGCCCGAAGAACCTGTTCACGGCCGACCCGGAGCGGACGGTCGCGGTGGTCTCGACGAGCCAGGTGCCGACCGGCTCCATGGTCATCGACCCGGGGGTCCGCTTCGCCGAGCTCGACCGCTCGATCGACGTGATCGAGCGGCACACGCGCGCCGACCGCAACGTCTACCTCGACGCCCAGAGCCTGGCCGAAGGCCTGTTCGGCGACCACATGCCGACCAACACGCTGCTGCTCGGCGCCGCCTGGCAGCGCGGTCTGATCCCGCTGTCGGTCGAGTCGATCGAGCGGGCGATCCGGCTCAACGGCGCCGCGGTCGAGAAGACGCTCGCCGCCTTCCACTGGGGCCGCGCCGCGGTGGCGGCGCCCGACGCGGTCGCCGACGCCACGCGCGTCGAGCTGCCGGCGCCGGAGCTCGCGCCGGAGGCGCGCGAGGTCGTGGCGTCCGTCGGCGCCCCTGCGGGCTCGGAGCTCGAGCGGGCGCTCGAGATCCGGGTCGCCGAGCTGATCGCCTACCAGGACCGCGCGTACGCGCAGCGCTACGCGGACTTCGTGCGCAGCGTGCTCGAGCGCGAGGCGGCCGGGCGCACCGAGGTGGCCGAGGCCGTCGCCGCCGGCCTGCACAAGCTGATGGCCTACAAGGACGAGTACGAGGTCGCGCGCCTGCACCTCGACCCGGTCGAGCGGGCCCGGATCCGCGCCGAGTTCGGCGACGACGCGAAGATCCGCTACAAGCTGCACCCGCCGGTCTTCCGCGCGCTGGGCCTCGAGCGCAAGCTCACGCTCGGGCCGTGGTTCGACCCCGCGTTCCGGGCGCTGCGGCGCATGAAGCGCCTGCGCGGCACGCGGCTCGACGTGTTCGCCCTGCCGAAGGTGCGCCGCGTCGAGCGCGCGCTGCCGGACGAGTACCGCGCGCTCGTCGAGCGCGGCCTCGCGCACCTCGACGAGCGGACCTACGCGAGCGTCGTCGAGCTGTGCGCGCTGCCGGACGTGATCCGCGGCTACGAGGACATCAAGCTGCGCAGCGTCGAGGTGTTCCGCGAGCGCTCGGCGGCGATCCTGGAGCGCATCGAAGGCGGCGGCGCGGAGTCGCCGGTCGTCGTGGTCCAGCACGGCTCATAAGCCGAGACCTGATATCTGGCGTCAAATAAGCTACGCTCTTATGCGTGGCTGAGGAACCTCTGGCGACGCTGATCGGCGACCTCGTCGGCTCCCGCCGCCACGACGACCGCCGGGCGCTGCAGGCGGCGCTGGCGGCCGGGCTGGCGCGGGCCAACGAGGCGCTGCGGCCGGTCCAGCCGCTCGAGCCCACGATCGGCGACGAGTTCCAGGGCGCGTTCGCCGGGGTGGCCGCCGCCGCCCGCGCGAGCCTCGTGGTGCGCCTGGTGCTGCTGGTCGGCACGCCGGAGGTCGACTCGCGCTACGGCCTCGGCCTCGGCGACGTCGCGGTCTTCGACGCGCAGCGCCGCCCGCTGTCGCAGGACGGGCCGGCGTGGTGGGCGGCGCGCGAGGCGATCGACGCCGTCAAGGCGTCGTCGGGGACGCCGCGCACGGCGTTCGCACGCACCGGCTACCAGCCCGCGCCGGGCGCAGCGGCGCCGGCCGACGCGGCGGCGCTGAACGCGTTCCTGCTGTGCCGGGACGCCACCGTCGGCCAGATGAACGCCCGTCAGCGGCGCCTGCTGCTCGGGCTGCTGCTCGAGCGCTCGCAGGCGGACCTCGCGGCCGGCGAGGGGATCACGCAGAGCGCGGTCTCCCAGAACCTGCACCGCAGCGGCGCGTACGCGGTCGAGGCGGGCCACCTCCGGCTCGAGGGCACCGCCGCGTGATGCTGCCCTTCCTCGCCCTGCTGGGTCTGGCGGTGTCCGACCTGCTGCGCTGGTCGCCGGACGCGGTGGCGCCGCGGCGCGCGCTGCTGGCCGCCGCCGGGGCGACGGCCGTCACGTCCGCCGCCGGGGCCCTCGGCGGCCTTTCCGGCCTCGACCTGCTGCTGGCCGGCGCCGCCGTCGCGGTGGTCGTGCTCGTGTGGCAGCTCGCGGCCGCCCCTCCCCTGTCGCGCCTGGCGCCGGGCTGGTCGCTGGCGTGGATCGCCGCGGCGCTGGCGGGCGTGCTGGTGGCCTCCGGCGCGGGGCCCGGCGCGAGCGGACCGCTGCGCGACTGGTACGCGGACCTCGGCTTCGGCTTCACCCGCCGCGTGCCGCTCGAGCAGTTCCTGCTCGGGCTGGCCGCCGCCCTGTTCCTGCTGTCCACCGCCAACCGCATCGTCCGGCTGGTGCTCGAGGCGGCCGGCACGCCCGTCGCCCGCAACGAGACCACGCTGCGCGGCGGGCGCCTGCTCGGGCCGATGGAGCGGCTGGTCGTGCTGGCGATGGTCCTGGCCCGGGAGCCGACCGGCGCCGCGATCATCATCGCCGCGAAGGGGCTCCTGCGCCTGCCGGAGATCCGCGATGCGGCCGCCGAGCGCCGCGGCGACGCCGATCAGGTGACCGAGTACCTGCTCGTGGGGACCTTCGCGAGCCTGCTGCTGGCGGGGGCCGTGGCCGCGCTCGTATTAGGCGCCGGCTGATACCGCGCCGGCTATGAGCAGGGCGCTTATACGCCTGCCGGCGCGCCGCCGCCCGCGCAGCCCCCATAATGCGCCGCCGGAGACGGACCCCTGGAGGTGGATGCGGTGACGAAGTTGTGGAAGTCGGTGGCGCTCACGGTCGCGCTGGTGGCGGCGCTGGCCGCGCCGGCCACGGCGCAGGCGAGCGGTCACCATTCGCCGAACATGAGCCTGATCGCCAACTGGAACAACGGCGGCGAGTACGGGCAGGGCAGCGACCTGGCGTTCTGGGGCAACCGGCTCGTCGCGGGCGCCTACGGCGGCCCGGGCGGCTTCCGGCTGCTCGACGTCTCCAATCCCGCCTCGCCGCAGCTGCTCGGCGCGTTCGACTGCGCCGGCCCGCAGGGCGACGTCTCCATCTGGCACGACCTCGTGATCGTCTCGGTCGATTCGGCGCGCGGCGGCACGAGCGAGGACGGCGAGCCGATCGACCCCAGCGCCTGCGGCGCGGGCACCGCGTCGGCCGTCGAGAACGAGACCGGCGCCTCCTGGGAAGGCCTGCGCATCGTGTCGATCGCCGACCCGGCCCGGCCGGTGCAGGTGGCGGCGCTCGAGACCGACTGCGGCTCGCACACCCACACCCTCGTCCCCGACGAGGCCAACAACCGCCTGCTGGTCTACGTGCTCTCCTACCCGCTGCACGCGCCGTTCCCGAACTGCAACGCGGCGTCGCACCGCAAGATCTCGATCGCCGAGATCCCGCTGTCGCAGCCGGCGGCCGCCAAGGTGATCGGCACGATGGACGTGTCGCCGAACATCGGCTGCCACGACGTGTCGGTCTTCCTCGCGCGCAAGCTCGCCGCGGCCGGCTGCATCAGCGAGTCGCAGATCTGGGACATCTCGGACCCGGCCAAGCCGAAGGTGCTCACGCACCTGCCCAACCCGAACAACAACATCCATCACTCGGCGGCCTTCTCGTGGGACGGCAACACGCTGATCCTCGGCGACGAGCTCGGCGGCGCGGCCGCCGCGCCCGGCTGCGCGGGCGCCGAGCAGTCGCGGCTCGGCGGCCTGTGGTTCTACGACGTCAGCGATCCCACGCAGCCCGAGCAGACCGGCTTCTACCGGACGCCGCAGACCAACCGGTCGGCGCTGTGCACGGCGCACCTGTTCAACGTGATCCCGCTGCGCTCGGAGAAGGACATCCTGGTCGCCAGCTGGTACTCCGGCGGCACGACGGTGGTCGACTTCACCGACCCCGCGAACCCCAAGCAGATCGGCTACTACATCCCCAACGAGCCGACGAGCAACCCGGAGGACGACCCGGCCGCCAACCAGTGGTCGTCGTACTGGTACAACGGCCACGTCTTCGCCAACAACTACTCGCCGCGCGGGCTCGACGTGTTCACCCTGACCCACGAGGACCTGGGCACGGCGATCCCGCTGCCGTACCTCAACCCGCAGGTGCAGGAGCCGCTGCCGCCTCCGGCGGCGACGCCGGGCGGCGGGCAGGCGGTCGACCTGCCCAAGCGCGCGCCCAAGCGCTCCTGCACGCGCCGCAAGGGCTTCAAGCTCAAGCTCAAGGCGCCCAAGGGCCAGAAGCTGCGGTCGGCGGTGGTGTTCGTCGGCGGCCGGCGGGCGAAGGTCGTCAAGGGCAAGGCCCTGCGCCGGCCGGTCAAGCTCAAGAAGCTGCCGCGCGGCACCACCCGCGTGGACGTGACGCTGCGGACGCGGTCCGGGCGCGAGATCAGCCGCTCGCGCACGTACCGGTTCTGCTGAGGGGCCGTGCGCGCGGCGCGCATCGCACTGCCGGCGGCGGCCGCTCTCGCGGCCGCCGCCGCCGTGGCCGCGCCCGCCGGCGGTGACGCGTGCGCGCGCGGGCCGTGCGGCGTCGCCGACTACGACGGCGACTTCATCAAGGACTGGGCCGACAACTGCCCGCTCAACGGCAACGCCTCGCAGAAGGACAGCGACGCCGACACGCCGCCGCCGGTCATCGACGCCGGCCGGCCACCGGAGCCGGCCGGCCAGAACACGGGACCGGTGCGGCTGTACCCGGCGACCCCGGTCCAGACCGGGCAGCCGCTGCCGACGGACCACTCGCGCGTGCAGGGCGGCGACGCCTGCGACCTCGACGACGACAACGACGGTGTCTACGACCGCCGCAGCGCCGGACGCAAGGGCCCCGACAACTGCCGCTTCGTGCCCAACCCCGGGCAGGAGGACACCGACGCCGACGGCATCGGCGACGCCTGCGACGCCGAGGTCAACGCGCCCGCCGAGCCGGTCGCGCAGGTGCGGGTTCGCGCGCCGAGAGCGGTGCGCTTCGACGCCATCGGCACCGGCGTGATCGTCGAGGCCCGCTGCTCGGCCGCCTGTCGGCTGGCGGGCGAACTGGTGCTCGACCGCCGGTCGGCGCCGCGCATGAAGGTGACCGGGGGCAGGCTCGTGCTCGGCCGCGGGACCGCTGCGCTGGCCGGCGCCGGGCGCACCTTCCTCGTCGTCCGCGTGCCGGCTGCGAGCCGCCGCAACCTCGAGCGCAGGCTGCGGCGGGTGCGGCCGCTGCTGCGGGTCACGGCGCTCGGCCAGCCGCCGCGAACCGTCGCGCGGTCGCGCGTCCTGCTGCGGCGATGAAGCGCGCCGCCGCCGCCGCCGCCGTGGCGCTCGCGGCGCTCGCCGCCGCCGCGCCCGCGCGGGCCGACAACCTCCTGACCATCACGGGCGGCGAGGCGACGTTCCGCAGCGAGGACGCCGGCGTCCAGAACGCGTTCGAGGTCTCCGACCAGGGCCGGGAGGTGCGCTTCTACGAGCCCAACGACCCGAAGGGCATCAGCTTCCCGCCCGAATGCCGCCCGGGCGCGACCAGGGGCTCGGCGGTGATCGAGGTGTTCTGCCCGCGCACGGCGCTCGAGAAGTCGATCACCGTCATCGCCGGTCCTGCCGAGGACTCCCTCACCTACGCGAGCACCGTGCCCTCGGCCGCCGACGGCGAGACGGGCGCGGACCGGCTGCGCGCGACCGTGGCCTCCAACGACGCGCTCGACGGCGACCAGGGCAATGACGTCCTCGATGGAGGCCCCGGCGACGACGCCCTCGACGGCGGCGACGGCAACGACGTCCTCACGGGCGGCGACGGCAACGACACGCTCACCGGCGGCGCGGGCGCCGACGAGCTCGACGCGGGCGCCGGGGACGACACCGTGAGCACCGCCGACGGCGTGCGCGAGCGCGTGGTCTGCGGGCCCGGCACCGACGGCGGCTCGGCCGACCAGCTCGACGAGCTCGTGGAGTGCGAAGCGGTCGAGCGCCGCGAGGTCGCGCCCCCGCCCGACCAGCCGAGCGGCCCCGACACGACGCGCCCGAGGCTCGTGGCGGCGGCGCTGACCACGCAACGCGTGGGCCGGCGGCCGCGGGCGGTGCGCTTCGTGGCCACCTCGTCGGAGCCTGGGCTGGTCCTCGCCACCGGCTTCCTGCAGGCGGGCGGGCTGAACCTGGCCTTCAAGCCCGTGCGCGCCACGGTTGCGGTGGGCGGCGGCGGCGTCCGGCTGCGGCTGGCCTTCGACTCGCGGCAGCGGCGGGTGCTGCGGCGGGCGCTCGCGCGCGGCCGCCGCGCGCGGGCGCGGATCACCGTCTCGGCGGTCGACGCCGCCGGCAACTCGAGCCGCCCGCGCGCGCTGACGATCCGGCTGCGCCGCTAAAGCGAGTCGCGCAGCGCCTCGACCCGCGCCACCGCCTCGCGCAACCGCGCGCGGAAGTCCGGGTCGCGGCGCGCCTCGCGCGCCAGCGCGCGCAGCGCCGGCAGGTAGGAGCCGCGGCCCGTCGTGAGCACGAGGTCGGCGCCGGCGCGCACGGAGCGCACCGCGGCCTCCCCCGGGTCCATCTGCCCGCTGACCGCCTCCGCCTCCAGGCTGTCGGTCATGACGACGCCGCGGAAGCCGAGCCGACCGCGCAACAGGTCGGTGGAGATCGTGCGCGACTGCGACGCGACCGCGCCGGCGTCGAGCGCGCTGTAGCGCGCGTGCGAGGTCATCACGATCGGAGCGCCGGCAGCGATCGCCGCCTTGAACGGCGGCAGGTCGGACGCGCCGATGTCGCGGGCCGAGCGCTCGATCGTCACGGCCGCGTCGTCGGTGTTGGCGTCGGCCGCGCCCAGCCCGGGGAAGTGCTTGACGGTCGGGGCGACGCCCGTCCCGCGGTAGGCGCGGACCGCCGCGGCCGCCGCCCGGGCGACGTCCGCCGGGTCACCGGGGAAGGCCCGCCCGCGCATCAGCTGCCCGGGGCCGCCGACGTCGACCACCGGCGCCAGCGACACGTTGATCCCGGCGCGGCGCAGCGCCCGGGCCGCGGCGCGCGAGGCCGCGGCGACGACGGTCGGCGTCGTCATCGTCGCCTGGCCGTTCTCCGGCGGCGCGTAGGCGAGGACGCGGATGTCGCCGCCCTCCTGATCGGTGCAGATCAGGGCGCGCCCGCCCGCGGCGCGCTGGAGCGAGCGGGTGAGCCGGCGCGTCGAGGCCGCGGTCGGGACGTTGTCGCGGAACAGGATCACGCCCGCGACGCGCTTGCGCCGCAGGGCGCGGCGCACGTACGCCGGCGCCGTCGTGCCCGCGAAGCGCAGGATGACCGCCTGGCCGGCGAGCTGGGTGACGGTCAGCCGCGGAGGCGCGGGCGGCGACGCGTCGCGGCGGGCGGGCTGTGTTCGCGGCGGAGCGCTCGGCGGCGGCTCGTCGCCGCCGGTCGCGCCAACCGCGGCGCCGACGCCGAGCGCGGCGACCGCCGTCGCCGCAAGCGCGCCGAGACGCCGCCGCGCGGCCGGGTCCTTCGAGAGCGCCATCGGGCGCCATCCCACCACACCGCCCGGCCGCGGGACGGCCGGGCGGCGGCGGGTGCGTCAGCGAGGGGTCAGTGCCGGCCGCTGAGCGGCGAGCCGCCGTGACGGCCGTGGCGGTCGCCCGGACGGGTCAGCGAGCCGCCGCGCGAGCGGCGGACGAGGTAGACGAGGCCGGCGGCGAACACCACCGACAGCAGCAGGCTGCCGCGGGGGCGGCCGTCGAACAGGGCCATCGCCACGAGGCCGGCGAGGAACGAGCCGGCGATGCCGATGCCGATGGTCGCCCAGATGGGCATCGGGTCGCGGCCCGGAAGGGCCAGGCGCGCGAGCGCGCCGACGATGAGGCCGGTGAAGAACAGGGACAGCAGGAATGCGATCAAGCTCATGGGCCCTGCGCTGCCCCGCCACCGCCGGCGCGAAACCGCCGGGCGCCACCGGCGGACGCCCTATCGGCCGCTGCCCGCCGCCTGGTCCAGGTCCTCCTCGACCGTGGCCTCGCCGGCCTCCCCCTCCGACAGCTGGCCCTCCGCGGTCGCCGCCCGTGCGCTCTCGTTGGCGTCGTCGTCGAAGATGAACAGCTCGACGACCCGGTCCGGGTCGAACAGGATCTGCGACTGGTAGGTGAGGACCTTCCGGCCGGTGAGCTCCCCGATCATGTCGCTCAGGCGCTCGGTCATCTCGTTCTCGAACGTCTGGCGGAACTGGCGCACGAGGTCCTGGTGGCCGAAGTCCAGCATCGTCTTCTCGGCCGCTGTCAGGCCGCCGTGCATGACGATGAACAGCATGTCGTCGAACATGTAGGACTTCGCCGCCTCCGGCCCCTTGCCCCAGAACTCCTTCTGCGCCTTCACCATCTCGTTGGAGATCCGCGACAGCAGGCCGCTCCCGCGCTCCGCATCGCGTTCTTCGGCCATCGCGGCAACCTACACGCGCGGCAGGCGCGGCGACCACCACCCGGCCCCGCGCCGGCCAGACCCGCCGGAGACGCACGTCGGGTCCTCCGGTTCCGCTCGCCCCGCGTCGGCGCAAGCGTCGAAATGGAGAAAGAAAGCCACGGTGGACCCCTCGTCACCCGACGGATCCAGGCTGACGTGAGGTCCACACTACGCCTCCGGCGAGGCGCCGGGGCGCCGCCTCAGGTGCGGCGCTCGAGGTCGGCCACCTCGGCCGCCTTGCGCTCCGCCTTCTCCTGCGCCCGAGCGAGCTCGTCCTTCGCCTCGCCCTTGCGCTCCTCCTTCTTGCCCTCGCGCCGCGTGGCGGCGTCGCCCGTCAGGTCGCCGATGGCCTGCTTGGCCCGGCCGGTGATCTTGTCGGTTATGCCCATGGGATCCGCGTACCCGCCTGTGCGGGCCGATAACGCAGATAGCCTGCGACCGACGGGCCGGTAGCTCAGCGGTCAGAGCAGCGGACTCATAATCCGTCGCGCGGTGGTTCGAATCCACCCCGGCCCATGGCTCTGGCGACCACGCCGTCCTGGACCTCTACCGCCGCTTCGTCGAGGTGCTGGAGCGCGACTTCGCCCGCCACCACGACGCCGTCCACTACGCCGACGCGATCGCCGTCCCCCAGGCCGCGCTGTCGAAGACGCTCGTCCAGGTCACGGGCCGCACCACCAAGGAGCACGTCACCGACCGCGGCCTGCTCGAGGCCGCCCGGCTGCTGCGCTTCACCCGCTGTCGGTCGGCGAGATCGCCTACCGCGCCGGCTACGCCGACCAGCTCTACTTCTCGCGGGCGTTCCGGCGCCGTCACGGCGCCGCTCCCACGGGGATACCGCTCAGCCTCCTGAGCTCGTGCGCGGATCGTTCGCGTGCCGCTCGGCGATCTCCGCCGGCGTCGGGCCGGTGCGGATCATGCGACGCAGGTCGATGCTCGCGATCATCCCCAGCACGGCCGGCACGCCGAGCTGGACGACGCGGTAGGCCAGGACGGCCGCGGTGGCGGAGCCGAGCGAAGCGCCGCACAGCACGAACATCCCGATCAGGCTGCCCTCGGTGCCGCCCACGCCGGCCGGCGTCGGGATCATCGAACCCGCCTGCCCGACGGTGTAGGCGAGGACGAAGGCCGCAACCGGGGGCGCGCCGCCGCCGAGCGCCTCGAACATCGCCGCGAGCGTGAGGATGTCGAACGCGAGATAGCCGATCGAGCCGGCGATCAGCAGCGCGTCGCCGCGGCGCAGCAGCGCGATCGTGTCGCGCACGCCGCCGGCGATCGCCCCGCGCGCCTTCGCGATCAGCGTCGTGAGGCGCCCGCCGTGATCGAGCACCGCCCCCGGTGAGTTGTTGTCGATGACCGGTGCGCGTCACCGTGAGCTTCTCGGTGAACGCCGCCCCGGTCCACGACTCTTCAGCGGCCGCGACGGCGCCGGAAGGCGTCGAACAGCTGCTTGAGGGCGAACAGGCGCAGGAGCTTGGAGATCATGGTCGCGGTCTACCCGCTTGGCGGTTCGACTCGGCCCCGCCGGCCGAGCCTCATGCCGCAGGCGGCACGACGCGCAGGATGCGGTCGTCGCCCTCCTCGGGCGACCCGCGGCCGTCGCGGTTGGAGGTCGTGACCCAGATCGTGCCGTCGGGCGCCTCGACGACCGCGCGCAGGCGGCCGTAGTCGCCGTCGAGCAGGACCTCCTCGTCGCCGATCGTGCCGCCGTCGACCTGCAGGCGGCGCAGCGATGTTCCG
This sequence comes from Solirubrobacteraceae bacterium, assembly GCA_035540675.1. Taxonomy (GTDB): domain Bacteria; phylum Actinomycetota; class Thermoleophilia; order Solirubrobacterales; family Solirubrobacteraceae; genus DATLGB01. Next base: position 641 of record DATLGB010000100.1, on the reverse strand, counting down.
CGCAGCGCAGCGACGAGCAGGTCGCCGGTCCAGGCCGAGCCCGGGCGGCTGACGAACGCGCTGCCGGACGGCGCGATCGTCTCCTGCCAGAGCTTCGCCGGCGCGCCCTCCCCCTCCTGGTCGTCGCCGAATCGCGGCCACAGGGCGTTGCCGCCCTGGGTGACGAGGTTGACCTCGTCGCAGCAGCTGGGGCCGTCGCCGCCGCTCGGCCCGTGCTCGGTGACGAACAGCCGGTTGCTGCCGGGCTGCCAGTCCAGCCCCTGCGGGTTGCGGTGCCCGATCGAGACGATCCGCGGCGGGCCGCCGCCCCCGCGGTACTGCCGCGGCGCGAGGGAGAGCACCTTGCCGTTGAGCGAGGCCGGGTCCTGCGCCGACTCGGGATCGCCGGCGTCGCCGGTCACCACGTACAGCCGGTCGTCGGGCCCGAAGCGGATGCGGCCCGAGCTGTGGAACGTCCCGGCCCGGACGCCGTCGAGCGCGATGCCGTCCGGGGTCAGCCGGCCGCCGTCCCAGCGGTACCGCAGCACGCGGACGCCCTCCTCCTGCGTCGCCATGAAGTAGACGAAGGGGCTGCCGTCCTGGAAGTCCGGGTCGGGCGCGAGGCCCATCAGGCCGCCCTCCCCCACCGCGTCGGTCGGGAC
>DATLGB010000099.1:0-40465 GCA_035540675.1 Solirubrobacteraceae bacterium | reverse complement strand
CCAGATGGGTGGCACGGCGGGGCGGGGGATGTGGACGTCCATGGCGGTAATGCCCTGCGGCGCGAGATCATGCCGCACGAATCGGACAATGGTGTTTCCGATAACGCTTTGTCAGAAACGCAGGCGGTTGCCCACCTACCTCGGTCGCGGTCGAGGCGAGCGCCGGGCTGATGTCAGGCGGCTGACCATGCGTACGGTGAGGGCGCGGCGGCGGCGCGCGGCCGCCGCGCGTTACGATCGGGGCGCCATGCGAGCCGTCACCGTCCGCGACAGCCAGATCGTCGTCGACGAGCACCGCGATCCCGTCGCGCAGGCGGGGGAGGTGCTCGTCGACGACGATCTGGCTGTCGCGGACGGTGACGGCTCGCATGGCGGCCCGATCGTAACGCGCGGCGGCCGCGCCCCGCCGCCGCGCCCTCACCGCACGCATTGTCAGCCGCCTGACATGAGCCCGGCGCTCGCCTCGACCGCGACCGAGGTAGGCGAGCAACCGCCTGCGTTTCTGACAGGGCGTTATCGGAAACACCATTGTCCGATTCGTGCGGCATGATCTCGCGCCGCAGGGCATTACCGCCATGGACGTCCACATCCCCCGCCCCGCCGTGCCACCCATCTGGCGGGAAGGGATGGTCGGCCTCGAGGCTGCGGGGCTCATGCGCAGCCCCGTCTGGCGCGGCACCGGCCTGCCGCCGGGCGACGACCGCCCCGTCCTGCTGATCCCGGGCTACCTCGCGGGCGACGGGTCGCTGGCGATCATGACGCGCTGGCTGCGCTCGATCGGCTACCACACGAGTCGCGCCGGGGTGCGCGTCAACGCCGACTGCTCCGCGTCGGCCTGCCGCGGCCTCGAGGCGCGCCTCGAGCGGATGGCCGACCGCAGCGGCCAGCGGGTGTCGATCGTCGGGCAGTCGCGCGGCGGGATCCTCGCCCGCACGATCGCCGTCCGCCGTCCCGACCTGGTCAGCGGCATCGTCACCCTCGGGTCGCCCGTGAAGGGCATGCTCGGCATCCACCCGCTGGTGCTCGGGTCGATCGGCGTGATCGCCCTGCTGCACGCCATGCGGTTGCCGCACACGCTCGGCTTCGACTGCCTGCGCGGCACGTGCTGCGAGGAGTTTCGCGACGCGCTGGCGGCGCCGTTCCCCGAGGACGTCGGCTACACCGCCGTCTACTCCCGCCGCGACGGCATCGTCAACTGGCGCAACTGCCTCGACCCGAACGCGCAGGAGCACGTCGAGGTGTCCTCCACCCACTGCGGCATGGCCGTCAACGCGAGCGTCTACGGCGTCGTCGGCCGGTCGCTGGCGCGCTTCGCACGCGCCGACGACGTGCCCGTGTGGGCCGAGTGGGCCGACGCAGCCTGACTCGAACGTCCCGAAGTGCGCGCTATGGCGCGCATCGCGGGACGTTCGCGGCGCGGGGCGGCTAGGTGGCCTTCTCCAGCAGCGCCACGCACTCGATGTGCGGGGTCTGCGGGAACATGTCGACCGGGCGCACGCGGCGCAGCACGTAGCCGGCCTCGGTCAGCTGGGCGGCGTTCGGCGCCAGCGTCGTCGGGTTGCAGGAGACGTAGACGATGCGCTTCGGCGCCGCCTCGATCACGCGCCGCACGATCTTCTGCGACAGGCCGGCGCGCGGCGGGTCGACCACCATCACGTCCGGCCTGCCGGCCTGCGTGACCAGCTCGCCGAGGCTCGTGCGCACGTCGCCCGCGTAGAAGGAGGCGTTGTGGATCTCGTTGAGGGCGGCGTTGTCGGCGGCGTCCTGGATCGCGTGCTCGACGAGCTCGAGCCCGTGGACCTGGCTCGCGCGCGGCGCCATCGTGAGCGCGATCGTGCCGATGCCGCAGTAGAGGTCGAAGACCCGCTCGGTCCCGTGCAGGGCGGCGTACTCGACGGCGACGCCGTACAGGCGCTCGGCCATCTCGGTGTTGGTCTGGAAGAACGCCTCGGGCGAGATCAGGAACCTGAGGTCGCCGAGGCGCTCGGAGAGCTGCGGGTTGCCCGCCAGCAGCTGCGAGCTGCCGCCGCTGGTGGACTCGCCGAGCCCCTCCGTCTGCGTCCACCACAGCCCCTCGGCCTGCACGCGCTCGCGCAGCGCCTCGACCGGCAGCTTCCCCGGCGAGGTGACGAGCCGCACCTGGAACTCGCCGGTGCGGCGGCCCTCCCGGATCACCAGATTGCGTAGGAAGCCGCGCTGGTCGCGGCGGTCCCAGGCGGTGAGGCCGGCGTCGCGGCAGACCGCCAGCACCTGCTCGCGCAGCTCGTTGCCGCGCTCGGAGGCGAGCATGTTGTCGCCCAGCGGGACGATCCGCGAGAAGGACCCTGGCGCGTGGAAGCCGCAGATCAGCGTGCCGTCCTCGGACGTGCCGAAGGAGTACTCGAGCTTGTTGCGGTAGCGCCACTGCTGCTCGGCCGGCACGATCGGCTCGAGCTCGAAGCCGTCGAGGCGCCCGATGCGGCGCAGCGCCTCGTCCACCTGCTGGGCCTTGTACTCGAGCTGGCGCTCGTACGGGATGACCTGCCACGCCGCGCCGGGATGGTCGGCGACCGGCGCGATGCGCTCCGGGCTCGGCTCGAGCACCTCCGTCGTCCGCGCCTCGGCGTAGGCGCGCTTGCTCTTGTGCACCCGGGCGAGCACGCGATCGCCGGGCAGGCCGCCCGCGACGAACACGACGTAGCCACCTGTGCCCGCCGGCGAACCCGGCTGGGTATCGAGCCGCGCGACGCCGTTGCCGCCGTAGGCGAGCGCGTCGACCGTCAGCTCGAGGTCGGTGCCGGGACGGGGGCGGCTGGAGGCGGCGGGGGTGGACACCCCACCGAGGGTAGAGCTACCCCAGCTTCGACTCGATGGCCGCGAGCACCGTCTTGCGGTTGGCGTTGCGGCGCTCGTAGTCGCGCACCTTGCGCAGCTGCGCCGGCGTGAGGTCGTCGAGCCGCTCGCCCACCTGCGCCGCCGTCAGCTCGTCGTAGTCCGCGATGGGGAACTGCGAGCCCAGCCCGGTGGCGCGCCGCGCGCGGTCGACCTCGCGCCGCACGCGCTCGGCCGGGCCGCCGAGCAGCTGGTCGACGTCGCCGAGGATGTCCTCGGTCGTGCGCCGGCCGAGCGTGAAGATCTGCGTCACCAGCTCGGTGGCGTCGCTGCGGGTCATGCGGCCGCGCTCGACCGCGTCGTCGAGCACCTCCTGGAGCCGCTCGCGCGTGAGGACGACGGCGTCGAGCGGGTTGAGCAACCGCGCGACCTGATCGCGGACCCCGGCCTGGGACGCGGTGCTCTGGCGCTTCGCGGCGGGCTTGCGGGTGCTCGGACGCGAGCTGGACGACTTCTGCGACTTGGGCTGCGGCATGGCGGGCGGGACACTACCCCGTGGCGCGGGCAGCCACTCAGGTTGCGCCGACCAACAGCTCCAGCAGGGCCTTCTGGGCGTGTCGGCGGTTCTCCGCCTGGTCCCAGATCCGCTGGCGGTCGCCGTAGAGGACGTCCTCGGCGATCTCCTCGCCCGGGTGCGCCGGCAGGCAGTGCAGCGCCACCGCGCCCGGCGCCGCGCGGTCGAGCAGCGCGGCGTCGAGGCGGTAGGGCTCGAGCGCGCGGCGGCGCTCGCCGGCCTCCGCCGCGTCGTCGCCCATCGACACCCACACGTCGGCGTAGACCGCGGACGCCCCGCGCACCGCCGCGACCGGGTCGTCGGTGACCTCCGCGCCGAGGTCCTCCTCGAGCTGCAGGCCGGCGGGTGACGCGACCGCCACCTCGAGGCCGGCCAGGGAGCCGACGACGGCGAGCGAGCGCGCGACGTTGTTGCCGTCGCCGACGTAGGCGATCCGGCGGCCGCGGAGGTCGCCGAACGTCTCGCGCAGGGTGAGCAGGTCGGCCAGCGCCTGGCACGGGTGGTGGTCCGGCGAGAGCATGTTCACCACGGGGACCGCGGCGTGCGCGGCCAGCTCGGCCAGGCGCGCCTCGCTCGCCGTCCGCAGCCCGATCGCCGCGACGTGGCGCGACAGCACGCGCGCGACGTCGCCCATCGACTCGCCGCGCGAGATCTGCATCTCCTCCGTGCGCACGACCATCGGGTGGCCGCCGAGCTCGAAGACGCCGACCTCGAACGAGGTTCGCGTGCGGGTGGACGGGTGCTCGAACAGCAGCGCCACCGCCCGGCCGTCGAGCGCGCGCGACGCGCGCGGGGACGCCTTGAGCTCGAGCGCCCGGTGCAGCAGCCGGTCGAGCTCGTCCGCGGTCAGCTCGCGGCCGGTCAGGAAGTGCCTCGGCAAGCGCGAGAGTGTACGGTCGCCCGCCGGATGCGCGTGCTGACCTGGAACCTCTTCCACGGCCGCGCCAGGCCGGCGGCCGGCCGGCCGCTGCTGGTCGAGTTCGCGCGCACGCTGGCCTCGCTGGAGTGGGACGTCGCGCTGCTGCAGGAGGTGCCGCCGTGGTGGCCGCCCGCGCTCGCGCAGGTGGCGCGCGCGCAGCACCGCCAGGCGCTGACCTCGCGCAACGCGCTGCTGCCGCTGCGCGCGGCGATCGGCCGCCGAAACCCCGACCTGATCGCCTCCAACGGCGGCTCGTGCAACGCGATCCTCGCGCGCGGGCCGATCGGCGAGCACCGCGAGGCCGAGCTGACGCGCCGGCCGGAACGGCGCGTCGCCCACGCGATCTCGCTGGCCGGCGGCGGCTGGGCGGTGAACCTGCACGCGTCGCTGCGCCCGCCCGCGCGCACGCGCGCCGACGTCGAGCGGGCGCGGGCGGCCGCCCTGGCCTGGGCGGGCGACGAGCCGGTGATCCTCGGCGGCGACTTCAACCTCCTCGAGCCGGCCGTCGACGGCTTCGAGCACGCAGGCGGGCACTTCGTCGACCACGTCTTCGTCCGCGGCGTGCGCGGCGGCGACGCGCGTGCGCTCGACGCCGGCACGCTGTCCGACCACCGGCCGGTCGTCGTCAGCGTCGGTTGAGGCCGAAGCCGCGCAGCATCAGCAGCGCCCGCTCGCCCAGCGTGCCCGGCTTGGGCAGCACGCCGAGCTGCACGGCCGCGTCGTAGAGGTCGAAGAACACGCGCACGCGGTGCAGGCGCCCGCCGCGCAGCTCGGCGTACGCGATGCCGTGCACGATCACGAAACGCCCGGTCGGGGGCAGGCCCTCGAGCGTCCCGCGGTGGGTGGCCAGCATCTTCAGCGGCGCCGCGACGAAGTCGCCGTCGGTCAGGCGGCGGCCGGTGGACTGCATGCGCGCGTCCGGGAACCCGGCCCACAGCCGCTGCGCATGGCGGCCGAGCGCCTCGGGCGACTCGAGCGGCTCTGGCGTCAGCGGGTCCTCGTAGTGGAAGTCGTCGTCGCACAGCGGCGCGAAGGCCTCCGGCTCGCCGCCCGACCAGGCCGCCTCCCAGGCTTCGAAGAGCTCATCCGCGGTCACGGCCGGACATGATGCCCGGATGCGCCGGGTGCTGGCCCACCGCGACTTCCGCCTGCTCTGGCTCTCGCAGGTCGGCTCGACGGTCGCCGACCGCCTGGTGATCGTCGCGCTGGCGCTCTACGTCAACGACATCGGGACGCCGACGGACGTCGGCATCGTCCTCGCCGCGCAAACCATCGCGTTCGTCGCGCTGCTGCTGGTCGGCGGCGTCTGGGCCGACCGGCTGCCCCGCCAGAAGGTGATGTTCGCCTCCGACATCGTGCGCGGCGGCCTGCACGCGCTGCTGGCCGTGCTGATCTTCGCCGGCGGCGCCGAGGTCTGGCAGATCGTGGTCATCGAGGCGCTCTACGGCGCCGCGCACGCCTTCTTCCGGCCGGCGTACACGGGCCTGGTGCCGCAGACCGTCCCGCGCGAGCTGCTGCAGGAGGCCAACGCCGTCACGTACATGACCTTCAACGTCGCCTCGTTCATCGGGCCCGCGACGGCGGCCGGGCTGATCCTGACCGTCGGCGCCGGCGCGGCGTTCGCCATCGATGCCGTGACGTTCCTGGTCTCGGCCGCGCTGCTGCTGCGCATCCGCACGCGCGAGAGCGGGGACCGCCCGCCGCGCGAGCCGGTCCTGCGCGAGCTCGTCGAGGGCTGGCGCGAGGTGCGCGCGCGGCCGTGGGTGCTGCTCGTCGTGGGCTCCGCGTCGCTGGCGCTCATGCTGGCGCTGTCGCCGTACCAGGCGCTGGGCCCGGCGATCGCCGAGGACGGCTACGGCGAGGCGGCGATCTTCGGCGTCGTCGGCGCGCTGTGGGGCGCCGGGACCGTGCTCGGCTCGGTCGCCGCGCTGCGCTGGCGGCCCCGGCGGCCGCTGCTGGCCGCCATGGCCATGACCATCCCGTGGACCCTGAACTTCGTCGCGTTCGCGCTCGGGCTGCCGCTGCTGCTGCTGCTCCCGTTCAGCCTGCTGTCGGGTGGCGGGATGGCGCTGTTCATGGTGTGGTGGGAGACGACGCTGCAGTCCAACATCCCGCCGCAGTCGCTCGGCCGGGTGTCGTCGTTCGACTGGATGGGATCGATGGGCCTGGCCCCGCTGGGCTACCTGCTCGCCGGCCCGGTCGCGGCGCAGATCGGGGCGGGCGAGACGCTGATCGCGGGGGCGCTGATCGCGCTGGTGGCGAGCGTCGCCGTGATGGCCGCGCCGTCGGTCCGCAACCTGCGTCAGCCGAACTCGGGAACGCCGCTCTCGGGCGTCGAGGCCTCGGCGTAGAGCCGGCGCGGGATCCGGCCGGCCTCGTGGGCGAGCCGGCCGGCCTCGACGGCGAGCCGGATCGCCCGCGCCATGGCGACCGGATCCTGCGCGCGCGAGATGGCGCTCGCGCACAGCACGGCGTCGCAGCCGAGCTCCATCGCCAGCGCGGCGTCAGAGGCGGTGCCGACGCCGGCGTCGAGGATCACCGGCACCTGCGCGTGCTCGCGGATCAGGCGCAGGTTGTACGGGTTGAGGATCCCCATCCCCGACCCGATCGGCGACCCCAGCGGCATCACGGCGGCGCAGCCGACGTCCTCCAGGCGCCGCGCGAGCGTCGGGTCGTCGGTCGTGTACGGCAGCACGTGGAAGCCCTCGTCGACGAGCTCCTCGGCGGCGTCGAGCAGCGCCGGCGCGTCGGGCAGCAGGGTGCGGTCGTCGCCGATGACCTCGAGCTTGATCCAGTCGGTCTCGAACGCCTCGCGGGCGAGCCGGGCGGTCACCACGGCGTCGCGGGCCGTGTAGCAGCCGGCGGTGTTCGGCAGCACGGCGACGCCGGTGCGGTCCAGCACCTCGACGATCGACCCCTGCGCCGACGGGTCCACGCGGCGCAGCGCCACGGTCACCATCTCCGTGCCGGAGGCCTCGATCGCCTCGGCCATCGCCTCCAGCGTCCGGAAGCCGCCCGTGCCGAGGATCAGGCGCGACGCGAACGCGCGGCCGGCGATCTCGAGCTCAGCCACCCTGCACCGCCTGGACGACCTCGACGCGCGCCCCGTCGCGCAGCGGCGTCGCGGCCCACTGCCCGCGCGGCACGACCTCGGCGTCGACGGCGACGGCGACGCCGCGGCCGCCCGCCGGCAGCTCCAGCGTCACGACCGCGTCGGCGACGGTCGCGCCGTCGCGCAGCTCCGCCGCCCGGCCGTTGAGGGTCACGTTCACGCCGGCACCGCCTCGAAGCGCGCGGGATCGAACGGGCGGGCCCAGTCCGGCAGCGCCTCGCCGGCGAGCTGCGCCGCCACGAGGTCCGCGGTCACCGGCGCCAGCAGGATGCCGTTGCGGCCGTGCCCGGTGGCCCACAGGATGTCGCCGGGCCCGCGGCCGATGGCCGGGCGGCTGTCCGGCGTCATCGGCCGGAAGCCCACGAGCACCTCGTCGAGGTGCAGCTCGAGCACGCCGGGAAGCACCTCCGACAGGTCCCGCAGCAGCTCGAAGACGCCGCCGGCGGTCGGGACCGGGTCCCACCCGCGCTCCTCCATCGTCGCGCCCAGCACGTAGCGCCCGTCGCCGCGCGGCACGAGGTAGGCGTCGAGCGTGCGGATCGACCGCTCGACCAGCGCCTCGCCGCTCAGGCGCAGCACCTGCCCGCGCACCGGCCGCACCGGCACCCGCGCGTCGAGCGCGGCCGACCACGCGCCGGCGGCGAGCACGACCTGCTCGCCGCGCACGACCTCTCCGCCCTCGAGCCGCACGCCCTCGCCGGGCAGCAGCTCGAGGACTCGCGCGTCGCGCACCTCGACGCGGGCGCGCAGCGCGGCCACCAGCGCGCGCGGATCGACCGCGCGGTCGCCGGGAACGTCGAGCGCGAGCCGCACCGTCGGCGCCAGAGCGGGCTCGCGACGGCGCGCGGCGCTCGGCCGCAGGCGCTCGGCGCTGAGGCCGAGCGTCGCCCGGAACGCGTGCAGGCGGTCGAGCGCCTCGGCCTCGTCGCGGTCGCGCGCCACCACCAGCGTGCCCGCGCCCCGCAGCTCCACGCCCAGCTCGGCGCAGAAGCCGGCGTAGCGCCGGGCGCTCTCGATGCCGAGGCGCAGCAGGTCCTCCTCGCCGAACTCGGCCTCGGTCACCGGCGCGAGCATCCCGGCGGCGCGGTGCCAGCCGGCGCCGTCGCGGCCGGCCTCGAGCACGAGCGGCTCGAGGCCCCGCTGCCGGGCCCGCCAGGCGATCGACAGCCCGATGATCCCGCCGCCGACGATGAGGACGCGTCCACCCACGCTCTGGAGGCTAGACAGCTGCGAGACTGCCCGGCCGTGCCCGCCCTGCGCGACGCCCGCCTGTACCTCGTCTGCGACGCGCGCCCGCGCGACTTCCTGCGCCGCGCGCTCGCCGGCGGCGTCGGCATCGTGCAGCTGCGCGACCGCTCGCTCGACGACGACGGCCTCGCCCGCGCCGCCGAGGAGTTCCGGGCCGCCGCGGACGAGTTCGGCGTCCCGTTCGTCCTCAACGACCGCCCCGACCTGGTCGACCGCTGCGGCGCCGACGGCGTGCACCTCGGCCAGGACGATCCCGGAAGCCGGGCCGGCGAGATCCTCGGGCGCTCGACGCACGCCCCGCCGCAGGCGCTGGCCGAGCGCGAGGCGGACTACCTGTCCGTGGGGCCGGTGTGGGAGACGCCGACCAAGCCGGGGCGCCCGGCGGCGGGCCTGGAGTACGTGCGCTGGGCCGCCGAGCACGTGACCGACCGGCCGTGGTTCGCCATCGGCGGCATCCACGCCGGCAACGTGCGCGAGGTCGTCGCCGCAGGCGCGTCGCGGGTCGTCGTCGTGCGCGCGATCACCGAGGCCGACGACCCGGAGGCGGCGGCGAGGGAGCTGGTGGATGGGCTCGCGTTCTAGAAAGAGAAGGCAAGGCCCGGCGCAGGCGCCGGCGCAGCCGAAGCTGCGGGGCGAGGCGCGCAACGAGGAGATCCGCACCGGCCTGGAGCCGCTGGCGCCCGACGAGCGGCCGCGGCCGCTCAAGGTCGCCGCCGTGGTGGCCGCCGCCGTCGGCGTCGCGAACCTGGTCATGCTGGCCGCCGGCTACGACGTCCGCGGGCAGCAGGAGCCGAGCACCGCCGGCGCGATCCTGTTCGCGCTCGTCATGTTCGTCATGTCGATCGCGCTGTGGCAGAAGCGCTACTGGGCGGTGCTCGGGTTCCAGTGCCTGCTGGCGATCACGGCGGTCGCCGCGGGGCTCGCGCTGCTCGTTGCGTCGAACGTCTGGGCGGCCGTCCTGTGCGTCCTGCTGATCGGCGCCTCGGGCACGCTGTTCTGGTTTCTGATCCGGGTGATGGCGAGGATCCAGATGCCGGATCGTCCGGGTAGTGTGACCCGCCATGGCTGACTACGACTGCATCGTCATCGGGTCGGGGCCCGGTGGGTACGTCGCGGCGATCCGGGCCGCGCAACTCGGCATGAAGACCGCGGTCGTCGAGAAGGACACCGTCGGCGGGCGCTGCCTCAACTACGCGTGCATCCCGGCCAAGGCCGTCCTGCGCGTGGCCGACATCCTGTCCGAGGTCGACGAGGCGGGCGAGTTCGGCATCGACGTCGCCGGGCGAACCGTCGACTTCGGGCGCGTCTCGGAGCGCCGGGAGAAGGTCGTCAAGACCCTGACGGGCGGCGTGGCCGGGCTGCTCAAGAAGAACAAGATCGACTTCATCGATGGTGAGGCGTCGCTGACCCAGGACGCCAAGGTCGCGGTCGGCGACCGCACGCTCGAGGCGGACAAGTGCATCGTGCTCGCCACCGGCTCTGTGCCGCGGCCGATCCCGGGCACGGAGTTCGGCGGGCGGGTCATCGCCACCGAGCAGGCGTGGGCGCTCGAGCAGCTGCCCCAGACGCTGGCCGTGGTGGGCGCCGGCGCGTCGGGCGCGGAGATCGCCTCCGCCTACGCCCGCCTCGGCAGCAAGGTGATGCTCTTCGAGGCGCTCGACCGCGTCCTGCCGACCGAGGACGCCGAGATCTCCAAGGCCGCGGGACGGGCGCTGTCCAAGCAGGGCATGTCGGTGCACACGAAGACGCTCGTGTCCGACGTGCAACCCGGCGAGAGCTCGGTGACCTTCTCCTTCGGCGACGACCGGGCCGAGGTCGAGTACCTGGTCATCGCGGCCGGCCGCGGCCCCGACGTCGAGGCGCTCGGCCTGGACGCCGCCGGCGTCAAGCTCGACGACCGCGGCCTCGTCGAAGTCGACGGGCGGCTGCGGACGTCGGTGGAGAAGGTCTACGCGATCGGCGACCTCGTCCCGGGCCCCGCGCTCGCGCACAAGGCGTCCGACGAGGGCGTCATCGCCGTCGAGGACGCCGCCGGGATGGAGACGCACCCGCTCGAGTACGTCGACATCCCGCGCGCCACCTTCTGCACGCCCAACGTCGCGTCGTTCGGCCTCACCGAGGAGCAGGCGCGCGAGCAGGGCTACGACGTGGTCGTCGGCAAGGTCAACTACGGCGCGGTCGGCGCCGGCACGGTCTACGGCGACCGCACCGGGATCATCAAGGTCGTGGGCGAGAAGAAGTACGGCGAGCTGATCGGCGGGCACATCGTCGGCGCCAAGGCGACCGAGCTCATCCAGGAGCTGGTCAACGTGCGCGCGCTCGAGGGCGGCTTCTCGGAGGTCGCGCGGATCGTGCACGGGCATCCGACGCTGTCCGAAGGCGTCATGGAGGCCGCCCGCGCCGCGGACGGCTGGCTCATCCACGGGTAGGGGCTGCCGCCCCTCACCGCCCTGGCGGGCAGGGCTGCGCCGCGAACGTCCCGCAGTACGCGCCCTGGCGCGCATCCCGGGACGTTCAGGTGGTGAGGCGGACCCAGGCGGTCTCGACGCCGGCGGCTTCCATGGCGTCGGCGAGCCGCTGGGCCTCGACGCCACGGCGCGGGACGGCGAACGCCGCGCCGCGGCAGGGCGAGCGGCGCGCCTTCCGCCTCGCGGCCTTCCGCGTCCTGGCCTTCTGCCTCGCGACCTTCGTGTCCACCGACCAGCGCCCGGCGGCGTCGCGGCACGCGAACGCGTGCCGGTCCTTGCACCGCTCCGCGCGGAAGCGGGCGTCCGCGCCGATGACCACGCAGCGCCCCGCCCCCGGGCGCGGCTCGTCCGGCGCCCAGCTCCACGCGAGCGCGGCGAGCCGGCCGTCGTCGGGCAGCAGCTGGTCGAAGCCGAAGAGGTCCACGCCGCACCGGATCATCGCGGCGGTCTTCTCCGGTGTGAGCCCCTCCTGCGGCGGCTCGCCCGCCGCGAAGGCGGTGCCCGCCGACAGGCCGGTCGAGTCCTCGAAGTAGCGGACGAAGCGCTGGTCGTAGAAGGCCTGGCTGCGCGCCGGATCGCAGCTCGGGTAGGGGCCGAACGCCGTGTCGCCGCCGGTCTCGTTCGCGCGCCGCTCCGCGTCGCCGAACGACAGCTGCCGCCACTGCGCGCCCTCGCCGCAGCTGCCCAGCAGGATCACCTGCGCGCCCCCGCGCCGGACGCGCGCGACGCTGAGGTCGAGCGGCATCTCCCTGCACGCGGCGCCGTCGCCCCCGGGCGCGTAGATCATCGACCCGAGGCGGTCGCGCAGGATCCTGGCGGCGGCGTCGTGACCCTCGACGCCCTCCAGGTGGTCCTCCACGTAGAGCAGCAGCACCTGGCGCGGGTGGCGTTCGAGCCAGCCGGCGATCTCGTCGATGCGCTCGGCCATCGGCCGCTCCGTCGTGCAGCCCGCGTGCAGCTCGCCCGACCCGCGGCCGTGGCAGAGCACGGGCGTGCGCCCCCCGCCCGCGCCGGGCACGTAGTGGGCGTCGAGCTCGAGGCTGCGGACGTCCATCCGCAGCTGGTCGGTCAGCGAGACCTGTTGGTTGGAGTCCATCCCGGAGACGGTGAACGGCTCCGACGCCGAGTTGAACGAGTTGTGGGTGCCGATCCACGGCGCGTTGACCAGCGGCAGCGGCGCCGCCAGCTCGTACTGGAACGAGAGCGTGCGGTGCAGCCAGGAGTCCTCGTACTCGCGGATCAGCCGCTTCGACACGCGCGGCGTGACGGGCGTCGCGCACTGCTCCTCGGGCAGCAGGCCGGCGTAGCGGCAGCTCGCCGACACCTGCGTCGCGATCACCTCGGCGCCGCGGCACGGCCCGCCGAGGCGCGGCTCGACACCCATGCATTCCTCCTTGAGCGGCCCGGCGTGGGCGGGGCCGGCGAGGGTGCCGGCGAGCAGCAGGGACAGCAGGGCGATCCGCCGCATCGAGATCGGGAACGCTCGGCGCGCGCGATACTGGCGGGCCGTGGACGTCCCGCGCTTCTACTACGACCTCGCCTCGCCGGACGCCTGGCTGGCCGCCGAGCGGGTGGTGGCGGTGCTGGGCGAGGTGCCCGAGTTCGTGCCGGTGTCGCTGCGCGGCCTGGCCGCCGGCGGGATCGGCCCGTTCCGTTGCGCGGCGGAGGTCGACGCGTACTTCGAGGACGTCGGGCGCCGCGCGCAGGCCTACGAGCTGCTGGCGGTACGGCAGCCCGCCGGGTTCCCGCCCGACACCTCGTTCGCGATGCTCGCGGCCACGTACGCCAAGCAGATCGGCAAGGTGGTCGCGTTCTCGCTCGCCGCCTTCCGCCAGGCCTACGCCGCAGGGCGCGACCTCTCCGACCGCGACACGGTCTTCCTCGCCGGCGCCGCGGCCGAGATCCATCCGGCGGCGCTGGCCAAGGGCGCGCAGCTGCGCGGGACGACGGAGCGGCTGCGCGCGGCGACGGCCGAGGCGGCGGAGGCGGGCGTGCTCGACGTGCCGGCGCTGCGGGTCGGCGGGCGCGTCTTCCACGGCGACGCCGAGCTCGAGCGGGCCTCGCCGTGAGGGCGAACCGCCGCTACGAGATGCTCGTCCGCAAGGGCGGCCGCGCGCCGTCGCTGCTCGACCCCGACCGCGTCGACCACATCGAGGTCGTCGAGATCGACTCGGGCGAGGTCGTCCTGTTCTGGGACCTCCTGCCCCACCAGACCAAGCGCATGGCCCGCGCGCTGCGGGCCGACCTCGCCCAGCTGGAGGACCGCGAGTTCCTCGCGCGCTGGGAGCGCTATCAGGCGGTCTGAGGCCGCCGGTCGAGCAGCAGCGCGCCGGCCGCCCCGGCGACGGCGGCCACCAGCGCGACGGCGCCCCACGTTCCCAGCGCGCCCGCGATCAGGTGCGACGCCACGAAGCACGCGAACGTCAGGCCGGCCCACGCCGCGGCGCGCGGCAGCGGCGCGCGCGCGAGCGCCAGCGCCCCGAGCGCGAGCAGCGCCATCACGGCGCCGCCGAGCGGCCGCACCCCCGTCGCGTCCGCGACGGCGAAGCCGGCGGGCAGGCAGGCGAGCGCGAGGGGCCAGGCGGGCACTGACCGCCACGGTAGCCGCGCCGGCCGGCGCCGCGGCAGGACGCCGACACGCCAAGCGTTCAACTGTTGCCAGGCCCTGCCGATCTAAGGGATGCGGTCGGGCGGCCGGCCTGCCCACGGCCGACCCGACCGCGAACAATCCCAATGCCCCGTCCCGTTCCGTCGTCGCCGACCGCCATCGGCGCGGAGCCCGGCTCGCCGATCCGCCGGGAGGTCGCGGCGTGCTGATCCGCCGGCGCCCGCGGATCCTGGTGGTCGACGACTCGGCCGCCGACGTGCGCCTGCTGCGCGAGGCGCTGCGCGAGGGCGAGGTGCAGGCCGAGGTCGACGCCGCCGCCGACGGCGCCGAGGCGATCGGCCGGCTGCGCAGCGGCGCCGACCGGCCCGACCTGATCCTGCTCGACCTCAACCTGCCGCGCGTCAGCGGCCGCGAGGTGCTCGAAGCCGTCAAGACCGACCCGGCACTGGCCTCGATCCCGGTGATCGTGCTGTCGACGTCGGCCTCGCCCGCCGACATCGCCCACTGCTACGCGCAGCACGCCAACGCGTACCTGGTCAAGCCCCTGTACCTCGATGAGTTCGGCGAGCTCGTGCGCGCGCTCGACCTGTTCTGGCTGCGTCTCGCGCACCTGCCCGACCGGAGCCTCGTGTGAGCCCGAGCGCTCCAGCCGTGCTCGACGAGCTAGCGGCGCCGCGCGAGTCGGTTCGCGTGCTGCTGGTCGAGGACAACCCGGGGGACCGGGTGCTGGTGCGCGAGATGCTGCGTGAGGCGGCGCCGAACGCGGTGCTGACGGGGGCGGGCCGGCTGACCGAGGCGCTCGAGCCGGTGGCGCGCGGCCTGGCCGACCTCGTCCTGCTCGACCTCTCGCTGCCGGACTCGTTCGGCCTCGACGGCCTGCGCCGGCTGCGCGCCGCGGCGCCCGAGGTGCCCGTCGTCGTCCTGTCGGGACTGGCGGACGAGGAGGTGGCGCTGCAGGCGGTGCAGGCGGGCGCGCAGGACTACCTGATGAAGGGCGCGGTCGACGGGACGTCGCTGGCGCGCGCAATGCGCTACGCACTGGAGCGCCAGCGCGCGGAGCGCCACCTCGCCCGCCTCGCGCTGCGCGACCCCCTGACGGGGCTGCCGAACCGCGTGCTGTTCGCGGACCGCCTCGAGCACGCGCTCGCCCGCCGCGGTCGCGAGAGCGGGGCGGGCCGGCTGACGCTGATGTTCATCGACCTCGACGGCTTCAAGGCGGTCAACGACCGCCTCGGGCACCTCGCCGGCGACGAGCTGCTCGTGGAGGTCGCCCGCCGCCTGCGCGCGCAGATGCGGACATCGGACACGGTGGCGCGGCTCGGCGGCGACGAGTTCACCGTGCTGTGCGAGGGGGCGGCGGATCCCGAGGCGGCGGTGGTCCTGGCGACGCGGCTGGCCGAGACGCTGGCGGAGCCGTACGAGCTGGCCGACGGCACCGCCGAGATCGGCGCCGCCATCGGCATCGCGCTGGCGCGCCCCGGCGAGCAGCCGGCCGGCGAGCTGCTGCGGCGGGCCGACGCCGCCATGTACGAGGCCAAGCGCGCCGGCGGCGGCCGCTGCGCGCTCGCGCCGGAGGGCGGCGCGTGATCGTCGCCGGCCTGCGGCTGGCCGCGGCGCTGCCGCGCGGCGACACGCTGCCGGACGACGGGTTCCGCCGCCGGCACCGGCTCATGCTGCAGGTGCTCGTGGCGCACGCGCTGGTGCTGCCGCTGCTGGCGCTGGCCTACGGTGCGAGCGTCCTGCACGCGCTGCTCGAGGGCGGCGTCGTCGCCGCCCTCGCCGCGGCGGCCGCCACCGCCCCGGCGGGGCGCCGCGTCCGGGCGCTGTTGGCCGCCGCGGGGCTGCTCACCTGCTCGGCCGTCCTCGTCCACATCACCGACGGGTTGATCGAGGCCCACTTCCACTTCTTCGTGGCGGTGGCGATGCTGTCGCTGTACGAGGACTGGGCCGTCTACGGCCTCGCCGTCTCCTTCGTGCTGCTCCACCACGGCCTCGGCACCACGGCCTTCGGGCAGGACGTGTACGCGCACGACGGGCGCGCCTGGACGTGGGCGGGCGTCCACACGTTCTTCATCGGCTGGCTGTGCGTCGCGCACGTCGTCGTCTGGCGCTCGTCGGAGCGCGCGCGGCGGCAGCTGCAGGACGCCCACGCCGAGCTCGAGCGGCGCGCCGCGGCGCTCGAGCGCTCCAACGGCGAGCTGCAGCAGTTCGCCTACGTCGCGTCGCACGACCTGTCGGAGCCGCTGCGCATGGTGACGGGCTACATGCAGCTGCTCCAGCGCCGCTACGAGGGCCAACTCGACGACGACGCCGACCAGTTCATCGGGTTCGCCGTCGAAGGGGCCGGGCGGATGCGCGCGCTGATCGACGACCTGCTGCGCTACTCGCGCCTGGAGCACGCCGCCATCGAGGCGCGCCCGGTGGACGCGCGCGAGACCGTCGACGCGACGCTGCGCTCGCTGGCCGCGTCCCTCGAGGACGCGGGCGCCGACGTGCGAGTGCAGGGGCTGCCCGTGGTGGCGGCCGACCCGGTCCAGCTCGGCCAGCTGTTTCAGAACCTGATCGCCAACGCGCTGAAGTTCCGCAACGGCAGCGCGCCGCAGGTGGAGGTCCTCGCCGAGCGCGACCCCGACGGGTGGCGTTTCACGGTCGCCGACAACGGTCTCGGCATCGACCCCGACCACGCCGACCGCGTGTTCAAGATGTTCCAGCGCCTGCACGGACGCGACGAGTACGACGGCAACGGGATCGGCCTGGCGATCTGCCGCAAGATCGTCGACCGCCACGGCGGCCGCATCTGGGTCGAGCCGAACCCCGGGGGCGGGTCGCGCTTCGTGTTCACGCTGCCCGACGCGGCGGCCGCCGCCCCCGGCACGCCCCCCGGGTAGCCGCTCGGCGGCGAGCCTCCAGATACGCTGCGGGCGATGCCCGACGTCCGCATGCCACGACTGTCCGACTCGATGGAGGAGGGCACGATCCTCAAGTGGCTCAAGGCGGACGGCGACGAGGTCCGGCCCGGCGACGAGCTGGTCGAGATCGAGACGGACAAGGCCAACATGACCTACGAGGCCGAAGCCGGCGGGGTGCTGGCGATCGCCGCTTCCGAGGGCGACACGCTGCCGGTCGGGGAGCTGATCGCCCGCCTCGGCGAGGGCGCAGCGGCCGACGCGGCTGGCGCGGCCGCGGAGCCGGCCGCGGAGGAGCCGGCGGAGCCGGCCGCCGAGGCCGCGGAGGAAGCCGAGCCGCCGCAGCCGGCCGAGGCGCCCGCGGTCCGATCCGCGGCCGTCGCCGGCAACGGCGGCTCGGCGACCAAGGCGTCTCCGGTGGCGCGCCGGATGGCGCGCGAGCTCGGCGTCGAGCTGGCCGGCGTCACCGGCAGCGGTCCGGGCGGCCGGATCGTCAAGGCCGACGTGGAGTCGCTCGGCGGGGTCGCGCCCGCACGGCCGGCGCCCCCGGCGGCGCCGGCGCCCGCACCGCCGCCGGCCGCGGCGCCGGCCGCCGGCGCCGGCTCGTCCGGAACCGCCAAGGGCGACGTCACCCGCCAGGAGCTCTCGCGCCTGCAGCAGACGGTGGCGCGCCGGATGGCCGAGTCGAAGGCCACCGCGCCCGAGTTCGTGATCGCGCTCGAAGCCGACATGGAGGCCGCGGTCGCCCTGCGGGCGCAGCTCAAGGACTTCGCGGAGCCCGTGCCGTCGTACAACGACCTCGTCGTCAAGGCGGCCGCTCTCGCGCTGCGCGAGTTCCCGCGCGCGAACGGCTCCTACCGCGACGGCCGCTTCGAGCTGTTCTCGCGCGTGAACGTCGGCATCGCGGTGGCGGCGCAGGACGCCCTGGTGGTGCCGACCGTCTTCGACGCCGACCGCAAGGGGCTCGGCACCATCGCCGTCGAGACCCGCGCGCTCGCCGAGCGCGTGCGCACGGGCGCGGTCACGCCCCCGGAGCTGTCGGGCGGCACCTTCACCGTCTCGAACCTCGGGATGTACGGGATGCGGCGGATCGTGCCGGTCATCAACCCCCCGCAGGCGGCGATCCTCGGCGTCGGGGCGCTCGAGCCGCGCGCGGTCGTGCGCGACGGGCAGGTCGACGTGCGGCACATGATGGACCTGACGCTGGTCTGCGACCACCGCATCCTCTACGGGGCCGACGCCGCGCAGTTCCTGGCGCGGATCCGCGAGCTGCTCGAGCAGCCGCTGCGACTGGTCCTCTAAGGGACGAGCTTGTCGAGCGCGCCGACGACGTCGTCGGCGGCGCCGGCCAGGCCGCCGCGGTCGTCACCCTGCTGGGCGCCGGTCACCCGGTCGACGAGGCGGGTGGCGTCGTCGACGGTCGTACCGAGCGGGCTGTCGGGCCTGCTCGTCGCAGTCGGTGCCGGCGCGGACACGGGCACGGGCGCCGCCGGCCGCGAGGTCTCGCGCCGCGGCGCCGCCGGCCGTGCGCGGGGGGCGCTGCGCTTGCGCGCGACGGCGCGGGCCGGGGCGGGCGCCGTTCGCGAGGCGGCGCGCGGCCGCTTGCGCCGCGTCTCGCGGTCGGGCTTGGCGGAAGAGCTGCGCGTGCCGCCGCGGCGCTCGGCGCGCCCGCCGAGCAGCACCTTCTGGTGGGCCCGGCGCGGCGTGTTGGGCGTGGCCAGGACGACCCGCTCCGGCTCGGCGCTGGCCCGCAGTCCCGGCCAGCCGTTGAACGCGATGACCGATGCGACCGCGCACAGCGTCGCGGAGCCGACGAGCACGAGGCCGGTGGCGATTCCTACGGAGGTCAGGTGACGGCGCGCGCGCACGGCGATCTGCGCACTACAACGGTCGTCCAGCCGCCGAGCTTGAGCTCAAGGCGCCCTGTGGGCGCGTTGACGCTCACTCACGGGAAGCCGCCGCGGCGGTACGCCGAGTTGGGCGTGGAGTCCGGGTCGCGCGTGACCCCGGGCGGCTCCTGATCGGTTTCGACGAACAGGCACAGCCAGCGCTTCGGGTCCGGGCCGGGCACGCAGGTGCGGTACACGTCGGCCTCGAGGCGCAGCGTGTCGGCTTCGCGCAGGCGCCCGCGGTAGTCCGCGGCCTGCGCGGCGACGTAGTGCGCGACCGCGGTGGCCTGCTGCGCGCGCGCCTCCCGCTCGCGGCGCACGCGCGAGTGGTTGGCCACGCCCGCCGTGACCAGCGCCAGCGCGAGCAGCCCCAGCAGCGCCGTCCCCGCGTAGTCGACGGCGATCGGCCGCGGGAGGTCAGGCCGGCGCCGGCGCAGCAGGCGGCCGGCGAGCGGCGCGGCGAGCGCGACCACCGCCAGGTTCATGAAGCCGGCCAGCAGCAGCGCCGGCACGAGCCCGCCCGGGCCGTTGCCCCAGATCGGCAGCGCGTCGAGCAGCACGGCCTCGCCGGCGGTGCAGGCCGCGAACGTCGGCCACTGCCACGCCCCCCGCAGGCGCCAGCGCAGCCGGGTCCACCGCGCGCGCTCCATCCGGCCAAGCGTAGAATGCGGTGCGAGGGACGAGCGCGCGCCGGCGCGCCCGACTGGAGAAAGGTGGACACGCCAGATGGCGACCGAGACGGCTTCCACGCCGGCGACTGACGAGGTCCCCGCCGACGTATCGGAGCACCTGACGCTCGACGACCGGGTCGGGCTGCTGCGCGCCATGCTGATGATGCGCGGCATCGAGCAGCGGGCGATGATGCTCTACCGGCAGGGGAAGGTGCCGGGCTCGTTCTACGACGGCTACGGGCAGGAGGCGGTGTCCGCGGGGCCCGCGTGGGCGATGGCCGCGGCCGACCGCCTGTGCATCCTGCACCGCGACCTCGCCGCCCACGTCGTGCGGGGCGTCGAGACCGAGCGCATCTTCGCCCAGTACATGGGCCGCGCCGACGGCGTGACGGGCGGGCGCGACGGCAACGTCCACTTCGGCGACCGCACCAAGGGCTGCGTCGGCATGGTCTCGATGCTCCCCGACATGATGCTCGTCGCCACGGGGATGGCGATGGCGTTCAAGATGCGCGGCGAGCAGCGCTGCGCCATCACCTGGTTCGGCGACGGCTCGACGTCGCGCGGCGACTTCCACGAGGCGATGAACTGGGCCGGCGTGCAGAAGCTTCCGGTGATCTTCATCCTCGAGAACAACCAGTACGCGTACTCGACGCCGCTGGACAAGCAGTTCGCGGTCGACCCCGTCCACCGCGCCGAGGCCTACGGCTTCAAGGGCGTCTCCGTCGACGGCAACGACGTCGAGGCGATGTTCGAGGTCACGCGGCAGGCGCGCGAGCGGGCGCTGGCCGGCGGGGGCCCGACGCTGATCGAGGCGGTCACCATGCGCATGCACGGCCATGCCGCGCACGACGACATGAAGTACGTCCCCGCCGCGCAGATCGAGGAGTGGAAGCGCAAGGATCCGATCGACCGCCAGGTGCGCCGGCTGGAGGCGCTGGGCGTCGACGTCGAGGCGGTGCGCGAGGAGGTGCGCGCGACGATCGAGGCTGCGGTCGAGGTCGCGCTGCAGTCGCCGATGCCGGATCCCGAGACGGCGACCCACCGGGTGTTCGCCGACGAGCCCGTCCTGCTCGAGGACGGCGCCGCGCCCTGGAGCGGCTTCACGAAGGACGGTGCGTGATGCCGACGATGACCTACCTGCAGGCGATCTCGGACGGGATGCGCCAGGAGATGCGCGCCGACGAGCGCGTGTTCGTGATGGGCGAGGACATCGGCGTCTTCGGCGGCGCCTTCAAGGTCACCGACGGCTTCATCGACGAGTTCGGCGCCGACCGCGTGATGGACACGCCGCTGGCCGAGTCGGCGATCATCGGCACCGCCGTCGGCGCCGCCGTCGAGGGGATGCGGCCGATCTGCGAGATGCAGTTCGCCGACTTCGTGTCCTGCGGCTTCGACCAGCTGGTCAACGTCGCGGGCAAGATGTACTACCGGCAGGGGCTGTCGGTGAACATCACCGTCCGCCTGCCGAGCGGCGGCGGCTTCTCCGGCGGGCCGTTCCACTCGCAGAACCCCGAGGCCTGGTTCATGCACTCGCCGGGCCTGAAGGTGGTCGCGCCCTCGACGCCCGAGGACGCCAAGGGCCTCCTGATCGCCGCGACGCGCGACCCGAACCCGGTCGTCTTCCTCGAGCACAAGCACCTGTACCGGCGGATCAAGGCGGACGTCCCCGAGGGCACCTACGAGACGCCGTTCAGCGCGCGCGTCGCCCGCGAGGGCACCGACCTCGTGGTGATCGCCTACGGCGCGATGGTGCACACGGCGCTCGAGGCCACCGAGGAGCTCGACGGAGCCTCCGTCGAGGTGCTCGACCTGCGCTCGCTGGTGCCGCTCGACGACGAGGCGATCCTGGCCAGCGTGCGCAAGTGCTCGAAGGTGCTGATCCTCGACGAGGCCAACGAGACGTGCGCCACCGGCGCCCAGGTCGCGGCGATCATCGCCGAGCGCGCCTGGGAGGATCTCGACGGGCCGATCGTGCGCATCGCGACGCCCGACGTCCCCATCCCCTTCTCGCCGCCGCTCGAGCAGGCGGTGCTGCCCCAGGTCGACGACGTGCGGGAGGCGTGCCGTGAGCTCATCGCCTACTAGTCGGCGGCCGGATGCCGCCGTTCAGGATGACCGTCGTCAGGATGTCGGCGGGGGTGCCCTTTCCGAGGTCACGATGCCGCAGATGGGGGTGTCGGTCGCCGAGGGGACGATCGTCGAGTGGAAGAAGGCCGTCGGCGAGGCGATCGAGCGCGACGAGATCATCTGCTCGATCTCGACGGACAAGATCGACACCGACGTCGAGGCGCCCGCGAGCGGGACGCTGGCGGAGATCCTCGTCGAGGTCGGCGAGACGGTGGCGGTCGGCACGGTCCTGGCGCGGATCGACGCGGGCGGCGGCGGCGGCGCCAACGGCGACGGCGGCGACCCCGCGCCGCAGAACACCGAGTCGCTGTCGGAGGCCGACGCCGCGCTCAACGCCCCCGGCGACGCCGGCGAGCTGTCCGGCGACACCACCACCGACCACGACGGCACCACCACCCGGGCCGCGGGCGTGCAGCGCGCGAAGGGCGGCCCCCGCTACTCGCCGGTGGTGATGCGGATCGCCGCCGAGCACGGGATCGACCTGTCGACGGTCAAGGGGACGGGCCGCGGCGGGCGCGTGCGCAAGCAGGACGTGCTGGCCGTGGTCGAGGGCGGCGGCGGCGAGCCGCCGATGCACATCGAGTCGCCCTACCAGCCGGACGAGCCGGCGGCGCCGCGGGCGCGCAAGCCGCGGTTCGCGCGCGAGGAGCCGGCGGCCGCGCCCGCGCCCGCGCCCGCGCCGTTCACGGGCGACCTCGGGCCGGTGCAGAGCGCGCCGCTGTCGCGAATGCGGCAGTCGATCGGCCGCGCGATGATCCAGTCGCTGCAGACCGCGGCGACCTGCACGACGATCGTGGAGGTCGACCTGCACCGCGTGGAGGCCGAGCGCCGGCGGCTCGGGCTGACGGCGCTGCCGTTCGTCGCCCGCGCCACCGTCGACACGCTGCGCGAGTTCCCCGCCCTCAACGCCACACTCGAGGGCGAGACGTTCAGCCAGTACGAGCACGTCCACCTCGGCGTCGCGGTCTCCCTGGGCAGCGGCGGGCTGATCGTGCCGGTCATCCACAACGCGCACGAGCTGTCCGTGGAGGGGCTGTCGGCGCGGATCAAGGACCTCGCGCGGCGGGCGCGCGACAACGCGCTCACGCCCGACGACGTCCGCGGCGGCACGTTCACCATCACCAACCCCGGCGGCTACGGCTCGATCATGGCGACGCCGGTGATCAACCAGCCGCAGGTGGCGATCCTCGACACGGAGGCCGTGGTCAAGCGGCCGGTGGTGCTGACCGACGCCGGCGGCAACGACTCGATCGCGATCCGCCCGATGTCGTACTTCTGCATGAGCTGGGACCACCGGGCGCTGGACGGCGCGCTGGCCGCGCAGTTCCTGTTCGCGCTCAAGACCCGGCTCGAGTCGCTGTAGCGGTCGTACCCTTGACGACATGAGCGACCTGCTCGTCTGCCACCTCGGCCGCGTCGACTACCAGGCGGCGGTCGAGGTGCAGCACGCGCTGCGCGCGCGCGTGCAGGACGGCGACCTCGACGACCTGCTGCTGCTGCTCGAGCACCCGCCGGTCTACACGCTCGGCCGCCGTTCGGGCCCGGGCGACCTGCCGATGGGCGAGGCCTGGTGCCGCGCGCAGGGCATCGACGTCGTCAAGACCGACCGCGGGGGCAAGCTCACCTACCACGGCCCCGGGCAGCTCGTGGGCTACCCGATCGTCCACGTCGACGACGTGCTCGCCTACGTGCGCGCGCTCGAGCGGGCCATGATCTCCGCGCTGGCCGAGGAGGGCATCGCCGGGCACACGCGGGAAGGCGCCGACTTCACCGGCGTCTGGGTCGGCGACCGAAAGATCGCCTCGATCGGCGTGCACGTCCAGAAGGGCGTCACCACCCACGGCTTCGCCGTCAACGTGGACAACGACCTGCAGCCGTTCGAGTGGGTGGTGCCCTGCGGGCTGCCGGAGGTGCGAATGACCTCGCTCTGCCGCGAGCTCCGGGCGGGCGGGCGCCTGCCCTGCTTCCGCAAGCGCATGGCGTACGCGTTCTGCCGCGAGTTCGGCCGCCGCCAGCGCCTCGTCTCGCCGGCGCGGCTCGGCATCGAGCGGCCTGTACCCTCGATGGCGTGACTCCCGAGCCCGCCCGCCTGCACGTCACGCGCTCGCGCGCGAACCCGGGCGGGATGGACGTCCGCGCCGTGCTCGGGGAGCAGTTCGAGCCGTGGCGCGGCCGCAAGCCGCCCTGGTTCAAGGTCCAGCCGCCGGGCGGGCCGAAGTACCGCGAGCTCTCGGACATGATGAAGGCCGAGAACCTGCACACGGTCTGCCAGGAGGCCGCGTGCCCGAACGTGGGCGAGTGCTGGGAGCGCGGCACCGCCACCTTCATGATCCTCGGCGACACCTGCACGCGCCGCTGCGGCTTCTGCAACGTCAAGACCGGCAAGCCGACCTGGAACGACCCGCTCGAGCCGCTGCGCGTCGCGCGCTCGGTCGCGCGCATGGGCCTGCGGCACGCGGTGATAACCAGCGTCGACCGCGACGACCTCCCCGACTACGGCGCGTCGGTCTGGGTCGGCGTCATCCGCTCGGTGCGGATGCAGGCGCCCGACTGCAAGATCGAGGTGCTCACGCCCGACTTCCGCGGCGAGGAGATGCCGCTGGCGCGCGTCATCGCCGAGCGCCCCGACGTGTTCAACCACAACGTCGAGGTCGCGCCGCGGCTGTACAAGGTCGCCCGCCGCGGCGGCGACTGGGAGCGGTCCAAGCGCGTCCTGCGCAACGCCAAGGAGATGGCCGGCGACGAGGTGGTGACCAAGTCCGGCTTCATGGTCGGCCTCGGCGAGTCGCTCGAGGAGATGGTGGACGCCTTCGGCCAGCTGCGCGAGGTCGGCGTGCAGGTGCTCACCGTCGGCCAGTACCTGCGGCCGTCCGAGCGCCACCTGCCCGTGGTGCGCTACTGGCATCCGGACGAGTTCAAGGCGCTCGAGGACGCCGCCTACGCGCTCGGCTTCGACCACATCGCCGCCGGGCCGCTCGTGCGCTCGAGCTATCACGCCGACGAGCACGTCAAGCAAGAGCGCCCGGGCGTCGGCCCGCTCGCCGCCGCGGGCTGACACTCGTCCAGGTCGGGCCCCCGACGCTCAGGGCTCAGGCTGATCGCCCTTCCGGCCGATCCTGGCCAAGGTGCGCATGAAGCTTCGCGTCGTCCCGTTCCTCCTCGCTGCCGTCGCCGCCGCTCTCGCGGGCGGCTACCTGCTGTCCTCCGGCGGGGGCGAGCCCGTCGAGGCACGCGCCGCCGCGCCCGCCGCGATCGTGGACGGGCAGCGCGTGACGCTGGGCGCGCTCGAGCACGCCGACGCGATGATCGAGGAGCGGTGGCTGCGCGGCGAGGCGGCCGAGCGCAGCCTCGACGTCCACGGCCTCGCCCCCGCGCGGCTGCGCGGCGTGGTCGGCGACGCGATCGGCGGCGGCGCGCGCGACGCCCGCGCCCTGCTCGCCGCCTTCGACGCCTTCCACGCCCGCTGGCGTGCCCGCACGACCTGCGACGCCGCGGCCCGCGCCCCGTACGCCGACCGCTGCTCCAACCACCCGCCCAGCCAGGAGGGTTGCCGCTGGCTCGGCGAAGCCTCGGTCTGCGCCGCCGGGACGGCCGAGAGGCGCACGTGGCTCACCACGCAGATGCAGGCCGGCAAGATCCTCCGCCGCGACAAGGCCCCCACCCGCGTGGCGGCCGCCGACCGCGCGCTGGTGCTCCTGCGCGCGGCACGCGAGCGCCGCGCGGCGGCGACCGCCGCGCAGCGCCGCGCCGAGGCGGCGCGCCTGCAGCGCGAGCGCCAGGCGCTCGCGCACGTCTCCCTGCCCACCTTCACGCGCGCGCAGACGGCCTGCGCGAAGTACCGCAAGGACGTCGACCCCTACCTGTTCGGCGCCGGGATGCAGGACCCGCGCGGGCAGGTCGAGGGCCTGCGGGCGGCGCGCCGCGCGGCCGCACGGGAACTGGCCACGGCGGCCTACGACGACCTCGACCGCCGCAAGCTCGCGCCGCTGCTGGCGCGCCTGCGCTCCGGCGACCAGCTCCTGGCGAAGGCCGACCGCCTGGCGGCCGCCGGCAACTTCCCGGCCGCCCAGCGCGACCTCGCCCGCTACATGGCCGGCACGAAGGGCGACGCCGCCCTCGCCGACCGCCTCGGGCTCACGGGCTGCCTGACGGCGAAGCCGCGCAGCTAGCGGCGCGCGGCGCCACGGACACCCACTCCCTCCGGCGCGGGGGGTGGTTGTCGGTTGCGCTCGCTCATGCGGAGTAACGGACACCCACTCGCTCGGGCGCGGGGGGTGGTTGTCGGTTGCGCCGCTGTATGCGGACACTGACCGCCTCCGCCCCAGCCCGCGCGAGGAGTGGAGGTCCGTTGTGCTCGCTACGCGGACACAGACCACCTCCTCCCTACCCAGCCCGGGAGCGGTGGTGCTCGCTCATGCGGAGTAACGGACACCCACCTCCTCCGGCACGGAAGGTGGTTGTCGGTTGCGCTCGCTCATGCGGAGTAGCGGACACCCACTCGCTCCGGCGCGGAGGGTGGTTGTCGGCTGCGCCCCCCGCGCGGGCAGGTGGCAGGAACGCGGGCGGCGCGCGAAAACCGGCGGGCGACCGATACCCTCGACCGCCGGCCTCCGTCCCGCGGCCGGCGACGCGCGTGTTCCCGCTCAAGGACAACATCCCGACGGACCGGACGCCCTACGTCACGATCGCGCTGATCGTCGTCAACGTCCTGGCCTACTTCCTGTGGCAGAAGGGGGGGCTCTCCCTCGGCGACCCGAGCTCGGAGGCCTACATGTGCAACGTCGGCGAGTTCGGCGCGGTGCCGCGCGAGTTCACCGACCCCGACTTCAGCCTCGGCTCGTGCGGCGGCGCCGAGGCGTCGCGCTGGCTGACGCCGTTCACGTCGATGTTCATGCACGGCGGCCTGCTGCACCTCGGCGGCAACATGCTGTTCCTGTGGATCTTCGGCAACAACGTCGAGGACGCGATGGGGCCGGTGAAGTACATCGCCTTCTACGTCATCGGCGGGCTGGCGGCGCTGGCGGCGCAGGTGGCGGTCGGCCCGAGCTCCGAGGTGCCGACGATCGGCGCGTCCGGGGCGGTGGCGGCGGTGCTGGGCGGCTACATCCTGCTGCACCCGCGCGCGCGGGTGGTGACGGTGATCTTCATCGTGTTCTTCTTCACGATCATCGAGATCCCGGCGCTGATCATGCTCGGATTGTGGTTCGCCCAGCAGCTGGTGTTCGGGGCGCTGGACTTCACGACGCCCACCGCCGACGGGGGCGGGGGCGTGGCGTACTTCGCGCACATCGGCGGCTTCGTGTTCGGGCTCGCCGCGATCAAGCTGTTCGCCGGCCGGCGCCGCGACCGGCGCCGCCAGTTCGACCCCTTCGGCCGCTGATGGCACGACGCGTCGTCACCATCGTGGCCTTCCTGCTGTGGGGACTGCTCATGTTCCTGACCCTGTTCGTGCTGTTCACCTCCGGCCCCGACGTGCTCGTGCTCGTGTCGCTGCTCGTGCTCGCGGTCCTCGGCGCCGGGGTCTTCGGGGCGCTCGGCGACCGCGACGGGCGATGAAGCGCGCGGCGCCGCTCGGGCTGCTCGCCGGCCTGCTGGTGCTCGCGGCCGCCGGCGCCGCCGCGCTGCTCGGCGGCGGCGGCGGGCCGGGGCGCCCGGCCGAGTCGCGCGCGAGCGCGCCGACGCCGGTGCCCGGCGACCTGCTCGACCTCGGGACGGCGCCGGTGCCGCTGGCCGTGCGGCTCGAGGACCCCCTCGACCCGGTCCGGATCGACTTCAAGCGCCCGCCGCGCGCCGGCCTGCTGTTCGACGTCGACACGGGCCGGGTGCTGTGGCGGCGGCGGCCGACGCGGCGGCTGCCGATCGCGTCGCTGACCAAGATGATGACCGCGCTCGTCGTCACCGACCGGATCCGCGAGGGCGGGAGGGTCCGCGTCACCGCCAAGGCGCTGCGCTATCGCGGCTCCGGCGTCGGGATGCTCCCGCGCGGCAAGCGCGTGGGGGTGTCGGCGCTGCTGCACGGGCTCCTGCTGGCCTCGGGCAACGACGCGGCGCGGGTGCTGGCCGAGCGCGCCGGCGGCAGCATCCGCGGCTTCGTCGCGCTCATGAACGCGCGGGCGGCGCGGATGGGTCTGACGTGCAGCCGGTTCTCGTCGCCCGACGGCTACGTCGACCGCGGCAACCGCTCGTGCGCCGCCGACCTGGCGGCGATCGGGCGGGCGGTCCTGCGCGAGCCGCGGCTCGCGCGCGTCGTGCGCCGCGCCGGCGTCGTCCTGCCCTTCCCGATCAAGGGCGGCAGGCTCTTCCTGTACAACCACAACCCGCTGCTGCGCACGGGCTATCGCGGCACGACCGGCATCAAGACCGGCTTCACCGACGCCGCCGGGCGCTGCCTGGTCGCCACCGCCCGGCGGGGTGGCGTGCACCTGGGCGTCGTGCTGCTGCATTCGCGGGATCCGGGGCGGCAGGCGCAGCAGCTGCTCGACCGCGGGTTCGCGCTGCAGTAGTCCAGCGGGCGCCGCCCGCCGTACGGGGTAGAGAATGGCCCGGGTGTCCGAACGCAAGGCCGATCACCTCCGCATCGCGACCGAGCCGGCCGTGCAGCACGACGGCCGCAGCGGCCTCGACGGCGTGCGGCTGCGCCACCGGGCGCTGCCGGGCCGCGACCTCGACGCCGTCTCGCTGCGCACGCGCCTGTGCGGGCGCGCGCTCGACGCGCCGCTCGTGATCTCCGCCATGACGGGCGGGACGGCCGAGGCCGAGGCGATCAACCGCCGGCTGCTGCGGGCGGCGGCGGAGCACCGGATCGCGCTCGTGCTCGGCTCCGGCCGGCGGCTGCTGCAGGACGAGGCGGCCCTGCGCACCTACCGGCCCGACGGCGGCGAGCGCCCGCCGCTGCTGCTGGCCAACCTCGGCGCCGCGCAGCTCGCGGGCCGCGGCGGCGCCTCCGATGCCGAGCGGCTGGTCGACCTGCTCGACGCCGACGGGCTGTCCGTGCACCTCAACCCGCTGCAGGAGGCCGTCCAGCCCGAGGGCGAGCCGCACTTCGCCGGCGTGCTCGAGGGCATCACAGCGGCGGTCGCCCGGCTGGCGCCGCGGCCGGTGGTGGTCAAGGAGGTCGGCTTCGGCCTCGACTTCGACGACGTCGCCGCGCTGCGCGACGCGGGCGTCGCCGCGCTCGACGTCGCCGGCGCCGGCGGAACCAACTGGGCGCTGATCGAGGGCCGCCGCGACGCGCGCGCCGGCGAGGTGGCGGCGGCGTTCTCGGGCTGGGGCACGCCGACGGCCGAGGCGCTCGCCGACGCGCGGGCCGCGGCGCCGGGCCTGCCGCTGATCGCGTCGGGCGGCATCCGCGACGGCGTCGACGTCGCCAAGTGCCTGGCGCTCGGCGCCACCGCCGCCGGGCTGGCGGCGCCGCTGCTGGCGGCCGCGCAGGCCGACCGCGCCGGCGACGCCATCGCCGTGCTCATCCGCCAGCTGCGGATCGCCACCTGGCTGGCCGGCGCGCCGAGCGCGCAGGAACTCGGGCGGGAGCACCTGCGGTGAGGGCCGTCGTGGTCGGCGCCGGCCTCGGCGGGCTCGCCTGCGCGCTGCGCCTGCAGGCGCAGGGGCTGGACGTGACGGTCGTCGAGCAGCGCGAGCGGCCCGGCGGCCGCGCCTACCAGCTGCGCGACGGCGGGTTCACCTGGGACACCGGGCCGTCGCTGATCACGATGCCGTGGGTGCTCGAGGAGACGTTCGCCGCCGCCGGGCTGGACGTCTGGAGCGAGCTGTCGCTGCGGCGCCTGGACCCGCTCTACCGGATCCACTGGGCCGGCGACGAGCGCACGCTCGACTTCACCGACGACGTGGACCGGCTTCGCGAGCAGATCGCGCGCTTCTCGGTCCGCGACGCCGCGCGGCTGGACGGCTTTCTGGCGGCGCTCGCACCGATCTACCGCGAGGCGATCGTCGGTGCAGGCCGCCGCGCGATCACCTCGCCGCGGGAGTTCGCCGGGCTGCTGCCGATGATGGTCCGCCTGCGCGCCGCCGAGCCGCTGTCGTACTTCGTCGCCCGGCACTTCGAGCACCCGCGCGTGCGCGAGGCGTTCTCGTTCCACTCGCTGTTCATCGGCGGCGACCCGCACCGCGTCCCGGCGGTGTACGGCGCGCTCGTCTACCTGCAGATCCTCGACGGCGGCTGGTACGCCGACGGCGGCGTGTACTCGCTGGTGGAGGCGCTCGCGCGGTCGCTGGACCTGCGCTGCGGCGAGCCGGTGGAGGCGATCGAGACGGCGCGCGGCCGCGTCACCGGCGTGCGGCTGGCCGGTGGCGAGCGGCTCGACGCCGACGTCGTGGTCTCCAACGCCGACGTCCTGCGCACCCACGAGCTGCTCGGGCGGCGCCCGCCGCGGCGTCGGCTGCGGCCGACGATGTCGTGCTTCCTGCTGTACCTCGGCACGAACCGGACGTTCGAGGAGCGGCTGCTGCACCACACGCTGCTCGTCGGCCACGGCTACCGGGACTTCATCCGCACGGTCACGCGCGGCCCGGCGCTGCCGTCGACGTACTCCACGTACGTGCACGCGCCGTCGCGGACGGAGCCGGGGATGGCGCGCCCCGGCGGCGACTCGCTGTGCGTGCTGCTGCCGGTGCCGAACCTGCGCGACGCGCCGCTGGCCTGGGACCGCGAGGGCGACCGCCTGCGCGACGCGCTCGTCGCCGACCTCGAGCAGACCTTCGGCCTCGAGGGGCTCGACGCGAGCATCGAGGTCGAGCACCGCATGGACCCCGCCGCCTTCGCGCGCGAGCTGGGCGCGGTCGACGGCAACGCGTTCGCGATCGAGCCGACGCTGCACCAGTCGGCGTACCTGCGCCCGCCGAACCGCGCCCGCGGCGTTCGCGGGCTGTACCTGACCGGCGGCGGCACCCATCCGGGGGCGGGCATCCCCGGAGTGCTGCTCGGCGCCGGGGTGACGGCCGGGCTCGTGCTGGCCGACGCCGGCGTGCCGGCGCGGGAGCGCGTGACGGCGTGAGGGACGGCCCCGACGACCTGCTGGCGGAGGCGCGCACGACCACGCACCGGGTCGCGCGGACGTTCGGGCTGGCGTGCCGGCTGCTGCCGCGCGACGTCCGCGACGACGTCTACCGGCTCTACCTCGTCTTCCGGTCCCTGGACGACCTCGTCGACGAGCGCCGGCCGGCGGCGGCCGAGCGCGTGGCGGCGGTCGAGGCCTGGTGCGACGGGGCGGCTCCCGCGTCGCGCGAGGCGCGCGTGCTGGCGGCGCTCGACGCGCGCCACGCGCTGCCGCGTGCCGCGCTGCGAGACTTCTGCGCCGGGATGCGCTTCGACCTGCGCGGCGGCGTCAACGAGACCGAGGCGGACCTCGACCGCTACTGCCACCAGGTCGCGGGGACCGTCGGCCTGACCGTGGCGGCGATGCTGGGCGCGCGCGGCGCGGCGGCCGGGCGCGCGGCGTCGGCGCTGGGGATGGCGATGCAGCGCACGAACGTCCTGCGCGACATCGACGAGGACCTCGGCTCGGGCCGGGTCTACCTCGCGCGCGAGACGCTCGAGCGGTTCGGCGGCTCGCTGGCCGCCGGGCAGCGGTCCGCGCTGCTGCGCGACCAGATCGCCCGGGCGGACGCGCTGTACGACCAGGGCGTGGCCGGGATCGAGCTGCTGCCGCGCGGGCGCCGCGCGGTGACCGCCGCCGCCGCGATGTACCGCGAGATCCTGCGCCAGATCGAGCGCGAGGGCTACGGCGCCCGGCCGGGGCGCGCGGTCGTCTCGCCGCCGCGCAAGCTCGCCGCGGCCGCGCTCGCGCTGCGGTGAGGGCGTCGCGGATCGCGCTGGCGGCGGTGGCCGCCGTGCAGGTGGCGAGCGGGCGCGCCGGCGCGCCGCCCGGCGAGCGCGCCACGCGCGCGATCGTGGGGCTGGCCACGGCGGCGTCCGCCGCCGAGGCTGTGGAGGCGCGCGGCGCGCGGCGCGGGCTCGTCCCGATGGCGGCCGCGGCGGCGATCGGGCTGGCCGCCGAGCACGCCGGCACGCGGACGGGGCGGCCGTTCGGCGCCTACGCGTACTCCGACCGTCTCGGGCCGCGCGTCGGCGGCGTGCCGCTGCTGGCCGGCGCGGCCTGGGCGATGATGGCGCGCCCGGCGTGGGTGACCGCGGGGCTGGTGACGGGTCCGCGCCGCCGGCTGCGGCGGATCGCCGCCGCCGCGGCGGCGCTCACCGCGTGGGACGTCTTCCTCGACCCGCGGATGGCGCGCGAGGGCTACTGGAGCTGGCCCGGCGGCGGCCGCTACGAAGGGGTTCCGGCGTCGAACTTCGCCGGCTGGCTCGCAACCGGCGCGGTCGTGTTCGGGGCCTGGTCGGCCCTCGACCCCCACGACGACCCGGCGCGCGACGGCGACGGCGCGCTGGCCCTGTACGTCTGGACGTGGATCGGCGAGGCCGTGGCCAACGGCGTCGTGTGGCGCCGGCCGGTGACGGCGGCGGCGGGAACCGCCGCCATGGGCGCGTTCGCGCTGCCGGCGCTCGTGCGGCGGAGCCGGCGATGAGGATCGCCGTCGTGGGCGCCGGCGTCGGCGGGCTGGCCGCCGGCGTGCGGCTCGCCGCCGCCGGGCACCGCGTGACGGTCCACGAGCAGGCGGCGGCGCCCGGCGGCAAGTGCGGCCTGGTCGAGGCGGGTGGCTTCCGCTGGGACTCGGGGCCGTCGCTGGTGACGATGCCGTGGGTGCTGCGCGACCTGCTCGGCGACGCGGTCGAGCTGCTGCGGGTCGAGCCGGTCACCCGCTACCGCTTCCCCGACGGCAGCGAAGTCGAGCTGTCGGCCGACCTGCCGCGGGCGCTCGAGGCGCTCGAGGCGTGGTCGCCCCGCGCGGGGCAGGACTGGATGCGCTTCCTCGGCGTGTGCGCGGGGATGTGGCAGGCGTCCGTGCCGTTCCTGACCGGGCCGCCGCCGTGGCCGCCCCGGCCGATGCGGCGCGGCGACCCGCGGCCCGACCCGCGCGACCTGCTGCGGGTCAAGCCCTGGCACACGCTGCGCACGCTCGCCCGCGCGACGATCCGCGACCCGCGCCTGCGCCTGGTGGTCGAGCGCTTCGCCACCTACGCGGGCGCCGACCCGCGGCGCGCGCCGGCCGCGCTGGCCGTCGCCGGCTACGTCGAGCATGCCTTCGGCGCCTGGCACCCACGCGGCGGCGTCTACGAGATCGTGCGCGCGCTCGTGCGCCGGCTCGAGGCGGCCGGCGGCGAGCTGCGCCTCGGCGAGCGCGTGGAGGACGTGCGCGCGCTCGGGGCGGACGCCGTCGTCGACAGCCGCGACGCCGGCGGGCGCGGCGAGCGCTCGCTGAGCGGCTTCGCGCTGATGCTCGGCCTGCGCGGGCGCACGCCGGGGCTCGCGCACCACACCATCACGTTCCCCCGCGACTACGACGCGGAGTTCGACGACGTCTTCGTGCGCCGCCGGCCCGTCGCGGACCCGACGATCTACGTGAGCGTGCCCGAGATCACCGAGGGCGGGGAGCGCGAGTCGTGGTTCGTGCTCGTCAACGCGCCCGCCGCACCCGCGCACGACTGGGACGCGTACGGCGAGCGGCTGCTGGCGCGGCTGGGCATCGGCGACCGCGTGCTGGCGCGGGCGCAGCGCTCGCCGGCCGACCTCGAGCGCGAGACCGGCGCGATCGGCGGCGCGATCTACGGGCGCGCGCCGCACGGGCGCCTGGGCACGCTGCGGCGCCCAGGCCAGCGCGGGCCGGACGGCGTCTGGCGCGTCGGCGGCACCGTCCACCCGGGAGGCGGGCTGCCGCTCGTCATGCTGGGGGCGGCGACGGTGGCGCGGGCGATCGGACCGGCATGAGCGGGTCGGCGCCGCCCCAGGTGCCCTGCGAGCCGTAGGGCGCGAAGCGGGCGAACAGCTCCTCGGAGTACCAGCGCTCAGCGCGCGTGCGCCGCACCACCTCCGCGTGCCGCGGACCGCCGTAGGCGTAGGCGCGCGCGTCGCCGAGCGATCGCCACAGCGAGAAGGTGGCCTGCCGCGCCACCGGCCACTCGCCCATGCCCACCGACGCCAGCAGGCCCTCCGCCGCGACCAGCTCGCGCGCCGGCGGCTCGATCGCGCCGTAGAAGGCCCGCAGGCGCCGCGGCCGGATGCGGGCGCGGGTGAGGATCGCCACCGGGCCGTCCGCCGCCGGCGCGGCCGCCGGTGGCAGCGGGTCGCGCCCGCCCCACGCGCCGTGGGAGCGCAGCGGCGCCAGCCGGACGGAGTAGCTCTCGTCGCCGAGCTCGCGCCAGCGCGCCGCGACCGCGGAGTGCGCGAGGAAGCGCTCGAGCGCCGCCTCGTCGTCCCACACCGCGAACAGCGCCCAGCGGCGCAGGTCGGCCGACAGGGTCATCGTCCGCCCCCGGCCCGTGCCCAGCAGGCGCCAGAAGCGCAGCCCGGGCGTGCGGCGCAGCAGCGGGCGGTCGAGGCCCATCCTCGACAGCGCCTCGGGCGCGGCGGCCCGGGGGTACCGCGTCAGGTGGAACGAGGCCAGCGCCATCGATCATCCCCCGCCGGGTCGCGCAGAGGCGTACTCGCGGCCCCGCCAGCGCCGCGGCGGGCGCAGCGCCGACCACGTGATCCGGAGCGCCGTCGCCGGGTCGGCCAGCGGCGACAGCCAGAACGGCGCACCGCGGCGCGCGTAGCTGTGCCGCAGCGGCCCGAGCAGCGCGCAGCGCACGCCGAGCAGCGCGAGGTCGAGCGGTCGCGGGCGCCGGGCCAGCAGGCGCAGGACCGGGAGCGCCATCGTGAGCCAGATCGTGGCCACGTCGGCGACGGTCCACAGCCGCGGCGTGGCGTCCGCCGCGGCGATCGAGCGCCCCCAGTGCCGCCACACCCCCGCCGCCGAGTCGTGCATGTCGATCTCGAGCAGGTCCGACGCGTCGAGGAAGGCGATCCGCCAGCCGTCGGCGGCCAGCGCCCGCGCGAGCGCCACGTCGTCGGTGATGTAACCGGTCGCCCGCGCGTAGCCGCCGGCGGCCAGGAAGCTTTCGCGCTCCGTCGCCGTGCACTGGCCGTTGAACACGACACGGGCCGGCGCTGCGGCCGGCCCGGCCACCCCCGCCGGGCCGAAGCGGTAGACGATCGAGGTCAGGAACGACGGGTGCAGCAGGCGCTCGCCGGGCGTGTCGCAGACGAAGCGGGGGCCCGCGCAGACGAGGTCGGCGCCGTCGCCGAGCGCCCGCTCGAGCGCGCCCGCGAGGCCGGGGCGCGGGCGCGTGTCGGCGTCCAGGCAGACGACCACCTCGCCCGTCGCGGCGTCGACGCCCTGCTGCAGCGCCCACGGTTTGCCGATCCAGCCGGGCGGCGCCGGCGCGCCGGTCACCACGCGCGCCCCGGCCGCCTCCGCCACCGCCGCCGTGGCGTCGGTCGAGTGGTCGTCGACCACGATCACCTCGAGGACGTCCGGGTCGGCGCGCAGCCCGTCGAGGCACGGCCCGATGCGCGCAGCCTCGTCGCGTGCCGGGACGACGACGCTGACCGTCCGTCGCGGGCGCGCCGCCGCCAGCGGGGCCGCCCGCGTCCGCCCGCGCGCCAGCCGCCGCAGCACGGTGGCCGCCGCGACCGCCTGTGCGGCGCCCAGCATCAGCCCACGCGGCGCGCGAGCGGCAGGTAGGCCGACCGCGGGACGAGCCGCCCGGCGAGCCCGGTGACCTTCCACTTCAGCGTCGGGACGACGACGCGCCGGCCGCGTTCCATCCCGCGGACCGCCCGCCGCGCGACGGTCACGGCGTCGACGTAGGCCGAGTGCGGGACGCCGCGGTCGGTGAACGTGACGCCCGCGACCGCGCCGAACTCCGTGTGCACCGGCCCGGGCAGCAGCGACGTCACCGACACGCCCGTCCCGCGCAGCTCGGCGTGCAGCGCCTCGCTGAACGAGGTCACGAACGCCTTCGTCGCCGCGTACGTCGCCATGTTCGGGATGGGCTGGTTGGCGGCCAGGGAGGCGACGTTGAGGATCGCGCCGCCGCCGCGCTCGATCAGGCGCGGCAGCAGGGCGCCCGTCAGGTGGTGCAGCGCCGCGACGTTGAGCTCCACCATCCCCCGCTCGTGGTCGAGGTCGGCACGGTCGAACGGGCCGTGGGAGCCGAAGCCCGCGTTGTTGCACAGGCCCACGACGTCGCCGGCGGCCAGCGCGCCGGCCAGCTCCTCCCGCGCACCGGCGTCGGCGAGGTCGCACGGCCGCACCTCGGCGCCGGCCGGCAGCTCGCGGGCCAGCGCCTCGAGCCGGTCGCGGCGGCGCGCGACCAGCGTGACGTGGTGCCCGCGCCGGCTCAGCTCGCGCGCCAGCTCGGCGCCGATCCCGGAGGACGCGCCGGTGACGACGACGGTGGAGCCGGCAGCGGGGGCGGGAAGCGCCACGACCGCATCCTCCCCGCAGGCGGCGGGCGGCGAACCCGGCGATGGAGGCGGGGGGAATCGAACCCCCAACTCCGCCTTGCAAAGGCGGCGTGTTCCCGTTAGCACCACGCCCCCGCAGCGCGCCGATCACGGTAGCGCGGCGTACGCTCCGGCATCGCGGACTCCGCGCCGCTGGTCGTTGCGCGCGGGCGTCAGCCGCAGCGTGAGGGTGTTGCGACCTTCGCCGAGCTCGGCCGCGGGGACGTAGTAGCAGCGGCCCGACAGCGGCTCGGGGAGAGCGAACGGCAGCGCAGCACCATGACGCCGTCGCGCGCGACCGCGTGCTTGACCTGGATGCGCTCCAGCCGCCGGCCCCGCAGCACGATCAGGTCGGCATCCCAGTCCTCGCCGTACGGGAAGGCGACCCGGTGTCCCTGCCGCAGGAGATCGGCAGCGACCATCAGCTCCGCCAGATCGCCCTTGGGCTTGGGCTCGGCCACCGCGCGAAGGTACCGGCGGCCGCTGGCGGCGCTGCGCGCGGCACGACTTTGTTGCACATGCGTTTGCGCCATGGCACAGCCCGGTTACTACCGCCGCGGGTCAGCAAGGGAGAGGAGTGTCATGGGCGAGGCCGACCGATCGCCGCGTGTGGCGAACCGCGAGGAGGAGGGCGACAGCGCGCAGCGCGTCGAGCAGGCCTCGGGTCGCGCCGAGTTGTCGAGCTACGAGCTGGTCAACCACTGGTTCGACGTCGCGTGCGACCGGCTCGAGCTGCGCGACGACATCCGGGCGGTGCTGCGCTCGTCGTACCGCGAGGTGCAGGTGCAGATCCCGGCCAAGCTCGCCGACGGCCGGATCCACGTGTTCTCGGGCTTCCGGGTCCAGCACAACGGCGCGCGCGGGCCCTACAAGGGCGGCGTGCGCTACCACCCGGAGGTCGACCTCGACGAGGTCCGGGCGCTCGCCATGCTGATGAGCTGGAAGACGGCGATCGCCGGCATCCCGTTCGGGGGCGCGAAGGGCGGCATCAACGTCCCGGCGCGCGACCTCAGCCCGGACGAGCTCGAGAAGATCACGCGCTCCTTCATCGACAAGATCGAGAAGGTGCTCGGGCCGACGCGCGACATCCCGGCGCCCGACGTCAACACCAACGCTCAGGTGATGGCGTGGATGATGGACGAGTACGGCAAGCTGCACGGCTACTCGCCCGCGATCGTCACGGGGAAGCCGATCTCGCTGGGCGGGTCGCAGGGCCGCGAGGCGGCGACCGGCCGCGGCTGCGTCTACGCCTTCCAGGAGGCGGCGAAGCGGCTCGGCCTCGAGCCGGAGCAGACGCGCGTCGTGGTGCAGGGCTTCGGCAACGTCGGCTCGTGGGCGGCCCGCATCATGGCCCAGCTCGGCTGCTCGGTGGTCGGCGTCATCGACGCCGACGGCGCGCTGCGCGCCGAGCGCGGCATCGACGTGGAGGCGCTCGCGCGCCACCTGCGCGACGGCGGCCGGCTGCCCGAGTTCGACGGCGACGGCGTGGAGGCCGTCTCGAGCGAGGAGGCGCTCGCGCTCGACTGCGACGTGCTGATCCCGGCCGCCCTCGGCGGCGCGATCCACCAGGGCAACGCCGACGGGCTGTCGTGCAAGCTGATCATCGAGGGTGCCAACGCGCCGACGACGCCGGCGGCCGACGACATCCTCGCCGACAAGGGCGTGACGATCATCCCGGACGTGCTCGCCAACGCCGGCGGCGTCGTCGTCTCGTACTTCGAGTGGGTGCAGAACCTGCAGCACTTCTCCTGGGACGAGGACGAGGTCAACCAGAAGCTCGCGCGGATCATGCGCCGTGCCTACCAGCAGGTGGCCGAGCGGGCGGAGGCCGACACGGTCTCGATGCGGGTGGCCGCGTACGAGCTGGGCATCGAACGGGTGATGGACGCGGCGCGGACGCGGGGCTATCTACAGGCGTAGGGGCCGGTCACAGCGGCTCGCGGACCGCGCGGCGTCCCTTCCGCGCGGCCCGTGGTGCGAGCCTGCCGGCCCGCCTCGAGCCGCCCGGGTTACGGGACGTCTCGAGCCGGGAACCGGCGCCCACTTGAAAACGTCGGGAGATCCCAAGGGGCGGGCCGACGTTGCATCCCTCGCTGGATCGAACGGCCCGTGGCGTGCATCGGTCGCCGCGGCCGGTTGCTTGCGCGAACGCCGCCGCGCATCGGTCAGGCGTCCAGCCGGCGGCTCAGGAGTCGAAGTCGAAGTCGCGCGGCGGCCGCTGCTCGAACCACAGGCGGTCGTGCTCCGGCGTCTCCTGCAGGAACTCCGGCGTCTCCTCGAGCAGGTCCTCGCCGGCGGCGGCGCCGGTCTGGTCGGCCGCAGGGAGCTCCCGGGTCACCTCGGGCTCGTCCTCGAGCCACGCCTCGGGCTCGCGCGGCGGGGCCGGCGCCGGGGCGGGCGGAGGATCCGGGGCGGGCGCGGGCTCCGCCGCGACGGGCTCCGGCTCCGGCTCGGAAGCGGGCTCCGGCTCGGGGTCCGCAGTGGGCGCCTCCGCGGGCGGCGGCACGGCGGCCGAGCGAGCGGGGCCGAACGCCTCCGACTCCAGCCGCTGGACTTCCTCCTCTGGCGCACCTGAGCGCTTCTTGAGCTCCAGGTGCTCGCGGATCGCGTCGTCGAGCAAACCCATGGCGCTCCTACAGGCTACCCGGCCTTGACCACGCGATTCTTCCCGAGGCGCTTGGCGCGGTACAGAGCCGAGTCGGCGGCGGCGACGAGCGCGTCCTTGTCCGTCGCCGCCGACTCGGGCAGCGCCGCCGCGCCGAAGGACGCGGTGATCCGGATCGAGCCCTCTCCGCGCACCAGCGGGATCTCGAGCTCCTCGATCCGCTGGCGCACGCGCTCGGCGAAGCGCATCGCGCCCTCCAGGTCGGTCTGCGGCAGCGCCACCGCCATCTCCTCGCCGCCGTAGCGCGCCGGCTCGTCGATCTCGCGGGAGGCCTCGAGCAGCACGCGCGCGACCTCCCGCAGCACCTCGTCCCCCTGCAGGTGGCCGTGGTGGTCGTTGACGAGCTTGAAGTCGTCGATGTCGAGCATGATCAGCCCGAGGCTGTGCTGGAAGCGCTTGGCCCGCTCGACCTCGGCGCTGATGACCTCCTGGAAGCGGCGGTGGTTGAACAGGCCGGTCAGCTCGTCCGTCACCGCCTGGCGCTGGACGGCCTCGTGCAGGTCGACGTTCTCCACCGACACCGCGGCCTGGTTGGCCAGGTAGTTGAAGAGGTCGCGCTCGGCGTCGGAGAACGCGCGCTCGCTCCGCGCCACCGTGATCAGGCCGAGGATCTTCCCGCGCCCCTCGGAGGGCTTGAGCGGGTGCGACAGCGCGTGCATGCCCGCCACGCTCGCCTCCGCTGCCTCGCGCCCGTCGACCACCGCCGTCTCGGCCGCCCGCAGCACCGCCTCGAAGGCGGCGACGTCGCCGACACGCGCGCTCTCGGCGAGCGGACCGCCCGGGGCGTCCCGCACCGTGGCGCGCCCGACGTCCGCGCCGACGCCGTCCATCGCCGTCTGCACGACGATCCGCAGCACGCCGTCGCGATCCAGGCCCGTGGCGAACGACTCGCCGACGCGGCGGATCGACTGCTGCAGCCGCGTCCGCTCCGACTCGAGCTCGGCCAGGCGCGACTCGAGCTGGCGCGCCATCGCGTTGAACTCGTCGCCCAGCGCCGCGAACTCGTCGTTGCCCTCCGTCGGGACCTTGACCGAGAGCTCGCCGCCGCCCAGCCGCTTGGCCGCCTCGAGCAGCCGCTGGATCTGGGCCTGCAGCGAGCGCGAGACGGTCAGCGCGAACGCGAAGGCGAGCACGAGGAAGGCGAGCAGCATCGCGGCGACGACGAGCGAGTCGTTGGTGATCGCCGTCTGGATGTGGCGCTCGTCCGACAGCAGCCGGAC
This sequence comes from Solirubrobacteraceae bacterium, assembly GCA_035540675.1. Taxonomy (GTDB): domain Bacteria; phylum Actinomycetota; class Thermoleophilia; order Solirubrobacterales; family Solirubrobacteraceae; genus DATLGB01. The sequence continues at coordinate 845 of DATLGB010000099.1, read as the reverse complement.
CTTGATGCGCCCGCCGCCCCGGAACGCCGGCGCGCTGAACGCCGTCAGCCGGTAGCGGCGGCCGTCGATCTCGACCTCGCCGCGATCGGGCAGGCGACGGCCGTCGACGTTGTCGAGCGTCGAAGCGATCGAGCCCCCGCCCGGGTCGAGCACGATCGTCTCGAGCCCGGTGATCTCGCGGACCCGCGTGGCGTAGCCGGCGGCGTCGACCGCGGCAGTGTGCAGCGTCCCCTCGTTGCGCCCCTCCGGATCGACGAGCGCGGTCGTCGCCGCCGCCACCGGGACGCCCTGCCCCACCTGCACCCGCCCGCCGTCGTCGAGCTCGAGGTCCGCCCGCACGACGCGGTGGCGCTCGGCGAGCATCGCCAGCTCACCCTCGATCTCCTCCCGGTCACCGCCGGCGATCGCCTCCGCGAGCGCCGGCGACCGGCCGATCCGCCGGCCGGCGTCGGCGGCACGGCGCTCCTCGTCGCGGAACAGCCCCTCCGCCGCCGTCTGCGCCTGCGCGATCCGCGCGTCCGACTTCCCCCGCTCGCTGTCCGAGACCAGCCGGAACAGGATCACCGACACCGCCAGCATGGGCAGGATGACGATGACGATGAAGAAGGCGGTGAGGCGAGACCGGAAGCTGCGTCCGAACATGTGGGTAGCCGAGCCGTTCTAGGCGCAGCGTACGGCTCGACGCGCCCGGCGGCGCCCCTCGGCCGGCCCCGCACGGCTACAATCGGCCGTTCAAGGCCCGCACCAAAGCGCTGGTGCGAGCCACCCGGGGCTATAGCTCAGTTGGGAGAGCGCCTGGATCGCACCCAGGAGGTCGGGGGTTCGAGTCCCCCTAGCTCCATCCC
>DATLGB010000098.1:0-52656 GCA_035540675.1 Solirubrobacteraceae bacterium | reverse complement strand
GACGGTCACCGCACCGGCCGAGGGCACGATCCGCGCCCAGCTGCTCCAGCGCCGCGGCGCCGGCGACTGGGACCTCGCCGCCTTCGACTCCGCCGGCACGCTGATCGCCGGCTCGAAGGCCTTCCGCTCCAACGAGCTCGTGCACCTGCACCTGCGCAAGGGGGCCCGCGTGACGCTGCAGGCCTGCCGCGTCGCCGGCCGCGGCCGCGCGATCCGGCTGCGCACCGACTTCGCGCGGTTCGACTTCGAGTCGCTGCTGCAGAAGGGCAAGACGATGCTCGTCGACGTCCCGCTCGGCAGCGCCTGGCAGATGCACGCGCTCGAGCATCTCGGCCTCGACGTCACGCACGACAGCGACCCGAGCCGCGCGCGCATCGTCCTCTATGGCGACGAGGACCGCGGGCTGCTGGAGAAGACCGGGCTGAAGTACGACGTCGTGCGCGCCGACCTCACCGGCGCCGAGCGCGCCGCGCTGGCGCGCGACCGGCGCTGGGCGCAGCGCGTCGGGCGCTCGCCGCTGCCCACGGGCCGCACCACGTACCGCACGTACGAGGACGTCCAGCAGGAGCTCAAGGACATGCAGGCGCAGCACCCCGACCTCGTCCGCGGCTTCACGCTGAAGACCAAGACCTTCGAGGGCCGTGACATCCAGGCGGTCGAGATCGCCAGCGACGTCAACTCCGGCGACGACGGCCGCCCGGTGCTCTTCCTCAACGGCATCCACCACGCCCGCGAGTGGCCGGCGACCGAGGTCCTGATGGAGTTCGCGTGGGACGTGCTCAAGAACCACGGCACGGACCCGCAGCTCGCCCGGATCCTGCGCGACGTCCGGATCGTCCTGCAGCCGTACACGAACGTGGACGGCTTCCTGGTGTCCCGCGCCGCGCTCGGGCAGCCCGACCCGGACTCCGACGCGGGCTTCGTGTACTCGCTCACGACCGGCGTCGTGATCATGGGCGGCTCGTTCGGCTACAAGCGCAAGAACTGCAACCCGCACCCGGCGCCGTACGCAGGCCAGCCGTGCGAGCTCAACATCGGCACGGACAACAACCGCAACTACCCGCACACGTGGGGCGGCGGCGGCGCGTCGACGAATCCGAACTCGCAGTCCTACCGCGGGCCGGGGCCGGGCTCCGAACCCGAGACCAAGGCCGTGCAGGAGCTGCACCTGACGCTCAACGCGCCCGTGCTGCTCTCGATGCACAACATCGCCGCCAAGGTGCTGCGGCCGCCGGGCACCGAGGCCGAGGGCTTCTCGCCCGACGAGGCGGCGCTCAAGGAGCTCGGGCGGCGGATGGCCGAGCCTGCCGGCTACACCAACGAGTACGGCTGGCAGCTCTACGACGTCACGGGCGGCACCAAGGACTGGGCGTACGCGGTGACGGGGTCGTTCGGCTACACGATCGAGACCGGCCCGGCCAACGGCGACTTCCACGGCAGCTACCAGTCCGTCGTGATCGACCAGTACGAGGGCAAGGGCGACACCGCCGGGCGCGGCATGCGCGAGGCGCTCATCAACGCCGCGCTGTGGACGCGCGAGGAGTCGCAGACCTCGCGGATCACGGGCCGCGCGCCCGCGGGGCGCACGCTGCGCATCACCAAGGCGCTCAAGACGCAGACGTCGCCGGTGTGCGCGATCGCCGAGCCGAGCGGCCTGAACCTCGGCAACGACAACCCGACCAACTGCATCGGCCAGGGCGAGATCCTGACCATCGACGAGAAGCTCGACATCACGACCGTCGTGCCGGGCGACGGCCACTTCACGTGGTGGCTGAACCCGTCCACGCGGCCGTACGCGACGGCGCCCGAGACCTACCACCTGACCTGCGAGCAGGACGGCCAGGTGCTCCAGGAGACCGACGTGGTGGTCGCCCGCGGGCAGACGCTCGAGCTCGACCTGCCGTGCGGCGGCACGCTGCCGGCGCGCAAGGGCGGCGGCAGCGGCGGCGCCGACGGCGACGGGACCGGCCCCGGCACCGGCACCGGCACGACGCCCGGCGGCACGACGCTGAAGATCGGCCGCGTCAAGCGCACCGGCAAGCGCCTGAAGGTCACGCTCACGGCGCGCGGCGGGACGCTGCGCGCGCTGCGGGTGAAGGTGCGCCGCGGCAAGCGCACGGTCGGGACCGCGAAGCTCAAGCGGCTCTCCGGCACGCGCACGGTGACCGTGAAGTCCAAGCGCAAGCTGCGCCGCGGCCGCTACACGGTGAGCGTGAGCGCCAAGGGCCTGAAGGCCGTCAAGAAGACGGTCAGGCGCTAGGTCCTCAGCCCGGGCTCGGCCGTCCTCCGTACGATGCGGGGGTGGCCGAGCCCGGCACCGTCTACGCGGGTCGCTACCGGCTCGAGCGCAAGCTCGGGACCGGCGGCATGGCCGTGGTCTGGGCGGCCCACGACGAGGTGCTCGGGCGGCGCGTGGCCGTCAAGGCGCTGCACGTGCCGAGCGAGGACGGCTCGCGGCGCTTCACCCGCGAGGCGAGGATCGGCGCGCAGCTGCGCCACCCGAACCTCGTGACGATCTACGACGTGATCGACGAGGGCGTGTCGGTGCTGCTGGTGATGGAGCTCGTCGAGGGACCGTCGCTGGCGGAGCTGCTGGCCGCGCGGCGGCTGCCGCCGGACGAGGCGCTGGGCATCCTCGAGCCGGTGGCGTCGGCGCTCGACGCGGCGCACGGCGCGGGCGTCGTGCACCGGGACGTCAAGCCGGCGAACATCCTCGTCGGCGCCGACGGGCGGCCGCGGCTGGCCGACCTCGGCATCGCCACCGCGGCGGCGGCCACGCGGATCACGCAGTCGGGCACCGTCCTCGGCACGCCGGCCTACATCGCCCCGGAGCAGCTCGAGGGCGAGGCGGCGACCCCGGCTTCGGACGTCTACTCGCTGGCGGCGGTCGCCTTCGAGATGCTCGCGGGGCAGCGCGCACGCACCGGGGGCGACGACCTGGAGATCGTCCGCGCCGTGCGCACGGAGCCGGCGCCGCGGCTGCGCGAGCACTGGCCGCAGGCGCCCGCCGCCGCCGACGCGGTGCTCGCGCGGGCGATGGATCCCGACCCGTCGCGGCGGCCGCCGTCGGCGGGGGCGTTCGCCGGCGAGCTGGCGGCGGCGCTGCGGGAGGGCGCCGCGGCGGCCGCGCCGGCGCCGCCGCCACGGCCGGCCACGACGGCGCGTCCGCCCGGGCGCCGCACCCGGCCGGCGTCCCGCGCGGTCCCGCCGCCCGCGCCGCGGCGCGACCGCCATCGTGCGGCCGCCGTGGCCGCGCTGGTCCTCGGCGCCGTGGCCGCGGTGGTCGCCGCAGCCGTGCTGTCCGCGGGTGGCGGCGACGGCGGTCGCGCCGAGCGCGATACCGGGCGGGCCGGCGCGACGACCACCGCCACCGCCACCCCGGGCGAGGAACCGACCGCCGCCGCCACGGCGCCGCCCGGCGCGCAGCGTCCCCCCGCCGCCGCGCGCGCGGTCCGCGCCTTCTACCAGCGCGCCGCGCGCGACGACTTCGCCGGCGCGTGGGCGATCGCCGGACCCGGCATGCGCACTGCGCTCGGCGGCGAGGCCGGCCTGCGCGCGACGCTGCAGTCGCTGGAGTCGATCGAGTTCGAGCAGCTCGACGTCACGGCGCGCGACGACGCCGGTGCGACCGTCGCCGTCACCACCGTCGCCCGCCACACCGACCGCGTCGAGCGCTGCCGCGGGACCGTTCGCGCGGTGCGCGTCGGCGGCCGCTGGCGCGCCGACACGCCGAGCGTGCACTGCGACGAGATTTCCGGCTAGAAGATCGCCAGCAGCCGCGGCGCGAGCTGCTTCTTGCGGCTCATGACGCCCGGCAGCTCGATCACGCCGTCGCCGTTGCGCTCGCCCAGCGCGCGCTCGACGCGGGCCTCCTCGCCCGACACGAGCAGCGCCGTGCCCTTGGAGACGATGTCCGTGATCATGAGCGCGAAGCTGACGTAGCCGCGGCGCTCGCGCACGGACTGCATCGCCTCCAGCAGCTCGGCGCGGCGCCCGAGGACGCCGCCGCCGACGGTCTCGATCTGGGCGATGCAGATCGTCTCCCCGTTGCCGGCCTCGTAGTGCTTGGCGTCGCGCGTGACGACCTCCTCCGCCGGGATCCCGGAGATGTCGGCGGTCGCCTCGAACATCTCGCGGCCGAAGTCGGTCGCGTCGACGCCGAGCACCCGCTCGAAGTACTCGACCACGGCATGGTCGCGCGGGGTCGTCGTCGGCGAGTTGAGGATCACGGTGTCCGACAGCACCGCGCCCAGCAGCAGCGTGGCCACCGCCCGGCTCGGCTCCATCCCGTTCTGGCGGAAGCGCTCCACGACGAGGGTCGCCGTCGAGCCGACCGGGTCGAACGTCGCGCGCACCGGCACCGTCGTCTCGATCGAGCCGATGTGGTGGTGGTCGAGGATCTCTACGATCTCCGCCTCCTCCACGCCGGGCACGCTCTGCCCCTGCTCGGCGTGGTCGACGAGCACGACGCGCCGGCGCCGCGGGTTGACCAGGTCGGAGCGGCCGACGAGGCCGATCGGCCGCCCGCCCGAGTCGACGGCGATCGCCGCCCGGTAGTGGATGTCCTTCACGGCCTCGGCGATGTCGGAGAGCAGGTCGTCGGGGCGCACGGTGAGCGGCTTGGCGTCCATCAGCGCCCGGCACGGCGCCGACAGCGTGATCATCCGCCCCGTCACGTAGGAGTCCAGCGGCGAGACGACCACGGCGGTCCCGCGCTCGCGCGCCAGCGCCAGGATCTCGTCGTCGGGCGCGACCCCGTTGGACGCGACGATCAGGGCGGCCCCGAGCTCTATGGCGCGGCGGTGCGCCTCGGGCCGGTCGCCGACCACGACGACGTCCCCCGCCTCGATCCCCGTCGGGCTGAGCACGTCCATCGCCAGCACCCACACGCGCCCCGCCACCTCGCGGCCGGCGCCCTCGAGCGCCTCACCCTCGAGCACGTCGACGATCGACGACACCGCCGTCGGCGCGTCGACCAGCGAGGACGTCTCGCGCGACTCGCGGATGTAGCGCCGCGCGAGCGCGCGCTCGGTGACGACGCCGGCGAGCCTGCCGTCGTCGTCGAGCACCGGAACGACGTCCGCGTTCTCGCGCGCCATCGCGAGCCCGACCTGGCGGACGGGCTCGTCGTCCCGCGCCGTCGCGAACTCCGTCTGCATCACGTCGCGGGCGCGCAGGAAGATGTGCGACATGAACGGCGGCTCCGGCGTGCCGGCGCGGTCGAGCACCCAGCGCGTCTGCGCGTTCACTTCGCCGAGGCGGACCGGCACGTACTCGTTGGTCGGGTCGAGGCGCCCGAGCAGCTCCGCGTAGCCGACGGCCGACGCGATCGAGTCGGTGTCGGGGTTGCGGTGCCCGGTGACGTAGATGCGCGGTGTCACGCGCGCCATTGTGTCGCTCCGCGCGCCAACCCGGCGCGCCGGGCGCGGTTCCCGCGGCGCCCGGCGGGTAGGGCCAGCCGCCATGACCGAGAACGCACCGAACCAGGAAGGTCCGCGGACGGGGATCACGAGCCCGTCGCAGCCGACCCACGAGGCCACGTCGCCGCCGGGCAACCCGGAGGTCGACGAGGAGGCGCTGCGCGAGGCGCAGGAGGAGCTGGGCAAGGCCGGCGGCGGTCACTAGCGCTCGTGGCGGGCGCGGCATCCCGCGTCGCGGCCGCTCCCGCGCCGCACTAGGGTGCCGCGCCGTGTCCCCCGCCCTCGGCGAGCACCTCCGCGCCGGCAGCGGCCCGCCGCTGCTGCTGCTGCACGGCTTCACGGCGACCTGGCACACGTGGGGGCCGGTCGCGACCGCGCTGACGGCGACCCATGACGTCCTCGCGCCCACGCTGCCCGGGCACACGGGCGGGCCGCCGCTGCCCGACGGCGAGTCGGTCGGCCTCGTCACGGACGCGCTCGAGGCGATGCTCGACGAGGCCGGCTGGCGGAACGCGCACGTCGCGGGCTTCTCGTTCGGCGGTTGGCTGGCGTTCGAGCTGGCCAAGCGCGGCCGCGCGCGCACGGTCACGGCGATCTCCCCCGGCGGCGCGACCACCGAGCGCCACGAGCGCGAGGCGCGCCGCATCAAGCTGATGTTCCGCCGCGGGTGGCTGAGCGCGCGCGCCGTCGAGCCGTGGGTGGACGATCTCGTCCGGCGGCCGCGCTTCCGGCGGCTGGCGCTCGCCGACCACTTCGTGCACGGTGAGCGCGTGAGCCCGGCCGAGACCGCCGCCATCATCCGCGCGTTCGCGCGCACGCCGGTGTTCGAGCGCTTCGTGGGCGAGATCGGCCGGCCCCCCGGCCTCGAGGGCCTGGGGACCGTCCGGGTGCCCGTCACCCTGCTGTGGGGTGAGCGCGACCGCGTGCTGCCGCTGCGCCTGCACGGGCCGTTCTTCCGCGAGCGCCTGCCGCACGCGGAGGTCGAGGTGCTCCCGCGCGCGGGGCACGTGCCGTTCTGGGACGCGCCGGAGGCGATCGTCGCCGCGGTGCTGCGCCGCACCGCCGCCCTGAGCGCCGCACCCGGGTAGCATCGCTGGCTCATGAGCGTCCTCGCACGCAACAACGTGCAGGTCCACGGCAAGGCGGACGGGCAGCCCATGCTGTTCGCCCACGGCTTCGGCTGCGACCAGAACATGTGGCGGTTCGTCTGGCCCGAGTTCGCGGCCGAGCACCGCATCGTGCTGTTCGACCACGTCGGCTCCGGCGGGTCCGACCTCGCCGCCTACGACGCCGGCCGCTACGGATCGCTGGATGGCTACGCCGACGACGTCCTCGAGATCTGCCGCGAGCTCGACCTGCGCGACGTCGTCTTCGTCGGGCACTCGGTCAGCGCGATGATGGGCGTGCTGGCGGCGGTGCGCGAGCCGCAGCGGTTCGCCCGGCTGGTCCTGGTGGGGCCGTCGCCGCGCTACATCGACGACGAGGAGTACCGCGGCGGCTTCACGCGCGAGGACATCGAGGGGCTGCTCGAGTCGCTGGACTCGAACTACCTCGGCTGGTCGAGCGCGATGGCCCCGGTCATCATGGGCAACTCGGACCGGCCTGAGCTGGGCGAGGAGCTGACGAACTCCTTCTGTCGCACCGACCCGGAGATCGCGCGCCAGTTCGCGCGCGTGACCTTCATGTCCGACAACCGGGCGGACCTGCCCAAGCTGCAGGTGCCGGCGCTCGTCCTGCAGTGCACCGACGACGCGATCGCTCCCGTCGAGGTCGGCGAGTACGTCAGCCGGACGGTCCCGCGCGGCAAGCTCGTCCTCCTGGAGGCCAGCGGGCACTGCCCGAACCTGAGCGCGCCGGCCGAGACCGTCGCGGCGATCAAGGCCTTCCTGTAGCGCGTTTGGCCGGCGACGACGACAGCCCGGGCCCGCTCGATGCCGCTCTCCTGCAGGAGAGCGCGGAGGAGCTCTACGAGGACGCGCCCTGCGGCTACCTGTCGACGCTCCCCGACGGCACGATCGTGCGCCTCAACCGCACCTTCGAGCAGTGGACGGGCCACTCGCGCGAGGCCCTGCTCGGGTCGCGGCGCCTGCAGGACCTGCTGACCGCGGGCGGTCGCATCTACCACGAGACGCACTACGCCCCGCTGCTGCAGATGCAGGGGCGGGTGCGCGAGATCGCGGTCGAGATCGTGTGCGCCGACGGCCGGCGGCTGCCCGTGCTGCTGAACTCGGTGCTGCGCCGCGACGCCGACGGCACCGCGCGCGTCGTCCGCACGACCGTGTTCGACGCGTCGGACCGGCGCCGGTACGAGCGCGAGCTGCTGGCGGCCCGGCGGCGGGCCGAGCGCCTGCAGGCGCACACCGCGCTGCTGGCCGAGACCGGGCGCGAGCTCGACGAGACGCCCAGCCTGCGCGAGCGCGTGCAGCGGCTGGCCGACCTGCTGGCGCCGGGCTTCGCCGACCACGTGACGGTGGTCGTGGGCGACGATCTGGCGGGGCAGGCGGGCGAGGCGCCGCCCGCGGGGGGCGCGGAGCTGCGCGTCCCGTTGCGGGCGCGCGGCAGCGTGCTCGGCGACCTGGCGCTGGCGCGCCGGGCGGAGCGCGGCGGCTTCGAGCCGGGCGACGCGGAGGTCGTGCAGGACGTCGCCGACCGCGCGGCACTGGCACTCGAGAACGCCCGCCTGTACGAGCAGGAGCGCACCGTCGCGCGCCGCCTGCAGGAGAGCATGCTCGCGGGCGAGATCCCCAGCGACCCGCGCTGCGCGATCGGCACCCACTACGCGCCGGCCGTGGACACCCTGCAGGTCGGCGGCGACTGGTACGACGCCTTCTGGGTCGATGCCGGGCGCGTGGCGATCGTGGTCGGCGACGTCGTCGGCCGCGGTCTCGACGCGGCGGCGGCGATGGGCCAGCTGCGCAGCGCCGTGCGCGCGCTCGCGGGCGCACGGCTCGGGCCGGCGGGCGTGCTCGAGCACCTCGACGCGTTCGTCGAGCACACGGAGGTCGCCCGCGGCGCGACCGTGGCCTACGCGGAGGTCGAGCTGGCCGCTGGCACGATGACGTTCGCCTGCGCCGGCCACCCGCCGCCGGTGCTGCTCGAGCCGGGCGACGCGCCGCGACTGCTGTGGGGCGGTCGCTCGACCCCGCTCGGCGCGTTCGCCGGGAGCGCCGCCGCGCGCACCCAGGAGGAGCTGGCGCTGCCGCGGGGCGCCCGGCTGCTGCTGTACACCGACGGCCTCGTCGAGCGCCGCGACCAGCCGATCGACGACGGCATCGAGCGCTTGATGGAGGCCTTCGACCGCCGCCGGGGCGCCCCGGTGACCGCGCTCGGCGAGGCACTGACCGTCGATCTGCTCGGCGATCGCCACGGCGACGACGACGTCTGCCTGCTGTGCCTCGCCCTCGGCTTCCCCGACGGCTTCGAGCACACGCTCCCGGCCGACGCGCGGCGCCTGGCGGCGCTGCGGGCCGACCTGCGCGCGTGGCTGGAGTCGAGCGGAGTCGGCGACGACGATCGCGAGGCGCTCGTGCTGGCCTGCAGCGAGGCCGCCGCCAACGCGATCGAGCACGGCTACCGCGGGACGAGCGGCGAGGTGCTGGTCGTCGCCGCCGCCGCCGCCGGCGAGGTGACGCTCACCGTCCACGACGACGGCACCTGGCGCGCCCGCGGCGCGAGTGGCGCGCGCGGGCGCGGCCTGGCGATCGTCGAGCACCTGGTGGACGAGGTCACGCTGGAGCGTCACGGCGGCACCACCGTGACGATGCGGCGCCGGCTGCGGAAGGACGCGGCATGACCGCGGCGCGTGTCGAGCTCGCCCGTCGCGGCGGCGCCGTCGTCGCCACGATGGTCGGCGAGGTGGACCTGGCGACGGCGTCGCCGCTCGAGGACGACGTCGTGGCGGCGCTGGCCGGCGCCACGGCGCTCGTCGTCGACCTGTCCGCGGTCGGCTACTTCGACTCGGCCGGGGTGCGCCTGCTCGACCGCCTGGCGGCACGCTGCGCCGACGCCGGGCTCCCGTTCGCGGTCGTGGCGCCCGAGGCGGGACGCGCGCGGTTCGTGCTGCGCGTGGTGGCCTTCGGCGACGACCTCGTCGCCGAGACGGTCGAGGCGGCGCTGGCGGCCGCCGATCCCGGTCCCGGCGCGGCATGACCGCCGCCGCGCCGGTGGTGGTCGTCTGCGGGACGACCGCCTCCGGCAAGAGCGAGCTCGGCGTGCGGCTCGCGCGGGAGCTCGGCGGCGAGGTCGTCTCCGCCGACTCGCGGCAGGTCTACCGCGGCCTCGACCTCGGCAGCGGCAAGCTGCTCCCGCACGAGCGCGGCGGGATCCCGCACCACCTGATCGACGTCGCCGAGCCCGGCACGACCTACACCGTCGTGGACTTCCAGCGCGACGCATACGCGGCCATCGACGCGATCACGGCGCGCGGCAGGCGATCGCTGCTCGTCGGCGGGACCGGGCTGTACGTCGACGCGGTCGTGCGCGGCTACCGCTTCCGCGGCGGGCCGCCCGACCCCGAGCGGCGGCGGGCACTCGATGCGCTCGACGACGCGGCGCTGCTCGCGCGCCTGGCACAGCTCGACCCGGCGGCGGTGGCGCTGGTGGACGCGCGCAACCGGCGGCGGCTGATCCGCGCGATCGAGCTGGCCGAGGGCGGCCACTCGTACGCCGACAGCCGCCACGCGAGCCCGCGGCACCCGGCGCTCGAGCTCGGTCTGCGGTGGCCGCTCGACGTGCTGGACCGCCGCATCGGCGCGCGCCTGCGGGCGCGCATCGACGCGGGGCTGGTGGAGGAGGTCGAGCGGCTGCTGGCCCGGGGCGTGCCACCCGAATGGCTCGACGGGCTCGGCCTCGAGTACCGCTACACCGTGCGCCACCTGCGTGGCGAGATCGCGCCGCGGGAGGAGTACGTCGAGCAGCTGGCGCGGGCGATCCGGCGCTTCGCCCGCCGGCAGCTCACCTGGTTCCGGCGCCACGCGTCGATCCAGTGGCTCGACACGGACGCCGACGTCACGACCGAGGCGCTCGTTCGGGCCCGGCGGTTCCTCGATGGGAAAGCTGACGAACGCTGACGGGATCCTCAGCGATCGGATCACCCGGCACGTACGCGCCAGCTTCAGCAAGTGGGCGCGTGCAGGAACTTCTTACGCCGCGTCAGCAGTTACTGTGCGCGGTCGGCCCTGCTCCCGAGCCTCCGCACCCCCATGCCCACACCCACCGAACCCGCCGTCGACCCGCGCCTCGTCAAGGCGATGGCGCATCCGCTGCGGCTGCGTGTCCTGACGCTGCTCAACGACGGGATCGCCAGCCCGAGCGAGCTGGCCGAGCGGCTGGGCGAGCGACTCGGCAACGTGTCGTACCACGTCCGCATCCTGGCCGAGCTCGACTGCATCGAGCTCGTGCGCACGCGGCCGGTGCGCGGTGCGGTCGAGCACTACTACCGCGCGACGGCTCGCCCCGCGCTGTCCGAGCAGGACTGGGAGAGCCTGCCGGCCTCCGTCCGCAGCTCGATGGCGGCCGACGTGCTCACGGAGGCGTGGGCGGACGTCACCGCGGCGTCGCGCGCCGGCGGGCTGGACGCGCCCGACGCCCACATCACACGTACCGCGCTCGTGCTCGACGAGCAGGGCCGCAGCGAGATCCGCGAGCTGCTGTCGGCGACGCTCGAGCGGGCGCTGGACATCCACGCGGGCAGCGCGTCGCGGCTCGGCAACGCGCCCGCTCCCGACGCCGCCAGCCCGACGCGCCTGGTCATGCTGCACTTCGAGCGCGGCGCCGACGGCGCCGCTCCCGAGGCCGAGCCGGCGCGCGGCGGGCGCGGCCGCAAGCGCAAGGGCTGACCTCTCCCAGGTCATGCGCCACGCGCCGAGCGGGTAGGCGCGGGTGATGGCCGGGGAGTCGATGCTGGGGACGCTGCGCATGGCGACGGTCGCCGCCGGCGACGTCGCGCGCGCCGTCGACCTGCTCGGCGTGCTGGGCGACGAGCCGGACGTCCATCCGCTCGACGCGCGCGATCCGAGCTACATCGCGGAGACGCTGCCCGCCATCCGGCTCATGTCGGAGGTCTACTTCCGCGGCGAGGTCCAGGGGCTCGAGCACGTCCCGGCCGACGAGCCGGTGCTGCTGGTCGGCAACCACTCCGGCGGCACGCTGATCGCCGACACGTTCGTCTTCGCCCAGGCCTTCTACGACCACTTCGGGCCGGAGCGCCGCTTCCACCAGCTCGCCCACGACCTGGTGTTCAAGGTGCCGGGCGTGCGCGCGATGCTGATGCGCTACGGGACGGTGCCGGCGTCGCCGGAGAACATGCGCAGCGCGCTCGACCGCGGCGCCGCGTTGCTGGTGTACCCCGGCGGCGACTACGAGAGCTACCGCCCGAGCTGGGAGTCGGCGAAGGTCGACTTCGGCGGCCGCCAGGGGTTCGCGCGGCTCGCGCTCGAGCTCGGCGTCCGGATCGTGCCCGTCGTCGCCATCGGCGGGCAGGAGACGGCGCTCTTCCTCGGCCGCGGCGGCCGCCTGGCGCGCGGACTCGGGCTCGACCGCCTGCTGCGCCTGAAGGTGCTTCCGGCCCAGCTCGCGCCACCCTTCGGCCTGACCGTCCTCGACCTCCCGGGCCGCATCCCTCTGCCGGCCAAGATCAAGGTGCAGGTGCTCCCGCCCGTCGACCTGCGCGCGGAGCTGGGAGCGAAGGCGAGCCCGCGCGAGGCCTACGACCTCGTCACGAGCCGGATGCAGGACACGCTCGACGAGCTCGCCGACGAGCGGACGCTGCCCGTCCTGGGCTAGTGGGCGACGACCTCGTCGAGCGGCGCGCGGGCCGCCGCCCGCGGCGATCCGGCAGGATGGCCCCATGAGCTCCCTCCGGCGCGACCGCCCGCACGACGGCGTCGAGGTGCTGCGCCTCGACCGGCCCGACCGCCTGAACGCGTTCGACACCGCGCTGCTCGACGAGGTCAACGGCGCCCTCGAGGCGGTCGCCGCCGACCCCGGCGTCCGCGCGCTGGTCGTCTCGACGACGTCGCCGGCGGCGCTGTCGGCGGGTGCCGACGTCGACGAGGCGCTCGACGCCGCCGGCGGTGTCCGGCGGATGGAGGCGTTCGCGCGGATGTACGCCGCCATCGAGGCGGTGCCCGTGCCGACGATCGCCGTCTGCGTCGGCCACTGCGTCGGCGCCGGGGCCGAGCTGGCCGCCGGCTGCGACCTGCGGGTCGCAGGCGAGAACCTGCGGGCCCGCTGGGTCGGCGCGCTGCACGGCGTCCCGGTCGGGCCCGCGCGGCTCGTCCCGCTCGTCGGCCTGGCGCTCGCGAAGGACCTCGCCCTCACGAGCCGCGTGCTCGAGGCGGATGAGGCGCTGCGCATCGGCTTCGTGCGCTCCGTGCACCCGCCGGAGGAGGCGGAGGCCGCAGGGCTGCTGCTGGCGGCCGAGCTGGCCGGACGCGGCGACGGGCCGCGGACGCTCAAGGCCCTCTTCGCGCAGCTCGGCGACGGGGCGGCGCGCGTCGAGCGCGAGAACGCCGCGCTCGTCGCGTTCCAGCGGGGCGGCGGCGGGCTGCCGCGGCGCTGATCCGCGGCTAGGCTGCGGGCACGTGCTCGCCGTCCGCTACGTCCTCCCGGCGGTCCTCGTGGTGCTCGGCATCGTCCTGCTGCCGCTGAACCCGGACGGCCTCGGGCCGGAGCTGTTCAGCATGCTGGTCGGCGCCGGGATCTCGGTCTACCTGATCAACTTCCTGTTCCGCTGGGGGGCCAAGGGGGACCTCGAGCGCCAGCAGGAGGACGAGGCGCGCGAGTTCTTCGCCCGCCACGGCCACTGGCCGGACGAGCCGCCGCCCGCCGGCCGCCGATGACCTCGCTGGGCCGCGCGCTGCTCGTCCTCGCCGCGATCCCGGTCATCACGGGCGCGGTGACGGTGCTCGGCGGCAGCGCCACCATCCCCCGCGCGGGCGAGCCGGCGCCGGCCGTCGAGTCCGAGCTGCGCTTCTACGCGGTCTGGTGGATCGGGGCCGGGATCTACCTGGCCTCGCTGGCCCCGCGCGTGCAGGAGCGCGGCCGTGAGCTGCGCGCCGTGTGCGCGCTGCTGTTCGCCGGCGGCCTCGCGCGGGTCCTGGCGATGCTCGACGCGGGAGCGCCCCACCCGCTGTTCGTGGTGCTGATGGGGGCGGAGCTGGTGCTGGCGGTCGTCCTCGTGGCGTGGCAGGCGCGCGTCGCCCGCGCCGCCGCCGGCGTCGCCGGCGCTGCATACGGCGGCACGGGCCGCGGGTAGCACGGCGCGCAGTTCCAGCGAGGAGGCCCGATGGGGAGTGTCAGCGGCGAGAGCACGATCGAGATCGACGCGCCGGTCCAGCGCTGCTTCGACCTGGCGGCGGATCCGGACGGGACGCCGCGGTGGCAGGATTCGGTCAAGCGGACGAAGGTGCTCGAACGCGACGGCGAGGGCAAGCCGACGCTGGTCGAGACGCACATCCACGCGCTCGTGAAGGACCTCCAGGTGGCGCTGCGCTTCGACTGGGACGAGCCCCACGAGCTGCGCTGGGTGCGCGAGAGCGGCGATCTCGCCGGCGTGCGCGGCCACTGGCGCTTCGAGGACCTCGGCGGCGGCCGCACGCGCGCGACCTACTTCCTCGACATCGATCCCGGCCGCATGCTGTCGATGATGCTGCGCGGGCCGCTCGTCGACCAGCTGCGCCGGCACCTCACCAAGCAGCCGCCGGAGGGCCTCAAGCAGGCGGCCGAAGCAGCCTAGCTCGCGGCCGCGCCCCCTCCGCCGTCCGCAGTTGGCGGGTTTTCCTTGCCATGCAAGGTGTTCTCGCCACCCGCAGGGGCTCGCGGCGGCGCGGCACCGCGAGGCGGGTCTAGCGGTACGGCTTCTCGCGGATCTGCGGGTAGTGCCCGGGGCCGTAGGACCGCTGCACCTTGCAGCCCGGCGTCGACGGCGTCCCGCCCGGCTCCTTCTCGCCGCCGATGTGCCGGCAGTCGAACGACGGCAGGATCTTGAACTTGGGCTGCTCGGGATTCGTCATGACGCCGAGCGGGTTGAGGTACGCGTTGCCGCGGTTGGTCGAGGTCCGGGTGGGCTGGATGGCCATGCTCTCCGGGCCCACCGGGCCGAACTGGCGCAGGTAGTGGCCCGTCCCGCCGGCGCGCGGGTGCTTGACCTTCGCCGCGGTGGCCACGCCGAGGTTGGCGAACATGTCCGAGAGCGTGTGGGAGTGCACGCCGACGTAGTTGAGGAACGGGTTGAACTGCGACAGGAACGGGTGCAGCTCGGCCAGCAGCGGCTCGAGCCCGCGCAGCACCTCGCGCGTGGCCGGCATCGACCGCAGCGAGACGTCGATCAGCGGGTCGAAGTTCCGGAAGTAGCGGCGCAGGTCGGGCGCGAGGGTCCCGAGGTCGCGGAGGGTCGGCGACAGGTCGCGCATCGCCGGCTCGAGGTCGGCGACGACCGGCTGCGCCTTCACCGAGAAGCGCTCCAGCCGCTGGAAGGTCGCCTTGGACTCGTCGAGGAAGGTCGGGAAGATCCGGAACGTCTCCGCCCACGACTCCTGCTCGTTGGCGATGGCCGAGAACACGTCGTCCTGGGCGGTGATCAGGCGCTCGAGCTGCGACTCGCGCTCGGTGAGGGCGCCGAACACCACGCCCGTGTCGCGGACGAGCGTCTTCAGCGCGCCGCGCTGCTCGTCGAGCACCTGCAGCAGGTCGCCGCCCGACTCGACGAAGCCGGGCAGGTTGCCGAGGGAGTCGTTGAGGTCGCGCCCGCGCTTGTGGATCGCCTCGCCGGTGTCCTGCAACCACGTCCGCCAGGCGCGCCGCGTGTACGGATCGAGCGAGTCGAGGATCTCGTCGAGCTCGTGCGACGGCCGGACCTGGTTGTCGTCGAGGCGTCCGCCCTCCGGGACCGTCGGTGACCCCTTGGTCCCCATCGTCATCTCGACGAAGGTCTCGCCGAGGATCGTCTTCTGGCGCAGAGAAGCGCGCGCGTCCCGGTGGATCGGCGCGTACTTGCGGTCGACCTCGATCGTGGCGATGGTGCGGTTGCTCTTCGGGTCGACGTGCTTGGCGCGCACCTTGCCGATCGGCACGCCGGCGGAGCGGACGTCGGCCTCGAGCGCGAGCTGCGTGGCCTCCTTGAAGCCGACCTCGAAGCGGTAGCCCTTCGGCTTGAGCGGGATCGGGCCGCCGAAGCTCAGCCACAGGAACAGCAGCAGGCCGAAGCACGACAGCGCGAACACGACCATCGCGGCGATCCGGGGGAAGGACGGGGCGGACTTCTGCATCAGTCGATGGGCCCTCCGCAGACCCGCTCGTCCTCCAAAATGCCGGTGAGGCCGAGCGCGAACTCCGCGCCGGGGAACGACTGGGCGGTGTTGCGGAACATGTTGCAGGTTCCGCCGAGCACGAACGGCCGGAACACGCCGTTGGCGTCCTGGCCGCCGAAGATCGACGTGGACTGGTGGACGACCCACGCGAAGTAGAAGAGGTAGCCCTCGTCGCGGTCCTCGACCTCCGGGCCCTCGCGGCCCTTGGAGTTGAAGGCCAGCAGGTTGAACAGCGTGTTGAGGCCCTGGACGGAGCGCACGAGCGCCGGGTCGGCCTCGACCAGCGACTTCGTCGCGGGCCGCAGCTGGCGCACGAGCGGGCGCAGCTCGCGCACGAACGGCCGGATGTCCTTGCGCAGCTGGGGCGCGGCCTCGAGCGCGAACGGCCGTGTCGCGGTGTTGGCGCGCTGCAGCGCGCCCGCGACGGGGATCAGCCGCTCCGACGCCGGGCCGAGGACGTCGGCCATCCGCTCGACCCGCTGCAGCGCGTCCGTCGCCGTCGCCAGGGTCGACGGCAGCTCGCGCACGGTGGAGGCCACGTTGTCGCGCTCGCGGGCGAAGGCGTCGAAGACGCGCGCCGACGCCGTCACGAGCTGGGCGAGGTCGTCGTCCTTGCGGCCGAGCTCGGTGTTGAGCTCGTCGAGCGCGTGCACCAGCCGCTTGAGGTCCTCGCGGCGCTTGGCGACCTCGTTCTGGACCGCGCCGAGGTCGCGGTAGGTCGGCTCGAAGCGCTTGAGGACGTGGTTGAGGTCCTTGGCGCGGCCGTCGAGCCCCTTCGCCGCGCCGTCGAGCAGCAGCTTGAGGTAGTCGCGCGTGTCGCGGTCCAGCGACGAGAGGAACTCGTCCGGGTTGACGTCGGGCAGCGTGTTCGCGATCGGCAGCGTGAAGCCCTCGGGCGCCGGGCCGGCCTTCGACCCGCCGCGCGGCGGCATCATCTCGATGAACATGTCCTTCAGGCCGGTCTTCGGCCGCAGCAGCGCGTGCCAGTCCTTCTTGACCAGGCCGGCGTGCTCGCGGTCGATGTCCATCGTGATGATCGCCCGGCCGTTGCGCAGGCGGACCTTGGAGATGTCGCCGATCCGCACGCCGGAGATGCGGATGGTCTGGCCCTGGCCCGGCGTCACCGCCTGCCCGGTCGCGAACTCGCCGTGCAGGACGTACGGCGTGTCCTCGAGGATCGGGATCCGCAGGCGCTGGTTCTGCAGGATGTAGTACGAGACCACGGACGCGATCGCGATCAGCCCGATGACCGCGATGAAGTCGGTGAGGTGGGTCTTGATCGCGCGCTTCACGGCTTCACGACCGCCTTGGTGAGCCGCGGGATGTCCTCACGCAGGATCGGCCGCGGGTCGAGCTTCCAGGGGAGCTTCATCTCCTCGATCTGCGGCTTGAGCCACTTCAGCAGCCGCTCGCGCGAGCGCGCCGACCGCTCCTCGTAGCCCGCCCCGCTCATGCGCACCTTGATCGCCTCGGGCGGCGCCTGCGGGTTGGAGCGAAGGTCCGGCGTCTGCTGCGTCTCGCACGGCACCTCGCCGCGCAGCGGCGGGATCGTGTCCTTCTTCGGCGGGTTGACGCCCTGCAGCGGCGCGCCCGTGACGAAGAAGCGGCCGTCACCGGTGCCGTACGCGTACTGCGCGCCATTGGCCAGCGAGCGCACGTACTGGCCGTTGGCGTCGAAGTTGCGCGACTCGGCGGCGATGCCCGGGAGCCACTTGACCTGCTCCTCGAAGACCGGGCCGCTCGGCGGGAAGTACTGGTCGGGCACCTTCGAGTTGCGCCACGGCGTCATCACGTTGTTCGTGCACGACGACAGCAGGCGCAGCTCCTTCTGGAGCTTGACGCCCTCGATGTTGAGCTCGGCCAGGTTGTGCACCGTCGGGCGCAGCTCGCGCACCAGCCCGCGCAGCTCCGGGCGCGAGACGAGCCCGCGCAGCTCGCGGATCAGCGGCAGCTGCGCGTCGAGCGCCGGCCCGGAGGACCGCACGGCGGGAGTCATCGCGCGGGCGAAGCGGCGCGCGGACGGGAAGGCGTCGTTGAGCGCGCCGAGCGCGGTGCGGCCGGCGCCCAGCGTGCGCGGCAGCTCGCGGATCGCCGCGGTGAGGTTGCGGTCCTCCGACGCGAACGCGTCGGCGGTGACCGCCAGGTTCGTGACCAGCGCCTTCAGCGCCTCGGGGTCGCGGTCGAGCCCGCGCGCGAAGCGAGCCGATCCGCGCAGGTAGCCCGAGAGGTCGTGCGGCTCGGTGCCGAGCATCGCCTCGTTGACGATCGCCGAGTCGCGGAAGGCGCGCTTCCAGTATGGGATCGAGCGGTTGAACCCGCGCGCGCCGCCGTTGACCAGCGCGCGGCCGTACTCGTCGAGGACGACCTGGAGGTCCTGCCGCGTGTCGGACTGCAGTGCCTCGAGCAGCTGGCCGAACTGCACGGGCGCCGCCGTCTGCTGGACCGGGATCACGTGCCCCTCCTCGACGACCCCGGCGCCGGGGGAGCCCGGCTTGAGGTCGACGAACCAGTTGCCCTCGAGGAAGATCCGCGGCCGGATCTTCAGCGTGGCGTCCTTGTGGATCGGCAGCCCGGCGTCGCGGAGCTGCATCTTCACGATCGCGCCGCCGTCCTTGGCGTCGACCTCGGTGACCTCGCCGATGGTGACGCCGGCGATGCGGACCGGCGAGCCCGTCTTGAGGTCGTTGGCCGTCCGGAACGCCGCCGACATCTCGAAGGGGTTGGCGAACGGGTTCGACTTCGTGAAGCCGAAGTAGCAGGCCACGAGGATCACGATCAGCGCGACCAGGCCGACGCGGAACATCGCCGCCTTGGAGGCCGGGCGCCGCATGTCAGTCGAGCTCCTTCGGGAACGGCGGCCCGATCTGCGGCGTGCGGTCGAACGTCTGCCCCTCCGGCACGCGCGGCCGGCCGGTGAAGGTGGTGCCCGAGTTGCCCGGGATGTGCGGGTCGACGACGATCTTCCACTCGTCGGACCAGTAGCGCGCCCGCCGCTCGGGGTACCCGCGCTGGCCGGACTCGCAGTCGGCGTTGCCCTCGTGGTCCACGGCCGCCGAGTAGTTGTTCGTGTGCAGGTGCTGCTGCGCGCCGCTGTTGACGACGCCGCCGTTGGCGGGGAAGCTGGCGCCGAGGGCGTTGATGTTGGTGCGCTGGCCGGCGCCCTCGCCCTCGTCGTCGATCTGCTGCCCCGCCTGGTTGAGCATCGTGCGCTGCGAGCCGCCCGTCGGGTCGGGCTCGCTGAGGTGCTCGGCGAGGTGCGTGAACGAGTAGTTGAAGTAGTTGCAGACGGTGATGTACGGCCCGAGGAAGCGCAGCGTCGGGTTGGCGATGTTCATCGTGTCGCCGAGCGCGCGGAACGACGCGCCGGTGCCCGGCGCCTCCATCAGGTCCTCCACCTGCGCCAGCGTCTTGCCCAGCTCGCGGTTGACCGGCGGCGTGCGGCGCAGGACGGGCACGCCCTCCTCGAGCGCCGGGATGATGCGCGGCAGCGTCCGCGGCAGCTCGCGCGCCGTGCGGTCGAGCTGGATCGAGAAGTCGCGCAGGCTGACCAGGAACGGGCGCTGCGCGCGCAGCGAGCGCCGGCCGACCGCCATCGTCGGCCCGGACTTCTCGATCGTGTCCTGCAGCGCCCTCGGATGCCGCGACCACGCCTCGAACGTGTCGGCGCCGGCGGTGAAGGAGTGCGCGTAAGCGTCCTTGACCGGCCGCGTGATGCGCACGAAGTCGCCGAGCTCGCCGAAGAAGCGCCCGATCTCGGTGTCGCGGTCGTTGAGCGTGTCCATCACCGGCTGCAGGTGGCGCAGGAAGCGCGGGGCCTCCTCGATCGTCCGGTTCAGCGACACGCCGCGCTGGGCCAGGGCGTCGCCGGTGCCGCGCAGGTTCTTCTGCGCGCCGCGACGGGTGCGCTCGTCGAAGATCCCCTCGAACTCGTCGAGCTCGACCGGGATGTGGGTGCGGTTGGCGGGGATCGTCCCGCCGTCGGGCAGCATCTGCGACGACGTGCCCTTCTCGAGCTCGACGTACTTGAGGCCGAGGATCGAGCGCGGGCGGATGGCGACCTTGCTGTCGACGGGCACCTGCGACGCCTTCTCGTCGATCTGCAGCACGACGCGCGCGCCGACCGTGCCGTCGTCGAGCGGCACGGGCTGCATGTCCTTGACGATGCCGATCCGGTAGCCGCCCTGGCGGACCTCGTTGCCCGGCAGCAGGTTCGCCCCGTTCTCCAGCTCGACGCGCACCTCCCTCGTCGGCACGAACGGCAGCCCCTGGTTGGCGAACCACGCGAGCACGGTGGCGACGTTGACCACGAGCAGCGTGATCGCCCCGACGATGACGGGGTTGGCCAGTGCGGATGAGTGGCGTCGTCTCACTGGCCGAGCAGGTAGTCGAGGAGGTGCAGGTCGCCCGTGTCGAGCGGGTTGGCCGGCTTCTGCGGGAGCACGTCGTCGAGCAGGTCCTGGACCGGGCCCGGCAGCTCGAGGTTCGGGACCACCGGCGAATCCGGCTTGTCCTTGCGGTCGTCGTCCTTGGCGCGCTCGCCGGGCTCCGCCGGGGCCGTCTTGCGGCGGTCGGCGTCACGGCGCTCGCGCTTCGGCGCGCGCCTGGCCTTCTTCTTCGTGTCCTTCGGGTCCGGCGTGTCGATGCCGGGCTGGTTCGGGCCGAGGATCGCGCGGCAGTACTGCTTGTTCGGGTCCCGCGCGATGTTCGCGTCGGCGTACGGCGCGCAGTTGTTGTCGAGGAAGGCCGAGACCTTGAGCAGGTGGGAGTTCCCGTCGAAGGTGTTGATGGCCATCGTCTGGCGGAAGATGTACTGCAGCACCGCCTCGATGCCGGTGAAGCCGCGGCCCTCGGGGGCGCGCTCGTCCTTCTCGACCGCGAAGTCGCGGTTGTGCAGGTGCTCGAGGATGATCGCGAGGTTGGTGGCGACCTCGGGCAGCTGCTTGGCGAACGTGCGCAGCTCCCGCACGCGCGGGTTCGCGACCCGGACGGCGCTGCGGCCGGTGCGGGACGCGGCCGCGAGGCTGCGGATGGCCGGCCGCGACGCCTCGCTGAACGGCCCGAGGTCGTCGAGGAAGCGCCGCAGCAGGGGCGCGTTGTTCGACAGGTTCACGAGCGCCGGGCGCTGGCGGTCGGCGGCCTCGCCGAGCAGCCGCATCGTCGGCCGCAGCTCGCGCAGGAAGCCCGGGAACTCCTGGAACTGCCGGCGCAGGCCGCCGTGGCGCGCGGCGGAGGCGGCTGCGGTGTCGCGCGCCTCCTCGATGAAGCGCCCGACGTCGAGCTTGTTGCCGGCCAGGGCGACCACGACGTCCTCGGCGTCGTCGGCGAGAGCGCGGATGACGCGCCGCTGCTCGCGCAGCTCGGCCAGCACCTTGTTCGTCTCGCGCAGCGCCGGGTTGGCGCGGCGGATGGTCTCGTTGAGGTCCTCGCCGCGGGCGGCGAACGCGGCGCCGAGCTCGCCGATCAGGATCGAGAAGCGCTCGCGGTACGGCCGCCGGTAGATGTTGTTGATGAGGTCCGGCGGGATCGTCGACCCCGTCTGCTGGACGGGCACCCGCCCGCCGCGCGGCAGCTTGGCGTCGTCGGTGCCGGGCAGGCAGTCCATGAAGTACTCGCCGATCAGCGACTGCGGGCGCGACTCGCAGAACGCGTCCATCCGCAGGTCGCCGAAGCCCTTCTTGCCGATGGAGATCTCCACGACGGCGCGGTAGGTCTTCGGGTCGACCTCGAGGCCCTCGATCTTGCCGGCGCGCACGCCGGCCACCTTCACGTCGCCGCCCTCGATGAGGCCGAACGCGTTGTCCATCTCGACGAAGTAGCGCGCGTCTCCTTCCTGCGCGGACGGCTTCGCGCCGAGGCTGGCGAAGACGGCGGCGCCGACGAAGGCGACCAGGGCGATGGTGAGGGCGACGCGCTTCATCTACGGCCCTGGCGGGAGCTGTTCGGGGTCGCAGTTGAAGTCCTCCGTCGGCTTGAACGGGTTGGACTTGTCCTCGGCGGGCCGCTCGGTGGCGCCCGGGCAGCGGTTGCGCTGGTGCAGCGCCGCGACGCGGTCGATGACCTGCGCGCGCATGTCCTCGGGCACCGGCCGCAGCAGGCCGTCGAGGAACGCGAGGGCGCTGACGTTGGTCGAGACGCGCGAGGCCGAGCCGTTGGCGTCGAAGATGCCGGAGTGGCTGAAGTCGTCGAACCAGCCCGTGAGGTCCGGCGCGTAGGCGCGCTGGAACGCCCACTGCGGCGTCTGCTCGCGCAGTGACCGCGTGCTGGTCGCGAACGAGCCCGGGCGGCGCTGGCCGTTGTACTCGTTCTCGCGCATCGTCACGTCGCGGAAGGGGAAGATGGACTTGCCGAGGTCGATCAGGTCGTTGGCCTTGCCCGGGCTGCGCACGAGGGCCGCCAGGTCGCGCACCGTCGGCTTCGCGTCGCGGGCGAACGGCCGCAGCTCGGCGAGCACGCGGCGCAGCTTCGGCGTGACCGGCGCCGAGGCCTCGATCAGCGGGTCGAGGTCGTCGAGCGTCGCGCGCAGGTTGACGAACGTCGTGTTGGCGCGGCGCATGAACGGCGGCAGCTGCGCGACCGCGCTCTGCAGCGACCCCTTCTCGACGGCGATGGCATCGAACGTCGTCGACAGCCGATCGACGAGCTTCACGACGTCGTCGCGGCGCGCGGAGAGGTCGTTGACCAGCCGGGCGTTGTCCACGACGAACGACTCGAGCGCCTGCTTGTCGCGGCTGAGCTCCTCGAAGAGCCGGCGTGCCGCCACGAGCGACGGGTTGAGGTAGCGCCAGCCCTCCGACGCCAGCTGCGACTTGTCCTCGTAGGACGCGCCGAAGCCGCGGATGACGTTGCGCAGCCCCTTGCGCGTGCGCTTGTCGAAGAGGTTGAACAGATGGTCGAGGTCCACCGAGGTGACCGTGTGCTCGAGCGGGATCACGCCGTTGTCGGGGATCGTCTCGTCGACCTCGCCGCGCGGCATCGTCAGGTCGACGTAGCGGTTGGCGACGCCCGAGAGCGACGCCTGCCGGATCGTCGCCGTCGTGCCGACGCGCAGCGGCCGGAAGTCCGGGTCCGAGATCTTGAGCTCGACTTCGGCGGTGCCGTCCGGGCCGAGCTCGATGTCCCCGGTCTTGCCGACCTCGCGGCCCGCGTACTGCACGAGGTTGCCGCGGACGAGCTGGCCGGCCGCCTGGAAGCGTGCGGTCACGGTGTAGCCGTCGCCGCCGCCGAGCAGGATCAGCGCGAGCAGCACGAGCGCGCCGAGCAGCGCGACGAGCGCCGCGATGCGGCCCCCGCGGCTCATGCCCGCCGGACTCTCGATAGCGCTCGACTGCTCCGTGCTCAAGTTCTCTCCAACCGCGCGGCAGCCTTGGGACCAGATCTGCCCGCGCCGGGAAGCTACACGCGCCGCGCCCGCGGTGCGTAGGTTCTGTGTTAGGACGGTCCTCTTTTGGCGCCCGCGCGCGATGTCCTGCCGCACCGGCGCTCGCGGCGGACGGTTTCAGCGCGCCTGCGCGACCCGCCGCAGCGCGAGGACGGCGGCGGCCGCCCACAGGACCGCCTCGACGCGGCCGAGGTGGCTCGACAGCGGCGCCGGCGTCTTCCAGCCGGCGTCCTTGAGCTCGGGGTTGCGCATGAACAGCCCGATCTTCTCCTTGTCGAGCGGCCACAGCCAGGCCAGCCCGTCGGCGTAGGTGTCGCACAGCAGGTGCAGCCAGACGGCCGCGACGCCGCGACGCACCGCCGGCGCGTGGCGCGTCCCGCGCGCGGCGCGCAGCGCGAGCACGCTCGGCGGCAGCCACCCCACCAGGCTGTGGCTCACCCACCGGTGGTGATCCCGGCGCTGCACGCCGAGCGCCTTCGCCACGTTGCGGTCGAAGTCGGGCAGGTTGCCGCACAGGGCACAGACGGGCGCCTCGGCGAGGCGGCCGTTCCCGCAGCCCCAGATCACGAGCGAGGCGGCGATGTGGGCCTGCGGGCGCATCGCTGCGGGTGTACCCGGCGTGGCCGCGGCCGAGCGCTGCCACACTTTCCGCATGTCCCGATCCGCGAGGTGGATCGCGCTGCTCCTGCTCGCGTTCAGCGCCCCCGCCCCCGCCGCCGCCCAGGGACCGACGCCCTGCTCCGGCGATCCCACGCAGGCACGCCCGCTCACGCTCACGGTCGGAGGCCAGCCCGCGACGGGGCTGTACGCGGTCCCCTTGGCGCCGCCGCGCGGGCTCGTCGTGTTCGGCCACGGCGCAGCCAACACGAGCGATTCCTGGAAGCACCACCTGACGGCCGTGGCGCAGCGCGAGGGCGTCATCGCCGTCGCGATGGACTACCGGGGGATGCAGGTGACGGGTCGCAGCGCCGAGCGCGGGACGGTGACCGCCCGCGGCTGGCCGGCCAAGGCCGGCGCCGAGGACCTGGTCGCCGCCGCGCAGCACTTCGACGGCGCCTGTCCCGGCCTCGCCGGGATCACGATCCACGGCGTGTCGATGGGCGGCAACATGACGGGTCTTGCCGTGGCCGCGAACGCCAAGCGGGCGGACGGGCGGCCGCTCTTCGACTACTGGATCGCCGTCGAAGGCGTCCACAACGTCACCGAGACCTACCACGAGGCCCGGTTGGCCGCGCCCGCCGTCGAGTTCGCGCGCATCACGGTCGAGGACATCGAGGCCGAGATGGGCGGGCCGTTCGAGGCGCAGGCCTCGACGTATCTGGAGCGCACGAACCTCAACCGGGTCGCCGACGTCGCGGGGTCCGGCGTGCGCGGGGTGATCCTGGTGCACGCCTACGAGGACGGGACGGTCCCGTACAACCAGTCGCTGGAGATGGCCGGGCGACTGCGGGACGCGGGCGTCCCGACCGACTTCTATTCCGTCGGCCGCCGCGGGTCGGACGAGAAGGACACGACGATCGGCGGCTACGGCGGCGTGCAGACCGGCAACGCCGGCCACGGCTGGGAGGGCTCGACGACGCATGTCGTGATCCAGACCGGCTTCGACCGCCTCAACGCGCTGCTGACGCGCGGCGAGCCGGCGCCCTGCGACCGCGACTTCCGCGTCGACGAGTCGCCGGGCAACGTCAGCCCGGATCCGCGCGAGGCGCCCGCCGGCTGCGAGGGCGACCCGCTGCCGCCGGCTGCGGCGCGCGACGCGCCGTGCCGCGACACTCGCCCGCCGTCGCCGGTCACCGTCCGCGTCCGGCGCGACGGGCGCGACGTCACGCTGCGCGGGCGCGCCACCGACCGCGGCTGCGGGCGGATCGCGCGCGTCCTCGTCGCGGTCGGCCGCCGCGAGCGCGGGGGCGGCTGCCGCTTCGTGGGCCGCCGCGGCCGGCTCGGCCCGCGCCGCCCGTGCCGGCGGGCGCGGTACCTGCGCGCCCGTGGCCGCGAGATCTGGCGGCTCGACCTGCGGCGGCTGCCGCGCGGGCGCTACGTCGCCCGCGCTCTGGCGGTCGACGCAGCCGCGCGCCGGGGCCCCGCCGGCCGCGCGCGCCGCTTCACCATCCGCTAATTCGCACTGACCGCTCGCCCCGGCGATACTGGCAGCCATGACCGTCCCCGGCTCCGGTTCGCTCGCCGAGCGCGTCGTCCGCGCGCTCGCCGGCGCGGCCACGGCCGCCGAGGCGACGCAGGACGTGCTGCGCGAGCTCGCGCGCCGGTATGACGCTGCGATGGCGGTGCTGTGGCTGCTCGACGAGCGCGACGGCATGCTGCGCTCGACCGCCGACTGGGCCGCCGGCGACGACCTCCGCGAGTTCCGCGACGTCTGCCGGCGGCTGGCGTTGCCCGAGGGCGTCGGCATCGTCGGCGGCGTCCTCGCCTCGGGCGAGCCGGCCGTGGTCGAGGACATCTCTGCCGAACCGCACTTCCCCCGGGCCGAAGCGGCCGCGTCCGCCGGTCTGCGCTCGACCATGGCGGCGCCGCTCCTCGTCCCCGGCGGGATCCTCGGCGTCGTGGAGCTGCTGGACAGGGAGGCGCGCGCATACGACACCGCCGACACCGCCGAGCTCGAGATCGTCGCCCGGCAGCTCGGCGCCTACCTGAACCGGCTCCGCACGGAGGACCGGCTGCGGGTCAGCGAGGAGCGGTCGGCGTCGATCGTCGCGGCCGCGCTGGACTGCGTGATCACGATGGACCACCGCGGCCTGGTCACCGACTTCAACCCGGCGGCGGAGGCCACTTTCGGCTACACGCGGGAGCAGGCGCTGGGCCAGGTGCTCGCAGAGCTCATCATCCCGCCCGAGCTGCGCGACGCCCACCATCGGGCGCTGGCGACCTACGTCGAGCTCGGTCGGGCGACGATCCTCAACCAGCGCCTCGAGCTGACCGGCATGCGCGCCGACGGCACCGCGTTCCCGCTGGAGCTGACCGTGACGCGGCTCGGCACCAGCGACCCGCCGCACTTCGCCGGCTTCCTGCGCGACATCACCGACCGCCGGCGCTCCGAGGGCGAGCACGACCGGCTGCTGCGCGAGGCCGTCACGTCGCGCGCGCTGGCCGAGGCGGCGCAGCAACGCTCGGCGGCCGCCCGGGCCGCTGCCGAGCAGGCGCGCAGCGAGGCCGAGGCCGCGGGCATGCGCCTCGCGCTGCTGGCGCAGGCGGGCGAGCAGATGCTCGCCACGCGCGACTACGAGCAGACCATGCAGCAGGTGGTCGAGCTGGCGGTCCCGGCGGTCGCGGACTGGTGCTCGATCACGATCGGCGAGCCGCGCGGCGCGCTGCGGACGGTCGCCGTCGCGCACAGCGACGTGGGGAAGATGGCACGCGCGGGCGAGCTGACGCGGCGGTTCCCGCCGGCGCCGGACGCTCCCGTGGGCGCCGCCGCCGTCATCCGCAGCGGCCGCAGCGAGCTGATCGACCCGATCGAGGAGGAGCACCTGCGGCTCGCGGCTCGCGACGAGGAGCACCTGGCGCTGCTGCGGGAGCTGGCGCCGCGCGCGGTGCTGACGGTGCCGCTGCGCTCGCCCCGGAAGGTGTTCGGCGCGCTGACGCTCGCCATCAGCGAATCGGGCCGCCGCTTCACGCCCGAGGACGTCGCGATGGCGGAGAACCTCGGCACGCGCGCGGCGCTCGCGATCGAGAACGCGCGGCTGTTCAGCGAGCGCTCGCACATCGCCGAGACGCTGCAGCGCAGCCTGCTGCCGACGCGGCTGCCGTCGGTCCCGGGGGTCGACCTCGCGGCGCGCTACCGCGCCGCCGGCGAGGCCAATCTCGTGGGCGGCGACTTCTACGACGTCTTCCGGTCGGGCGACGGCGTGTGGACCGCGATCCTCGGCGACGTGTCGGGCAAGGGCCCGGAGGCGGCGGCGCTGACCGCCCTGACGCGCCACACGCTGCGCGCGGGAGCCCTGCGGGAGTCGAGCCCGAAGGCGAACCTGAGGCTGCTCAACGAGGCGCTGCTGGCCAGCCGCGACGAGCTGATGTCGCGCTTCGCCACGGTGATCTACGCCCGCGTCTGCCGCGACCCCGGCGGCGCCGGCGCCGTCGTGACGGTCAGCACGGGCGGGCACCTGCCGCCGCTGGTGGTGCGGGCCAACGGCGAGCTCGAGGCCGTGGACCTCCGCGGCACGCTGCTCGGCGCGGTCGAGGACGTCGAGCTCGACGACCTCGACGTGCAGCTCGCCCCCGGCGACCTGATGCTGCTCTACACCGACGGCGTCACCGAGGTCCGCCCGCGCGAGCCGCGCTACGGGGAGCGGCTGCTCAAGCGCGTCCTGCTCGAGCACGCGGACGCGAATGCCCAGGAGCTCGTGCGCGCCGTCGAGGACGCCGCCGTCGCCGCCCAGGAGGGCGAGCCGCGCGACGACATCGCACTGATCGCGATCCGCGCGGAGCCGGACGGACGGAAGTAGGCTCTCCCCGTGTCCGACCAGGCCCGCGACGAGCGCATCGCCCTCAACGAGGCCCGCTTTCGCGAGATCAACGACCGCGTCCGCGACGACCTCGCCGACCTGCACGAGCCCCCGGAGCTCATCGGGTTCGTCTGCGAGTGCGGCCACCTCGACTGCCGCGGGCAGATCGAGCTGACCGACGGCGAGTACGCGAGCGTGCGCAGCGACCCGATGCAGTTCGCGGTCGTCCCGGGGCACGAGATGCCCGAGGCCGAGGACGTCGTGGAGCGGGCGGAGCGCTTCACGATCATCCGCAAGCACGAGAACGTCCGCGGGATCGTCGAGTCGACGGATCCGCGGGGCGGCGGCGCGTCCGGCTAGGGCGCCGGGTCCTGCGGCGTGTCGAAGCGCCCGCCGTCGATCAGCTCGACCCGGTAGCCGTCGGGATCGGCGACGAACGCGATCCGCGGCAGGTCCTCGCGGCCGGCGGGACGGTACGGCGGCTTCTCGGGCGCGACGCCGATGCCGGCCAGCTCCCCGAGGACGGCGTCGATGTCGTCGACGGTCAGGGCGAAGTGGTTGTAGCCGTCGCCGAGGTCGTAAGGCTCCTCGCGTCCCGCATTGACCGTCAGCTCGAGGATGTCGCCGCCGCCCGGCAGGCCGAGGTAGACGTTGTACGCGCTCTGGAAGTTGAGCCGTCCGCGCGGCTTGAAGCCGAGCGCGCGGTAGAAGCGCAGCGAGGCCTCGACGTCGCGGACGCGCAGGCAGGTGTGGACGAAGGTCGTCGGCATCGCCGTCAGCGTACGCGGCTACCGTGCCCGCGATGCGGGCAGGCGCGACGGCTCCCCAGTTCGCGCCGGTGGTGCGCGCCTTCCACCGCCTCGTCTCCGGGGGTCCCGGCGGCGGCGCGCTCGTCGTGCGCCGCCACGGGAAGGTGGTCGTCGAGGTCGCCGGCGGCAGCGCCGACCGCCGCGGCCTGCGGCCGTGGACGCACGACACGCTGGGCCTGAGCTTCTCCACCACCAAGGGCGTCGCGTCGACGGTGATCCACCGCCTGGCCGACCGCGGGCTGATCGCCTACGACGAGCCGGTGGCCTCCTACTGGCCGGAGTTCGGCGCCGGCGGAAAGGGGCAGGTGACGGTCCGCCACCTGCTGACGCACCGCGCCGGCCTGGCCGACGTGCGCGCCGTGGCGCGGCGGGCCGAGGACATCCTCGACCACCTCGCGATGGAGGAGCGCCTCGCCGCTCGCGCGGTCCTCACCGCGCCCACGGGCCGATCGGCCTACCACGCGTTCACCTACGGCTGGCTGCTCGCCGGCCTCGCCCGCCGCGTCACCGGCCGCGGGATGGACGAGCTGGTGCGCGCGGAGGTGGCCGCGCCGCTGGGCACCGACGGCATGCACGTCGGCGCCGCCGGCGCCCCGGCCGAGCGGATCGCCGAGCCGGTGGGATCGTCGCTGCGGCACTTCGGGGCGCTCTCGCTGGTCGCGTCGCCGGTGTGGACGCGCGTGTCGCCGGCGCGCGACGCCATCAACGCACTGCTGCCGCCGGGCTTCCATCGCCTCTTCCTCGGGCCGCGGCCGCCCATCTGGTTCACCGAGATGCCCGCCGTCAACGGCCTGTTCACCGCCGACGCGCTGTCGCGGATGTACGCCGCGCTCGGCGCCGGCGGCGGCGAGCTGCTCTCCCCCGCGCGGGCGCGGGAGATCGGACGGGTCCAGCTGCGGACGGTCGACGCCGTGCTGGGACTGCGGATGCGCTGGCGCCTCGGCTACCACCACGCGTTCGGCGGCGGCGCCCCGGCGCCGCTGGCGTTCGGCCACTACGGCTACGGAGGCTCCGGCGGCTGGGCGGATCCCGCGACCGGGCTGGCGCTCGGGTTCGTCACCAACCGCATCGGCTCGATCAGCACGCCGCTCGGCGACCTCAACCTGTTCCGGCTGAGCGGGCTCGTGCGGCGCTGCGCGCTCGAGGGCTGAGGGTCAGCGCCGGGTGCCGGAGGCCGCGTCGGCGAGGGGTCCCGCCCCGTCCGCCGCGTCATGGCGGTCGCGCGCGGCGGCGCGCAGGGCGTCGAGCTCCTGGCGCGCCGCCTCCTCCGGCACGAGCCCGAGCAGGCTGATCAGGCGCTCGCGCCGGTTGCGGGCGAGGATCGTCCACATCCAGCGCGCCACGGCCTCGAAGCGGTTGCCCCAGCCCACGAGGTAGGCGAGGTGGACGACGCCCCACACCATGAAGGCCGGGAAGCCGCGGACGCGGACGCGCCCGAAGAGGTCGGCCACGGCGCGCGTGCGGCCGATCACGGCCATCGTCCCCAGGTCGCGGTACCGAAACGGCGGCGGCGCCTCGCGGCCGCGGAGGCGGTCGCGCACGACGCGGCCGACGTACTTGCCCTCTTGGATCGCCGGCTGCGCCGTGCCCGGGACGTCCGGCAGCGCGATCATGTCGCCGACCGCGAAGACCTCGGGGCGGCCGGGCAGCGTGAGGTCGGGCGCGACCTCGAGGCGGCCCGCCCGGTCCACCGCGCCGCCGCTGCGCTCCGCCAGCAGCGCGGCGAGCGGCGACGCCTTCACGCCGGCCGCCCAGATGACGGTGCGCGCACGGATCCGCCGCGCGTCCTCGCCGCTGCCGATCGTCAGCTCGAAGCGGCTGATCTCGGTCACCGGCGCGCCCAGCTCGACCTCGATGCCGAGGTCGCGCAGGTCGCGCTCGGCGCGGCGGCGCAGCGGCTCCGGCAGTGGGCCGAGCACCGACGGCGCCGCGTCCAGCAGCAGCACGCGCGCGCGCCGCGTGTCGATGCAGCGGTACTCCTTGCGCAGGACCCGGTTGGCGAGCGTCGCCACCTGTCCCGCCAGCTCGACGCCGGTCGGCCCCGCGCCGACGATCGCGAAGGTCAGCCACTCCGCCTGCTCGGCCGGGTCGTCGGCCTGCTCGGCCAGTTCGAACGCGCTGAGGATGCGGCTGCGCACGCGCGTGGCGTCGTCGAGCGTCTTCATCCCGGGCGCCATCGCGGCCCAGTCGTCGCGGCCGAAGTAGGAGTGCGTCGCGCCGGCGGCGACGATCAGCGTGTCGTAGGGCACGTCGAGCGCGTGCTCGGCGACGGTGCGCACGGTGCGGCGCTCGAGGTCGACGTCCTCGACCTCCCCGAGCAGCACGCGCACGTTGCGCTGGCGCCGGAACAGGCTGCGCAGGGCGGGCGCGATCTGCCCGGCCGACAGCACGCCGGTCGCCACCTGGTACAGCAGCGGCTGGAACAGGTGGTGGTTCGTCCGGTCGATGAGCGTGATGTCGACCGGCGCCCCGGCCAGCGCCTTCGCCGCGCGCACGCCGCCGAACCCGCCGCCGACGATGACGACGCGGTGGCGCTGCGTGGAAGCGGGCTCCATGACCCCAGGATATGGCGCCCTCCGCGCCCTCGAACGTCCCTCGATGCGCGCCGGGGCGCGCATCCCCGGACGTTCGGCCGTGGCGGCGGCGGGTAGGGTCGGGCGCGTGACCACCGCCCGCGCCGTCCCCGTCACCCGCGACGAGGAGCTCGAGGGCGACGAGGCGTTCGAGACGCTGCGCGCGACCGGCCGCGCGCGGCTCGCGGTCGACGCGCTGACCCGCTTCCGCGCCGCCGACGGCTTCAGCCACTCCCGCGCGCTCGCGTTCCAGATCGCGCTCACGCTGGTGCCGGCGCTGATCGCGCTGATCGGCCTGGCCGAGACGCTCCAGCAGGAGACGGTGCGCCGCGCGGTGCAGGCGACGATCGAGGCGCTCGCCCCGGGTGCCGCCGGCGACCTGCTCACCCAGGCGCTGCGCCAGGGCTCGAGCGCGGCGCGCGAGGAGACCGGCGAGGTCGCGCTGACCGGCGGGCTGATCGCCGCGGCCTTCGCGGGCACGACCGCGATGGCGCAGATCGAGCGCGGCGCCAACCGGCTGTACGGGACGGAGCGCGACCGGCCGTTCCTGCGCAAGTACCTCACGGCGCTGCTGCTGGCCTGCACGGCCGGCGCGGCGGGGCTGCTCGCGGTGGTGGTGCTGGTCGGCGGGCGCGCGATCCGTCACGCGGTCGGGCCGAGCGAGGGCCTCGACCTCGCGCTGGCGATCGCCCGCTGGCCCATCGGCATCGCGCTCGTGGTGGCGGCGGCCGCCCTGCTGTTCGAGCACGCGCCGCGGCGGCGCCAGCCCGAGGCGTCGTGGCTGGCCTTCGGCGCGGCGGTCTCCGCCGTCCTGTGGCTCGCGTTCATGGGGGTGCTCGCGCTCTACATGGACGCCGCGAGCGGGTTCGGCGAGACCTACGGGCCGCTGGCCGGGACGATCGGGCTGCTGCTGTGGAGCTTCTTCGTGGCGCTCGCGCTGTTCATCGGGCTGGCCTTCGCCGCCCAGCTCGAGGCGGTGCGCGCGGGCGTCCCGGACCCGCGGCTCGAGCGCGACGAGAACGTCTAGGTCGGGTCCTCGCGCTCGCGCACCCAGTCGTCGAGCCGCCGCCAGCGGTCGAACAGCCAGTCGATGCGCTCCTGCTCGCCGCCGGGGATGGCCTCGGCCGGCTCGTGCCACAGCTTGATCTCGATCGTCTGCCGCTTCGGCAGCAGGCGCCAGACCTCGCCGAGGCCCGCCGGGAAGCCCACGTGGCCCATCACGACGACGTCGGGCGCTTCGGCCGCCTCGATGGCGGCCAGCGCGCCGCCCGGCCGCGGCGCGCTGACGTGCTGCATCGCCTCGGCCGCGGCCGCCTGGCGCGCGTGGCCGCGCCGCGCCAGCCGCTCGATCGCGCGCCGCCGCCGCTCCGGGGTGAAGTTCGCGCCCTCGGGGAAGATCACGAGCGCCGAGCGGGCGTCGAGGTCGCCGGCCAGCGCGGCGATCTCGACCTCGGTGTCGCCGCCGCGCGGGTCGACGAAGCGATTGGGGACGCGCGTGCCGAGCGTGTCGATGAGCGGGTCGAGGCGCAGCGCCTCGTGCATGACCACGCGCGGGCGGCGGTCGTGGCGGCACAGCAGCTCGTGGATGACCAGCAGCGTGTCCCCCTCCCCGGCGTGGCGGCTCAGCAGCACCACCGGCCGGTCGCCCTTGAGCGCCCGCAGCGCGGCGTCGGAGTCCACGTGCAGCGCCTCGACGCGCGCGATCCGCATGATCGAGCCCACCACTGCGGTGACGAAGCGGCGCATCACCCGGTAGTGCTCGTCGCGCGCGCGGTCGTCCGGCAGGCGCCGGAGCCACAGCGCGAGCAGCGCCAGCAGCGCCTCCAGGTGCCGCGCCGCGAAGATCACCACGATCAGCACGGCGCGGGCCGGCCGCGTGCCGCCGAGCAGCGGCCCCAGGATGATCGCGACCAGCAGCAGCAGCGGCGAGACCACCAGGATCGCGAGGTCCAGCGCCGCCACCAGCGGCGCGAGCACGAGCCGGCGCACCGGCTTGGGCGGCAGCCGCCTCACGGCTCGCGCACCAGCGCGTCGAGGTACGCCGCCGACGCCTCGTACGCGCGCTCGATGTGCTCGGGGATCTTCGACGTGTCGCGGTAGCGGAACTGCGACAGGTCGGTGTAGCGCGGCGGCTCGCGCTGGCCGGTCGGCAGCACGTGCACGTCCACATCGGCGGGCAGCGCCGCCAGGTCGCCGACGAACCGGTGCCGGCGGGCGATCTCGAACGCGACGAGCGCGACCTCCCACGGCCAGCGCGGCGGGTCGAGCGCGCGGTCGAGCCGGCCCACGTGCAGCACGTAGATCGTCCGCGCCCCGTGCTCGGCGGCGCGGCCGACCGGGATCGAGTTGACGATGCCGCCGTCGAGGAAGTGCTCGCCGTCGATGGCGACGGCCGGCAGGATGCCGGGGACGGCCGACGAGGCGAGGATGGCGTCGACCAGCGGCCCGGAGGTGAACCAGCGCTCCGAGGCCGACTCGATCGACGCCGCCACGCACTCGAAGCGCACCGCGAGGTCCTCGATCCGGCTCACGGGCAACGCGTCGGCGAGCAGCCGGCGCAGGGCGGCGTTGTCGTGCAGGTGGGTGCGCGTGCGCGCGAGCGTCCCGAGCCGGCCGAGCACCGACCCGCCGAACGCGTCGCTGCGCTCGAAGCTCGTCCACATCTCGGAGAGCCGCTCGACCGCCGTCACCGACGGCTCGGCGGCGACCGCCGCGCCGTTGATCGCCCCGATCGACGTCCCGAGCACGACGTCCGGCACGATCCCGCGCTCGAGCAGCGCGCGCAGCATCCCCACCTCGTGGGCGCCGAGGTGCCCGCCACCGCCGAGCACGAAAGCCACGTCGCCGCTGTGCATGCGCGCAGCATGCCCACCTGCGACCTGTTTGTATGCGGCGCCGCATGCCGACGGGCGGACCCATCTTCATCCTCGGGGCGATGGGCTCCGGCACCACGCTCCTGCGCCTGATGCTCGACAGCCACCCGGCGATCGGCATCCCGCAGGAGACCGGCTTCATGCGCGGCTACGACGCGCTGCGCTTCACGCCGTTCAAGTGGTCGGGCCGCAACTGGACCAAGCGGCTGGGCTGGAGCCGCAAGGAGTTCGACGCCCTCGCGCGGGAGTTCTACGACACGCTCTTCATGCGCTACGCCGAGCAGCACGGCAAGCGCCGCTGGGGCGAGAAGACGCCGCTGCACATGTGGCACATCGCCGACATGGCGCGGCTGTTCGGAGACGCGCAGTTCGTCGGCATCGTGCGCCACCCGCAGGCGAGCGTCGCCTCCAACGTGCGGCGCTTCAACGCGAAGCTGCGCAAGTCGATCTGGCACTGGGACGCCTACAACTCCGAGCTGGCGCACCGGGCCACGCAGTTCCCCGAGCGCTTCCGGCTGCTGCGCTACGAGGACCTCGTCACCGACCCGGAGCCGGTCCTGCGCCCGCTGCTGGACTTCCTCGGCGAGGAGTGGTCGGACGCGCTGCTCGAGCACCACGAGGTCCAGGGCAGCCGCGGCGGGCGCCTGAAGGTCGAGGGCCGCAGCCGGCGCGACGAGCCGATCGACGTGTCGCGGATCGACCGCTGGAAGCAGACGCTGACGGCGGAGCAGCAGGTGCTGGTGGGCGACCGGCTCGCGCCGCTGGCCGAGTTCTGGGGCTACCGCATCGGCACGGCGGCCGCGCGCGACCCGCTGGCGGGCGTCGACGTGCCCCTCGTCTCCGGCGGCGACCTCGCGGCGGCGCTGCCGCGCTTTCCGCACCTCGGGCTCGACCAGCCGCGCGAGGCCCCGCGCTACGACCGCTACTACGACCCGCGGGAGGTCGTCGTCCTGTCGGTCGAGGAGTACCACGAGCTGCTCGAGCCGGGCGGCGCGCGGCGGCTGCTGATCGCGGTCATCCGGCGGGTGCCGGGGCGCCTGCTGCGGCGGCGCGTGGTGGCCGCGCTGCGGCGCGTCCGGCGGCGGCTCGGCATCCGCGCCGCGGTGCGACCGAAGAAGTAGCACCGCGTCCGCCGGACTGCTGCTTCGAACGCAGAGCAGCGTCGCCGCCTTCAGAGGCTCAAGCGGAAGTCACGCGCCATCCGACGCCAGGAGGGTGGCGACGAGTGACAGCCCGAGAACCACTACGGCAGCTGCGGAATCCCTCGTCGCATGTGCGCCGCAGTCTTCCCGCCCGCCGCCGGCGCCAGGCAGAAGCAGCGCCGGCGTCAGGCGAGACGCCAGCCGCCATAATCCCTGCGCGCATGTTCCGCACGGCGTGGGTCGTGAGCGCAGTCGCCACGGCGGCGCTTCTGGTTCTGGGCGTCGTAGCCGAGTCGCAGAAGGGCGTCTGCTACGACGGCGATCCGATCCCGTCCTGCCCGGACGCGCGCGGCCTCGCCGAGTGGGGCTACCTGCTCGGCGGGCTGCTGTGGCTCTCCGCCGCGGTGTTGCTGTCGCTGACGCTGACGGCGCTGTGGAGGCGTCTGGCGAAGTAGCGGTCCGGCCGCCGAGCGCGCTCGGCGTACACGCACGAGTGGCAGCGCCGCCGGCCGGTTCGGCATTGCCTTTCGTCCTGCGGATGAGAGAGAGTGCACCGCATGAGCAACGACTCCGCAGTGCTTCCCGGGCGGCTGGCGGGCCCCGGGCGGCGGATCCGGCGCGCGCTGACGCTCGCCATCGCCCTCCTGGCGGCGGCGACCGCGACGGCGGATGCCACGCCGCGCCCGACCGTCGACGTCCAGCTCCTGTCCATCTCCGACTGGCACGCCCAGCTCGATCCGATGTCGGTGAGCGGCGTCGGCGACGTCGGCGGCGCCGCGGTCCTCTCTTCCTACTTCCATCGCGAGCGGGCGGACAACCCGAACACGCTCACCCTCACCGCGGGCGATGCCTTCGGCGCCTCACCGCCGCTGTCGGGGCAGTTCGACGAGGAGCCGGCGGTGCGCGCGATGAACCTCATGGGCTTTGACGCCGACGCGCTGGGCAACCACAACTTCGACCGCGGCGTGGCGCACCTGCGCTCGATGACGGAACTCGCCGAGTTCCCGTACCTGGCGGCGAACCTGCGCAACGCCGTCACCGAGCTGCCGCTGGTCAAGCCGTACGAGATCTTCGAGGTCGGCGGCGTGAAGGTGGCGGTGATCGGCATCACCAACCCGGAGGCGCCGACGCTGGTCAAGCCCGGCAACTTCGGCTCGATCGAGCCGACCGACCCCGTCCCGGCAGCCAACAAGGCCCGCGCGCGCGCGAAGCAGCAGGGGGCGCAGGTGTTCGTGGCCATCACGCACATGGGCGTGACGTCGTTCGACCCGGCGACGGGCGAGCCGCGCGGGCCGCTGGTGGACTTCGCCGAGAACGTCGGCGGCTTCGACGTCATCCTCGGCGACCACACCGACATCCAGTACAGCGGCGTCATCAACGGCGCGCTCGTGGTGGAGAACCGCAGCAAGGGGCTGACGTACGCGCGGACGACGCTCGCCGTCGACCCGCGCAACGGGCGCGTCGCCGACCGCAGGGTGCAGTTCGTGACGCCGCTCGCCCGCACCGTCACGCCCGACCCCGCGGTCGTGGACATGCTCGCGCCGTACCGGGCGATGCTGGCGGAGCGCTTCGACCAGCCGATGGGCGTCGCGAGCGACGTGTTCCCGCGCGGCGGCAACGTCGAGCGGCTGCGCGAGGTGGCGCTCGGCAACCTGGTCGCCGACGCGATGCGCGAGCGCTACGGCACCCAGATCGCGCTGACCAACGGCGGTGGCCTGCGCGCGGCGCTGCCGTCGAGCTACCTGCCCGCCGACCGGTCGCTGCGGCGGGCGAGTCCCGGCTACGCGCCGGGGCCGCCCTACGACCTCGTCATGGGCGACGCGTTCACCGTGCTGCCGTTCGGCAACACCGTGGTGACGCGCACGGTCAGCGGACAGCAGCTGTACGGCGCGCTCGAGCTCAGCGTGAGCGCGCTGCCGGCGGCGAACGGGCGCTTCCTGCAGATCTCCGGCTTCAGGTTCGCCTACGACCAGTCGCGCCCCGCGGGGTCGCGGGTGGTGTGGGCGGATCTCGCCGACGGGACGCCGATCCTGCGCGACAGCACCCCGTACACGGTGGCGCTGCCGGACTTCGTGAACGCCGGCGGCGACGGCTACACGATGTTCGCCGACGGCGCCGGGATCACGCGCGAGGTGATGGCGGACGTCCTGCTCGACCACGTCCGCGCCAGGGGGACGATCGCGCCGGTCGTCGACGGCCGGATCACCCGCGTCGGCTGAGGACAGCCCGGACCCGTCCCGGAGGGCCCCGCGCGAGCGGGGCCCTCCGGCGCTTTCGGCGTGTTGATGCCCCGCCGTCGGTAGTACGGGTAGGGTGGCGGCGTCGTGCCCCGCTCCACGTGGCCGCTTCTGCTCGCCGTCCTGCTCGCCGGCTGCTCCGTCGGCGGCGAGTCGCGCAAGAAGCCCGCGGCCGCGGCAGAGGGCCCGGCGGCGACGCCGCTCGTCAGCCGGCCGGACCTGCGGCCGCCCGCGGTGTCCGTCGACCGCGCGCCGGAGCGCGCCGGCCGGCGGCTGATCTTCGTCTCGCCGCGAATCGAGAAGCCCGACCGCGACAAGCGGACCAACCAGCAGGGGGCGCTGGCGCTCGACGAGCGGGGGCGCACCGTCCTGTTCCGCCCGGCCGGCGGCGAGCCCGTCACCGACGTGCGGGTGCAGCGCTACCGAGGGCGGCCGGTGCTCACCTGGTGGCAGGGCGCCGCGAGCAAGCTCGGCATCGGTCGCGGCCAGGGGATCATCGTCGACTCGAGCTACCAGACGATCGCGACCGTGCAGGCCGGCAACGGCGAGACGCACGACCTGCACGAGTTCCTCCTCACGCCGCGCGGGACGGCCCTGCTCACGATCTACAGCCGCGTCCGGCGCGACCTGCGGCCACTCGGGGGCCGCGCCGACGCCCAGGTGACCCAGGGGATCGTGCAGGAGGTCGACGTCGAGAGCGGCCGCGTCCTGTTCGAGTGGGAGAGCATCGACGAGATCGCCCCGTCGGAGAGCCACCATCCGCTGCCCAAGGGCAAGGACGACTCCTACGACTACTTCCACATCAACTCGGTCGAGGAGGACGCGGACGGCGACCTCGTCATCAGCGCCCGCCACACGTCCGCGATCTACAAGGTCGACCGGCAGACGGGCCGGCTCGAGTGGCGCCTCGGCGGCAAGCGCAGCGACTTCGAGATGGGCCCGGGCACCGACTTCGGGCTCCAGCACGACGCGCGCTGGGTGGGGCCGGACCGGCTGCAGCTGTTCGACAACACGAGCGAGGAGAAGCCCGGCCCGTCGAGCGTCAAGGTGCTGCGCCTCGACACCGAGCGCATGCGCGCGACCCTCGAGCGCCGGCTCGAACAGCCCGACGGCATGCGCGCGGAGAGCCAGGGCAACGCCCAGGCGCTGCCCGACGGCAGCGTCATGGTCGGGTGGGGCTCGGCCGGCGCGTTCTCGCTGTTCGACGCGCGCGACGAGCTCGTCTTCGACGCCCACCTGCCGGCGCACTTCGACTCCTATCGCGCCTACATCGCGCCGTGGGTCGGCCGCCCCGCCACGCGCCCGGCGATCCGGGTCCGCGACGAGGAGGGCCAGGTCACGGCGTGGGTGAGCTGGAACGGCGCGACGGAGGTCCGGGGCTGGCAGCTGCTCGCCGGCCCGAGCCGCGAGGGCCTGCGCCCCGTCGGCGGCGTGACCGAGTGGCAGGGCCTCGAGAGCACGCTCGTGCGGATGACCGAGGAGAAGTACGTGGCGGTCGCGGCGCTCGACGCCGACGGCCGCGAGATCGGGCGCTCGGAAGCCGTCCCCCGGTAGCCGCCGGCGG
This sequence comes from Solirubrobacteraceae bacterium, assembly GCA_035540675.1. Lineage (GTDB taxonomy): Bacteria > Actinomycetota > Thermoleophilia > Solirubrobacterales > Solirubrobacteraceae > DATLGB01. Next base: position 13,893 of record DATLGB010000098.1, on the reverse strand, counting down.
CGCGGCGGCCGGGCGGCCGAAGCCGCCCGGCGCCATCAGCGCGTCACTGTGCCAGCAGGCAGAACGGGCGGTAGCCCGCCGCCGGCTCGCTGCGCTCGGCGGCGAACTGCGCCTGCGCCTCCGACCCGCTCATCCAGCGGCCCTGCGCGCCCTTGCCGGGCTTCTTGCCGTCGCCGCGGAACCGCCAGATGTCGAGGCCGCGCGCGGTGTCGTTGGAATACAGGAAGAAGTCGCCCTTGACCGGGTGGATCTTGGGCGTCTTCGCGGACCAGGTGTCCGAGCCGGTGAAGCGGGCCGACCCGATCTCCTTGACGCCGTCGCCGACGATCGGCGTGCCGCCGAGCGAGACCCCGGTGAGCCCGGACAGGTCGAGCACCCGCGAGCCGGCGTTGTACCAGGCGATCGTCGCGATCTGCTGGTCCTCGTGGACGTCGAACACGTGCGCGGTGCAGCGGCCGAGCACCGGCTGGTCGGTGGGCCGCACCTCGCTGATGTTGAAGTAGCCGACCAGCGCCGGGTTCTTCTCGAGCTCGCCCGTGACCTCGTAGAACCACACGCCGCCGTTCGGGCACTCGCCGCCCGCCGCCGCGCCGGCGTACTCGTCCTCGACCATCAGGTACTCGCGCTCGCGCCCCGTCGCGTCCTTGAGCGTGAACGGGTCGGCCTGGTGCCAGACGTTGATCGCCGGGTTGAGGAACGACGTCACGATCTTCGGTGCGCCGGGGTCGGTCGTGTCGATGATCACGCCCTGCGACAGCGCGGCGGAGTACGCCCGCGTCCCGCGCTCGTTGAAGGTCAGGTCGTGCGACTCGGTCCCGAGGCCGGGGCGCACCGGCAGGTCCAGCCTGCGCGTCGCGCCGGGGCGCGAGATCTCCGAGATGTCGGTGTACTCGATCCCGGGCGAGTTGACGACGGACGTGATCAGGTCCGAGTTCGAGTTGTAGAGCCAGTTGCCGCTCGGGTGCACGGTGATGTTGTGCGAACCCTTGGCGAACTCGACGAAGGAGATCGTCCTCGGGTTCAGCGGGTCGGTGATCTCGGCGATGAACGTGCCGTTGCGGCCGGATCCGTTGGCCTTGTGGACGTCGAAGCCGAGCGCCTTGGCCTCGCGGTAGCACGTCGAGGTGCCGTCGCCGTAGGTGTCGGACGTGTAGGCGATGAAGGTGCGCCCCGGCTCGTCGGCCTGGCGGAACACCTGGACGTCGCCCTGGGTGACGCCGCAGTCGTAGACGGCGACGATGCTCGCCTGCTCAGGGTTGGTGATGTCGACGATCTGCAGGCCGTTGCGATAGCTGCCCGCCAGCGCGTACTCGCGGCCGCCGAGCTTGGTGAACTCGATGTCGGTGCCGTAGTTCGGCGTCGTCCCGTTGCGCGCCTCGTACTTCAGCTGCTTGACGTGCGAGACGTTCGGGCTCGTGATCGGCGCCTGGGCCGAAGCCGGGCCGGCCGCCGCTGCCGCCAGCGTGCACGCCGCCGCGCACGCGGCTGCGATTCTCGTTCTCACCCTGTTCTACCTCCGAGAGGGGGTCGGACCACGGCGTTCCCCTGCCGCCGCGGCGCTCTTGCCCGGCAATCTAGATCGGCGATCCTCGCGGCCGCCCCAGCTGTCAGGCGCCTGACTGCGGCCCTAGCGGATCCGGGCGGCCCGCGCGCGCGCCGGGCGCGGGGCGAGCGCGTCGTTGCCCACGAAGCGGGCGTGTGCCGTCAGCCGTACCGGGCGCTCGCCCCGCACCTTGGCGGCGGGCACGCGCAGCGTGCGCGCGTAACGGCAGCGCACGCCCGCGCGGCGCAGCTTCGCCCGTGCGCTCGCGACCACGGCACCGCCGCGGCGCAGGTCTACCCGCACGACGCCCCTGCAGCCGGTCGCAACCTTGACGCCGGCCGGCATCCGCAGGCGGCCGCGCAGCCGGAAGCGGTACGGCGCCCGGCGGTCGCGCGCCGGGCTGACCCGCAACGACAGCGCCTTCGGGCGCGCGCGGTTCGGCGACGGCGGGGCGCCGAAGATGTCGACCGACACGTTCCCGGTGCGCGCGCGCTGCGGGTGGTAGCCGACCGGCACGCGCGCCACCTCCTGCTCGGTCTTGTAGGAGATGATCGACATGGTGTCGTCGCCCGCGACCGACACGTAGCAGTACTTGCCGTCGGCGCTCGTCGTCGACCAGTACGTCCGCGCGCCGAGCGGATGGATCCGGTGCGAGAAGTCGGCGCGATCCACGATCGCCGCGTAGTTGGACATCGTGCCGGCGACGCAGAGCTTGGTGCCGGCGCCGTTCATCGCGATGCCGTGGTGCGCGGAGTCGAGGATGTAGTCCTCGCGGCGCTGCGGCGTCGCCTCCGACGTCGGCAGCTCGGCGATCCGCGTGACGCGCTCGCGCTCGAGGTCGAACTCCACGAAGCCGTGGAAGAACGAGACCTGGAAGTACAGCCACTTCTCGTCGGGCGAGAGCGCCATCGGGCGGACGGCGGCGCTCATGTTGGGATGCCCCGCCTCCTCGAGCTTCTTGCCCATGTTCCACTTCTTGAGGATCGCCATCGACTTGGAATCGACGATCTGGAAGACCCTGTCGCCCTTCGAGGAGAAGTTGTGGCCGGGGGGCGCCTCGATCATCGGGTGGTCGTCGGGCAGGAAGACGCGGCCGATCGACGCGTGGAAGATGCGGCTGCCGTCGCGCGAGTAGACGTTCTCGTGCGGCACGTCGCCCGACGGGAAGGTGTTGGCCACTCGGCCGGTCGCGGCCTCGATGATCACGACGCGGTGCGGCGCCGGCCCGATCAAGCGCTGCGCCGAGACGGCGAGATGCGTGCCATCGGGGGACATCGCCATGTGGTCGGCGCGCTCGCCGTGGTGGTCGAGCCCCGGGAACACCGGCGTCCGCCACACGATCTGGTTCGTCGCGATGTCGATGGCGACGACGTCGGCGAAGCTCGGGCGCGACACGTACAGCGTCCGGCCGTCGTTGGACGTGTACAGGTCGTCGACGAGCTGGTCGTGGCCCTCGCCGATCAGCGCGCGGATCACGAGGAGGCGCGCGAAGCCGTCGTGCTCGAGCATCGCCTCGGCCATCCGCTCCTCGTAGTCCGGGACGACGTTGATGCGCTTGAGCCGCTCGTAGCTCGGGACGTCGAGGATGTCGGCGGTGCCGTCCCAGTTGTTGCCGACGGCGAGCACCGGGCGGGTCCCCGGCGGGGCCTTGCCCACGGGGCCGGCGGCGGCGGCGGTCGCGGGGGCCAGCGCGAGCACGGCGAGCAGCGCCGCGGCCAAACGCGCCGGGAGCGCGCGCCGGCTCGTGGCTCGCGGACGACGCTTGGCTCGGGCGGGAACGCTCATCGCTCCGGCTAAATCTACTCCGCCGCAGCGCGCGCGACCGCCGGTTCGGCGGGCTGCGGCCCGGTTCGACGCGTCGGAGCCGGCGACCGGCTCGGTCAGCTCGGTCGCGGTCGCGACGAGGCGGCAGACACCGCCCGCCAACCGGCGTCACAGTTGACGTGCGGTTGCTAGCTTCCGTCGCCGAATGCGCGAGGGAGGTCCCGTGGAACGCCGGCAGAGATCGAACCGGCCGCACTTGTGCCGGGGGGCGGGCGTCGCCCTCCTGCTCATGGTTGCTCTGGCGCCGGCGGCCTCAGCCCACCTCGAGCGTCCCTCGTACTGGCCCGACCCGCGCCCGGACGCCTCGATCAAGCCGGCCGCCGGCGGCAAGATCCCCGGAGCGCGCTCGCTTGCCTCGGCCGTCACCGGCAAGGGCCCGGGCGAGGTGCGGGTCGTCTGCCAGGGGAGAAACGGCGCGACGTCGTTGAAGCGCGCGCTCGCCTCGATCCGCGCGGCGAGGAGCGAGGGCTTCCGGCTGCGTCCGAGCCAGTCGAAGAAGCGCTACAGCACGCGCAGGGCACGAGTCATGCGCCGGATCAACAGGGCGCTCGCCAAGAAGTGCCGGTACCGCTCCGTCCAGGCGGCGATCAACGACTCTCGGAACAACGACCGCGTCGTCGTGATGCCGGGCCGTTACACCGAGCCGCGCTCGCGCCAGGCGCCCACCAACGACCCGAAGTGCAACCCGTCGCTGCTCCAGGCGGACACCAGCGGCGCGCCGACGCCGAGCTACGAGTACCAGGCGACCTGCCCGAACGACCAGAACCTCATCCACGTCCTGGGCCGCGCGGTGAAGGGCAAGCCGCTCGACCCGCCGGATCCCGACCGCCACGGGATCCCGGAGCAGGAGAACGGCCGCTGCATCCGCTGCAACCTCCAGATCGAGGGCTCGGGCGCGAAGCCCGAGGACGTGATCCTCGACGGTGGGCACGGCTACACGGATCCGATGGAGCCGACGGCGCGGCCCGGCGGCACGCGCCCCACGTCCGACTGCCATCCGCCCGACGACCAGGCGAACCCCTGCTACGCCAAGCACGTGGTGCTGCGGGTCGATCGTGCCGACGGGATGGTCGGCCGCAACTTCCTCGTCCGCGGCGCCAAGGAGCACGCGTTCTACGCCGAGGAGACCGACGGGTTGCTGCTCGACCGGGTCAAGTTCTTCTGGGGCGCCGACTACGGTCACCTGAGCTACACGACCGACCACCACATGGTCCGCAACTGCGAGGGCATGGGCGCCGGCGACGCCGCCGTCTATCCGGGCGCGTCGCCGCAGACCGGTGACTTCCGGGACGAGTCCGTGTACCCGGAGAAGCGGTTCAACAGCATCATCAAGCGCTGCGACCTGCACGGCAACGTCATGGGCTACTCCGGCTCGATGGGCAACTCGACGCGGGTGACGGAGAACCGCTTCTACGGGAACGTCAACGGCCTCACGAGCGACACCGTCTCGCCGCAGGGCCACCCGGGCTACCCCGCGGACGGCATGCAGGTGGACAACAACTGGTTCTACTCGAACAACCTCGACATCTACCGCGAGGACCCGCCGTTCGAGCCGCTGATCCCGGAGCCGATCGGGACCGGGATGATCTACTTCGGCTACAACGACGCGACCGTCACCCAGAACTGGTTCTTCGACAACTGGCGCCAGGGGACGATGCTCCAGGCGACGCCCGACGCGCTGATCAAGGCGCTTCGCGGCGACCCGGAGGGCAACCTCGACAAGGAGATCCACTGCCCCGACGCCGAAGAGGCCATCACCACCACCTCGTGCGACAACCGCTACTTCGGCAACCGCATGGGCCAGGTCCCGCCGACCTTCCGCGTGCACCCGGGACTGACGATGTTCGGCAACCAGACCGGCCTGCTCGACAACCCGCTGCCCAAGCGGCTCCCCAACGGCGTCGACTTCTGGTGGGACGAGTTCCCGGGCAACACCGGCAACTGCTGGTACGACAACTTCGGACCCGACGGAACCCGCGACAGCCTGACCGGAGACCCGCCGCTCGCGCCGCAGCCCGGCACCTCGCGGCCCCTCTTCCTGCCCGAGGACTGCGAGAACAGCATCGGCACCGGCGTTCCCGAGAAGTCGACCGAGCTGCTGCGCTGCTTCCTGCAGCGGGAAGCCGGCGAGATGCGCGACAACACGCCGGTGTGCGACTGGTTCGACACGCCGCCGCGCCCGGGCAGCGAGGAGGCACGCCGCGCGCAGCGCGAGCAGCGGCGCGCCGAGCGAGAGTTCGCCCGCAGTCCGGAGGGGATCGCCCTCGCGGAGCGCCTGGACCGCATCTATGACGCCTCGACGAGGTGAGACGGGACGCGCGAGGCGGCTTCCCGTCGTCGCGGTCGCGCTCCTGCTGACCGCCGGCTGCGGGTCGCAGAGCGAGCAGCGGCCCGCTTCTGCCGCGAAGGACGTCGCCGCCGCCGGCAAGCCGCTCGGCGAGGAGACCGCGGGCTCGGTCGCCCAGCTGGCCCAGTGCCGGGACTGGAACCGAGGCAGCAGGGCCGAGAAGCTCGCGACCATCGAGGACGTCCGCAGCCAGGTCAACCGGCCGGACAGCGGCTTCGAGGCTCCGCCGCTCTCGGACGCCGAGGCCATGGACCTGTTCGACAAGGCGTGCGAGGCGTCCTACGCCCAGGGCTTCCGTCTCTACATCCTGTACGCCAGGGGCGCCGCCACGGCGCCGTTGGTGCGCGAGTAGCCGCGCGGCGGACCAGCCGATCAGGCGGGGCCGAGCCCGCCGCAAGATGACGGGCGGCCGCTGTCGATCAAGACGCGGCCGGCGGCGGGTTCGCTAGGTGCCGCAGACGCGGCGGTACGGCTGGCTCGGCAGCGCCTCCCGCCACTCCGCGCGCGTGAGCTCGCGGCCCGCGATGCGGCACGCGTGGCGCTTCCAGGCCTCCGGCGACAGCGTCAGGCGCATGCCCTCGCGGCCGGTCGGCAGCGCGTACAGGTGGGAGCCGTCCGGGCTGACCGGCGCCGAGACGAACGTGTCGGCCTCGACCTCGATCGGCGCCCCGATCGGCCTGCGGCCGGCGACGTCCCACAGCGACACCGTCCCGTCGGCGCTGGCGGTGACGAGCGTGCGCCCGTCCCGCGTGAAGTGCGATTCCGTGAGGCGCTGGGACTGGGCGCGGATGGGAGCGCCCGAAGGCCGCCAGTCCCGGGTCGTGAAGAACTGGCCGGCGCCGTTGTAGAGCCCGACGAACAGCAGCCGCCCGTCCGGCGAGAAGGCGACCGACCGCGGGATGGCCGCAGCCTTCAAGTCCGCGACGAGCGTCCCGGTGCGCGCGTCGAGCACCTGCGCCGTCTTCTCCACGACCGCCAGCGCGAGGTGCCTGCCGTCGGGGCTGAAGGCCGCCGACACGACGGGTTCCTCGAGCGTATGCGTGCGGCGCCCGGTGGCGGTGTCCCAGACGTGGAACGCCGGGCTGTAGTCGCCTGCGGCCACGCGCCGCCCGTCCGGTGAGAAGGCGAGCGTCTGGGTCCAGCCGTCGAGTCCCTCGAAGCGCCGCCGCAGCGTCAGGGTCGCCGCGTCCCAGATCGCGACGCGCCCGCCGTCGCCCGCCGTCGCCAGGGCACTGCCGTCGGGCGTGTAGGCGGCGGCCAGGATCGGCCGCGCCCCGTCGCGCAGCCGCGCGCGCCGGCGGAGCGTGCCGGTATCCATCAGGTCCACCGTCCCGTCGCTGTTGGTGACCGCGAGCGTCGCCCCGTCGGGGCTGACCGCGCTCCCGCGCGGGCTCGGATCCTCCTCGGCGACGAACGGCTTCTCCAGCGGGATCGGCGTGACGAGCCGGTCGGCGCGGGCGAGATCCCACAGGAACGCCTGCCCGTCGACGCCTGCCGTGAACAGCGAGCCGCCGTCGGGCGAGATCGCCAGCGCGTGCACCGTCCCGGCGTGCACCGCGAGGCGCTCGTCGACCTCGCCGCGGATCCGCACGGACCCGTCCTCACCGGCGGAGACGACGGTGGCGCCGTCGGGCGTGTAGGCGAGGCTGGAGACCTCGCCGCGATGCGTGCCGGGCAGGAGCCTGGTGCGACCGGACGCCAAGTCGAGCACGCGCACCGCCCCCTCGCGCGACCCGAGCGCGACGGCCGCGCCGTCGGGACGGGCGGCCACGTACGTCCCGCCCGCCGGATGACGGCGCAGGACGCTCATCCGCCGCGTGTCGATCTCCAGCGTCACGTCCTCGTCCGGGTGCGTCACGAACGCGCGGTCATCGGCGATCGCCAGCGCGTACGAGGAGCCCGCCGGGAGCTCGAGCGGATCGCCGACCAGCCTGCCCGTGCGGGTGTCGATCCGCCGCAGCGCGTGCGGCTGCGGCGCGTCGCCGATCGGCGTCTGCAACACGAGCAGGTGGCGCCCGCCGCCGACGAAGGCCGGCGTGGCCACCGTGAAGATGCTCGGCTGCGCCGGCGGCGGGAGCACGATTCGCCGCCGCCGCTCGAGTGTCGTGGCGTCCACGAGGTCGACCAGCGCGCCCGGCGGCTCGTCGACGGGCTCCTGCCCGCCGACCGCCAGCGTGCGCCCGTCGGGCGAGAAGCGGACGAACTGGGCGAGCCCGATGCGGTACGTCCCGACCTCGCGGCGGCTGGGCAGCTCGAACACGCGCACGAGGCCGCCGGCGTCCGAGAAGGCGACGCGATCGCCGGCGGGGCTGACGGCGGCCGAGTAGATCTCCGCGTCGTCGACCGCGGGGAGCACCCCGAGCAGCGCCGGCGGGTTGGCGGTCAGCGTCGCGAGCAGGCTGCCGCGCGTAGCCGGCGAGTCCTCGAGCGCGACGCCGGTGCGGGCGAGCAGGAGCGCGCGGTCGACGCGCTTCTCGGTCAGCGCCTGCGCCCCCAACCGCTGGGCGTCCGCCGACACCGCCGCGTCCTCGGCCTCGCCGCGCTTGTCGAGCGCGACGATCCCCGCGGCGCCCGCCGCGACGACCGCGACGCCCGCCACCGCCAGCAGGGCCTTCAGGCGGCGGTTCATCCGGCGCGCGTGCAGCGTCTCGCGCTCGCTGACCAGCCGGGCCTCGTCGAGGAACTCGCGCTCGAGCGCGTTCAGCGCGTCGCGCCGCTCGGCGGCGAAGTCGAGCGCCGCCGCCAGTCGGGCGCCGCGGTACAGCTCCGCGGGGTCGCGGCCCGCCTGCTCCCAGTCGCGCGCGGCGAGCGTGATGTGGCTGTGCAGGCGGCGCGCCTCCGCGTCGTCCTCCAGCCAGCCGCGCAGCCGGGGCCACTCGCGCAGCAGCGCCTCGTGCGCGACCTCCACGCTGTCGCCGCCGACCGTCAGCAGCCGCCGCGCGGTCAGCACCTCGAGCACGCGCCGGACCGGCTCGCCGTTGCCGATGTCGAGCTCCGACAGCGGGACCTGCCGCCGCACGTACGCCTCGGCGTCGCTGTCGCCGGCGAGGCGCAGGAGCAGGTTGCGCGCGGTGGCCGCCTCCTCCGGCGACAGCGCCTGGTAGGCGGTCTCGGCCAGCCGGGCGACCGCGCCCTGCACGCCGCCGGTGCGCGCGTAGGACGCCATCGTCAGCCGGTCCCCCGACCGCGCCTGCCACAGCTCGAGCAGCGTGGTGGACAGCAGCGGCAGGCCGCCGGGACGCCAGGCGGTCTCCTCCACCAGGCGCGCCACGAGCTCCGGCTCGACCGTCAGCCCCGCCTGGAGCGCCGGGCCCTCGACCGCACGGGTCAGCTCGTCCGCGCGCATCGCCCCGACGAGCACGTGGTTCTCGCCGAGCTGCCTGGCGAGCTGCGGGTGCGCCGCGCAGGCGCCGTAGAAGTCCGCCCGCAGGCCGAGGACGACCAGGCAGCGGGCGTCGCCGCGGACCGCCGGCGCCACGAGCGCGTCGATGAAGGCCCTTCGCTCCGCCGCGTCGCGGCAGGCGGTGAACGCCTCCTCGAACTGGTCGACGACGATCAGCAGGCGCGAGTGCGCCGCCACCGACTCGAGCGCGACGGCGACGGGATCCGCCGTCGCCGGCGGGGTGCCGAGCGCGCGCCCGAGGGCGGCGAGCGGCCGCTCCCCCGGACGCACGACGAGCCGCGTCCAGTTCTCGCTGCCGGGCAGGACCCCCGAGTCCAGCGACGGGATCAGGCCGGCCCGGATCGCCGACGACTTGCCGCTGCCGGACGGCCCGATGACGCCGAGCAGGCTCGTGCCGGGCAGCCGCGCGACGATGTCCGCCACCAGCCGCTCGCGGCCGAAGTAGTACTCCGCGTCGGAGACGTCGAAGGACTCGAGGCCCTTGAAGGGGCAGGACGCCGGCGCGCGCGAGGGCGCGCGCTGCGTCGCGCGCAGCGTCTGGAGGTCGATCACGCGCGCCGCCAGCTCGCGCTCGCCGGACCGGAGCTCGCCGCGGCGTTGCGAGACGCGCCCCGCGCCCGCGTCGAGCTGCTGCGCGGTCTGGCGGCTCGCCCAGGCGACGTCGGGCACGACGCGCTCCAGGGCCGGGTCCTGCTGCAGGATCGCCTCCTGCAGGCGCCGCAGCTCCGGCCCGGGCTCGAGGCCCAGCGTCTCCACCATCGTCCAGCGCACGTCCTGGAAGACGTCCAGCGCCTCGGCCTGGCGCCCCGCCCGGTAGAGCGCCAGCATCAGCAGCGCGCGCAGCCGCTCGCGCAGCGGATGCTCGTCCACGAGCGAGCGCAGGCCGCCGATCACCTCGTCGTGGCGACCGGCCTCGAGGTCGCCCTCGATCGTCAGCTCGATCGCGCGCAGGCGCAGCTCCTCGAGCCGGCGCGCCTCGGACGGCGCGAACGGCTCGTCGAGCAGGTCGACCAGCGGCGGCCCCTCCCACAGCCCGAGCGCCTGGCGGGCGAGGTCGCCGCGCCCGCCGTTGCCCTCGCGCGCCGCCTCCTCCACGAGCTGCTCGAAGCGCAGCGCGTCGACGGCCTCGGCGGCGATCCGCAGCTCGTAGCCGCGCCCGCGCGTGAGGATCTCCGGCCCGCCGGCGTCCGCCAGCAGGCGGCGCAGCTGCGAGACGTACTGCTGCACCATCTTCTCGGCCGTCCCCGGTGGGTCCTCACCCCACAGCCCGTCGATCAGCCGCTGGAGCGGGACCGTCTGGTTCGCGTGCATCGCGAGCAGCGACAGCACGGCCCGCTGCTTCGGGCCTGCCAGCTTGAGGGCGCTGCCGCCGAGCTCCACGGCGAACGGGCCGAGCATCCGAATCCTCATCGCATCCGCTCCGAAGCGAATCTAACCGGGCCCCACGCCGCTTCCTTCCGGTTTTCTACCGACCGCGCCGAAGCCCTACCGCGCTTCTACCGCGGCCCGGAAGCCTCCTCGCCAGTTCAACCTGCGATCCCCGAGGAGGGATTCGATGAGATTCGCCCTTTGCATCTCCCTGTTCTGCCTGCTGGCGGCGTCCGCCGTCGCGCGTCCGGCCGGCGGGCCGTGGAGCCCCGCGCAGAAGATCGACGAGGTGAACGGCAACAGCTCGGAGCTCAACACGCCGTCCCTGGACGGCTGCCCGATCCTGTCGCCCGACGGGCGGCAGCTGTTCATGGCGTCGAACCGTCCCGGCGGCCACGGCGGCCTCGACATCTGGGTCGCGACCCGGACCCGGGAGGACGAGCCGTTCGGCCCGCCGCAGAACCTGCCGGCGCCGATCAACTCCGCGTCCGACGACTTCTGCCCGACCCCGCTGCGCGGGAAGCGCCTGCTGTTCGTCAGCCGCCGCACCACCAGCCGCAGCTGCGGCATGGGTGACATCTACCTCACCCGCGACAACCCCAGGCACGGCTGGCAGGATCCGCAGCACCTCGCCTGCGCACCCGAGGGCCCGAACAGCTCGCTCGACGAGCAGGGGCCGTCGCTGGTGGAGATCGGCGGCGCCGACCACCTGTTCTTCTCGCGCAGCTCGGCCAGCGTGCCCGGCGACATCTTCGTGTCGCGCGAGTTCGGGCCGGCGAGCGCGGTCTCGGAGCTCAACACGCCGGGCAACGACATCCAGCCCAACGTCCGCAAGGACGGGCGCGAGATCGTGTTCACGACGAACCATGCCCACCCGGGGGCGCAGGGCGCGCAGGACCTCTACGCGTCGACGCGGCCGTCCACCGACGCGCCCTGGTCGGCGCCGGTGAACCTCGGCTCGGCGGTCAACACGCCGGCCTCCGAGACGCGGCCGTCGCTGTCCTGGCACGCGGACACGCTGCTGTTCGGGCGCCTGCCGGGCCCGGAGGGCTCGTCGGACATCTACATCAGCACGCGCTGAGCGGGGGGGCGAGCGAGGCCCGTCCCGCGGACGGGCCTCGCCTCGCCTCTCACCGGCCGTCGCCGTCGCCCGGGCCGGGCGCGGCCGCGGCGCGCGCTCCCGGCCTGCACCGGTCGAGATCCGGTGCGCGGTGCGCGACGCCGGTGTCCGGACGCCGATCGCCGACAGGAAGGCGTGACGCTCGCGCGAGAAGAGCACGACCCCGTCGGTCCCCCTCGCCGTCGCCGTTTCGAGGAACGTCGCGGATCAGCGCGATCTCGCCGAAGCCGTCGCCGGGCCCGCACGTGCTGAGCCGCTCACCGGCGGCTTCTATGACCACCTCGCCCTCCGCCACGATCCCGGCGTCGCCTTCGCGCACCACGAGCCGGCCGCGCTGGGGACGGACCTCGTGCAGCTCGTTGGCCAGGCGCTCGGTGATGGCGACCGACAGCGGGGCGAAGATCTCGTGCGCCCGGAGCAGCTGGTACTCGCGCTCCGCCGCCGACGCGGCCGAGGACGGTCCCGGCGTCAGGCGCTGCGTGAGCGTCGCCAGCGCGACCAGGACGCGACCTCCCGCAGCGCGGGAGCCTGGTCGGCTTGACGCCCCAGCCGGCGGTCGCGGCGGGTTGAGCCGCCCTGGAAGCAGCGCCGCCCGCGCACGAAGACGCAAGCCGCCCTGGCGAGAGGACGGCTTCCGATAGCGGGGGCCCGCTCGGTCCGCGCGGGAGCGACGGCCGGTTTCGGAGCGGTTCCGTCGGGCGTGGCGAACGCCGCCCCGCTCGGGGCGACGTTCGACGCGGCGGGCTAGTGAACGCGGATCTTCACACGGCGGCTCGTGCCGGTCGCGTGATCCCCGTCTGCCGGGCTGACGCGGACGCGGTACACCCGTGTGCGCTTGATGCGGATCCGCGTGGAGTACTTCGATGCGATGACGCCGTCGATGATGGGCGCGGCGACCAGGGTCACGCGCTTGACCGTCTTCCAACCCCCATCGGATGTGCGGCGCTGGATGCGGGCGACCCTGCCGTCGTGCGCGGGCTTGACCTTGCCGGAGAAGCGGACGCGGGTGCCGGCCTTCGGCGTGCGGTCACTGACGCGGAGGCCGACCTTGACGCGAACCGTCACCGTGACCGCGTCGCTCGCCGAGGGAGGGGCGGTGTTCACGACCGCGCGGTAGCGCGTGGTCTCGTCAGGCGAGACCGTGAACGCGTAGTTCCCTTTTGCGTCGGACTTCGTGGTGAGGCCCGTCGGCACGTAGCCGCCCGTGTACGGGTGCGGGCTCTCCTCGAGCGTCACCGTCTTGCCGCCGCTGTCCTTTCCCTTGACCTTGCCCGAGATCCGGGTGGAGCGTCCGAACGTCAGAGCCTTCGGCGACGCGGTGATGGAGATCTGGTTCGGCTGGCCGGGCGGAGCGGTTCCCGGAGCGGCCGTCGTGAACGTCACATCGGAGCCGAAGGAGGTGCCGGCCGAGTTCACCGCGACCAGGCGGTAGTGGTAGAGCGTCGAGGGGGTGAGGCCGGTGACGCCGGCGCTGACGTCCTTCGTGGCGTTGCCGGACTGCGGACCCTGGGTGGGTGTCTGCGTGCCGTAGTCGGCCGTGGTGCCGTACTGGAAGTAGAACGTCGTGTCGTTCTGGTTCGGTGTCACGGTTCCGTTGAGCGTCGCCGTGGTGCTGGTGATGTCGGTGGCAGGGGTCGTGGTCGCGGCCGGTGCCTGCGCGAGCGCCATTCCCGGTGCCGCGACGGCCATGGCGGCGAGCAGCGCGACGGCGACGATGACAGCGGCCACCGCCCCTCGCGAACGCCGAGCTGGCGTCCTCTGGATGTCGTGCTGCATAAGTCCTCCTCGGGCGCCTTTGAAGGGCACCTGTTCACACCGGCCACGGTCGTGGCCTGTGCTCACTACAACCCGGGCCGGTCCCGTTCGTACCCCTCGTACCTGCATAGGCGCGGGATGCACGATCGACGCGCTGCAGCCGGGCAGGGCACGCCCCGTGCCCCAGAAAGACGAAAGCCGCCCTGGCGAGAGGACGGCTTCCGATAGCGGGGGCAGGATTCGAACCTGCGACCTCCGGGTTATGAGCCCGGCGAGCTACCTGACTGCTCCACCCCGCGGCGGAACGGCCATTTTACCACCGACGCGGCGAGGCTCAATCCGCGCCCGGGTAGGGACCGAGGGCGGCCTGCATCTCCTCGGTGTCCAGGCCGGAGCCGCGCAGGATGTCGGCGGCGGTGGAGCGGATGGTGGCGACGACGAGGCTGGCGGAGAGGTCGGCGCGGCGGTCGAGCACGGCGGTCGCGTCGCGCGCGGCGCGGCGGGCGAGGGCGCGCGCGGCGGACTCCTCCTCG